>NZ_JBUBPF010000004.1:0-480908 GCF_054902115.1 Luteimonas sp. RIT-PG2_3 | reverse complement strand
GCTGGTCGCCTGCGCCTCGGGACCGGCATCGACGGCCGGATCCGCATCGCCTCACGCACCGGCGACACCGGTCGTGGACGTGCCGGCGATCCAGCGTCCAGCGGGCGAAACCCCGCAGTGGTGGTACCGCAGCGGCGCCGCACGCGCGGCCGGCAACGGCGCCATGCAGGGCAAGGCGAAGAACGTCATCGTGTTCCTCGGCGACGGCATGAGCCTGACCACGGTCGCCGCGGCACGCATTCTTGCCGGCCAGCGCGACGGCCAGCCGGGCGAAGAGACCCAGCTGTCGTGGGAGCGTTTCCCGCATACCGCGCTCAGCCGCACCTACAACACCAACTCGCAGACCCCGGACTCGGCCGGCACGATGACGGCGATCGCCACCGGCGTGAAATCGCACATGGGCGCGATCGGCGTCTCCGCGAGCCGGCGCGACGACTGCGCCGCCAGCCAGCAGCGGCACCTGCAGTCCTGGCTGCGACTGGCCAGCGATGCCGGCATGGCGACCGGCATCGTCACCACCGCACGGCTGACCCATGCCACGCCCGCAGCGGTCTACGCGCATGCGCCCGACCGCAACTGGGAGAACGACGCCGACCTGCCGGCCGCCGCGCGCGAACAGGGATGCCGCGACATCGCCCAGCAGTTGCTCGACTTCGCGCCCGGCAAGGGCCCGACGGTCCTGCTCGGCGGCGGCCGCTCCGAATTCCTGCCGGTGGGGCAGCGTGATCCGGAGCAGGACGACAAAGTCGGCAAGCGCCTCGACGGCCGCGACCTGACGGCGGAGTGGCTCCAGGCCCATCCCGATGGCCACGTGGCCTGGAACAGCCGCCAGTTCCGCGCCGCGCCGGTCGCGGCGCCGGTCCTGGGCCTGTTCGAGTACGACCACATGCAGTTCGAACACGACCGCAACCGCAGCGAAGACGGCGAACCGGACCTGGCCGAGATGACGCGCAGCGCGATCGAGCGCTTGTCGCAGGGCGGCCACGGCTATGTGCTGCTGGTCGAAGGCGGCCGCATCGACCACGCCAACCACGAGGGCAACGCCTTCAGGGCGCTCGACGAGACCATCTCGCTGTCGCGCGCGGTGCAGGCCGCGGTCGACGCCACGTCGACCGGGGACACCCTGATCGTGGTCACCGCCGACCATTCGCACACGCTGAACCTGGTCGGCTATCCCACGCGCGGCAACCCGATCCTGGGCAAGGTGCGCGGCGCGGTCAGCGAGGACGAGCCGACCGGCAAGTACGCGCTCGATGCCACCGGCCTGCCCTACACCACGCTCAGCTACGCCAACGGTCCCGGCTACACTGGCGCCAGCAACCAGCAGCCGGCCGGGCCCAAGACCCATTTCCACAAGCCCAGCACCTTCGAATCCTCGACGGGTCGCCCCGACCTCAGCGCCGTCGACACCGAGCATCCCGACTTCATGCAGGAAGCGCTGGTGCCGATGAAGTCCGAATCGCATGGCGGCGACGATGTCGGCGTCTGGGCGATCGGCCCCGGCAGCGACGCCATGCGCGGCAGCATCGAGCAGAACGTCATCTATCACGTCATCGTCCAGGCCACGCCGCGCCTGCGCCGGCAGCTGTGCGCGCAGCACCTGTGCAATGCCGACGGCGTGCCGGTCGACCTGCCGGTCGTGGCGCCCGCAGCGCAGGCCGCCCGTCGTACCGGAGCCCCGGCAGAGGAATGACAGCTGTCCAGGCGCCCGGGTCCGGCCCGGTCGTCAAGGCGACGTCATCGCCACGGCGTTAAGCTGTCCGCTCCCCCCAAGGAGCAACACGATGAACCGACTCGACGGCAAGGTCTGCGTGGTCACCGGCGCGGCCAGTGGCCTGGGCAAGCGGATCGCCGAGGTGTATGCCACGGCCGGCGGCAAGGTCGTCATCGCCGACCTCAAACTCGATGCCGCCGAAGCGGCCGCGCAGTCGGCCCGCGACGGCGGCGGCGATGCGCTGGCGGTGGCGATGGACGTGACCGACGAGGCCCAGGTCGTCGCCGGCATCGCGCAGGCGGTCGCGCACTACGGCCAGGTCGACGTGCTGGTATCGAATGCCGGCATCCAGATCGTCAACAAGATCACCGACTTCAGCCTCGCCGACTGGAAGAAGATGCTGGCGATCCATCTCGATGGCGCCTTCCTGACCACGCGCGAATGCCTGCGCGACATGGAGAAGCGGCGCAAGGGGGGCGCGATCATCTACATGGGCTCGGCGCACTCGCATGTTGCCTCCAAGCTCAAGGCGCCGTATGTCACCGCCAAGCACGGCCTGCTCGGCCTGGCCCGGACCGTCGCCAAGGAAGCCGCCGAGTACGGCGTGCGCGCCAACGTGATCTGCCCCGGCTTCGTGCGCACGCCGCTGGTCGAGAAGCAGATTCCCGAACAGGCCAAGGAACTGGGCATCAGCGAGGACGAGGTCATCCGCAACGTCATGCTCAAGGAGACCGTGGACGGCGAGTTCACCACCGTCGACGACGTCGCCAACATCGCGCTGATGCTGGCCGCGTTCGAATCCAATGCATTGACCGGACAGAGCATCGTTGTCAGCCATGGCTGGTACATGCAGTGATGGCAGCGATGGCAGCGACGGGCGCCGTGACCAAGGGCCCGCGATGAAGGACGCAGGCGCGGCAGCCGACAACGCGGTCGCGCGCCGGATCGCGCGCTATCCCACCGTCGCCTTGGTGTTGCAGGGAGGCGGCGCGCTCGGCGGTTACCAGTGCGGCGTCTACGAGGCGCTGCATGAGGCCGGCGTCCGCCCCAACTGGTTCTCAGGCATCTCGATCGGCGCGATCAACGCGGCGATCCTGGCCGGCAATCCAGTCGAGGACCGGCTGGACCGGCTGCGCGGATTCTGGGACCTGATTTCCGATCCCGGGCCCTCGCTGGCGTGGCCGGCGGTCGCGATCCGCGCCCTGGTCGCCGGCATGCCGGAAGACCCCAACCTGCTGGCCTGGGCGCGCGGCATGGGCGCGCTCGGCGCGCTGCTGCAGGGCCAGCGCGGCTTCTTCGAACCGCGCATGGTCTCGCCATTCCTGCTCGACGACGGCAGCCCGCAGGCCATCAGCTTCTACGACACCTCGGCATTGCGCGGCACGCTGGAACGCTTCGTCGACTTCGACCGTATCAACCGCGACCACTCGGTCCGGCTGACCGTCGGCGCCACCAACATCCAGCGCGGCAACTTCCGCTACTTCGACAGTGCCAGCGACAGGATCCGCGTCGAGCACATCCTCGCGTCCGGCGCTTTGCCGCCAGCGTTCCCCGCGATCGAGATCGAAGGCGAGCATTACTGGGACGGCGGCATCGTCTCCAACACGCCGCTGGAATACCTGCTGGAGTGCCATCCGCACGAGGACACCCTGGCGTTCCAGGTCGACCTGTGGAGCGCGCGCGGCGAACCGCCACGCACGATGATGGACGTCATGGAACGGATGAAGGACATCCGCTTCTCCAGCCGCACCCGCCACGGCACGCGGATGGTGGAGATGGCGCAGCAGCTGCGCACGTCGTTGAAGGAACTGATCGAGCACCTGCCGGACGGCAAGCTGCCCGCGCAATTGCAGGACGCATTCGCGCCCTACCTCGACGACCGCGTGTTCAACATCGTCCACCTGATCTACCAGAGCAAGTCGCACGAACGCGACCACAAGGACTACGCCTTCGGCCACATTCCATTGCGCGAGCACTGGGAATCGGGTCAACAGGACATGGCGCAGACGCTGCGCAACCCGCAGTTCTTCGCGCTACCCGACCGTAAGATCGGCGTCGCCACGCACGACGTGCATCGCCAGCGCAGCCCCTCGTAGCAGCGGCGCTCTCTTCTGTGGGCGACCTGTGGGAGCGGACTTGGCCGCGACAAAGCCTGCCCATGAACCCCTCATCGCGCCTGTCGGCGCTCCCACAGAAGCAGGCTGTCCCGCACGCGCCAGTTCAGAACGGCTTGGCCAGCACCAGGTAGACCACGCCGATCAGCAGCAGCACCGGGATCTCGTTGAACCAGCGCAGCGAGCGCGTGGCCGGCAGGCGACGCCCCTGCGCAGCGCCTTTGACCCAACGTCCGGCCACGATGTAATGCGCGAACAGCAACGCCACCAGCGTCAGCTTGGCGTGCAACCAGCCGCCACCGACCATCGTCGGGAAGTCCGGCAGGACGCGATAGCCCATCCACAACACCAGTCCAAGCACGATGGCCAGGCCCGCCATCACATGGCCGAAGCGATACAGTCGCCGCCCCATCAACACCAGCCGGTCGCGGACCTGCGGCACGTCGCCGGCCTCGACCAGGTTGATCAGGATCCGCGGCAGGTAGAACGCCGCGGCGACCCACGCCATGACGAATACGAGGTGCGCGGTCTTGATCCACAGATAGGCTTGCATTCGGCTGGCTCCTGTTGGGTGATGCGGATAGGTAATGCGGCTGCATTGATGAGGATGCGGTGCGCCGGCCGCGGCGGTCGGCTGCCGTGAACGGACTGCCGTGGCCAGATGGCCGGACGCGAGGGCAGGCTGGCTTGCATCCGCCGCTATCATCGCATGCGCCCTCCGCGTGCCGCCGCGACACATGCGCGCACCATGGGAGGCAGACGCATCGCGTCGACCTACAATGCCCGCCTCACTTCGCGGACCGATGCCCTGGCCATGGACAAGCAATACGATCGCGCCTACTTCGACCGCTGGTACCGCGACGGCGGCATCGGCGGCACGCAGCGGCTCGCGCGCAAGGTCGCCCTTGCCGTGGCGACGGCCGAATACCATCTCGAGCGCCCGATCCGCAGCGTGCTCGACATCGGCTGCGGCGAAGGCGCCTGGCGGGCACCATTGTTGAAGCTGCGACCCCGGCTGCACTATCTCGGCTTCGACTCCAGCGAATATGCGATCGCCCGCTACGGCGCGCGCCGCAACCTGCACCTGGCCCGCCTGGCCGAGTTCGGCGACCTGCGCCCCTGCGCGCCGGTCGACCTGCTGGTCTGCAGCGACGTGCTGCATTACCTGCCCACGCGCGACATCGACCGCGGCCTGCCCGGCCTGGCCGAACTCTGCGCCGGCGTCGCCTTCCTGGAAGTGTTCGCGCGCGAGGATGCCGCCGAGGGCGACGAGGACGGGTTCATCGCCCGTCCCGGCAGCTTCTACCGCCGCCGCTTCCAGGCCGCCGGGCTGCATGCCCTGGGCTCCCACTGCTGGCTCTCGGCTGCGCTGGCCGAGGGGGCGACCGCCCTTGAACTTCCTGAACAGGCACCGGCCAGGCGCCCGCGCCGGGCTTAACCCCGCTTCCGGATCGATACGGTATGCTGCGCCGCAGCAACCGCCAGAAGGACGCCGATGTTCCTGTATCAGCTCCATGAACTCAACCGCGCCTGGATGGCACCCCTCACCTATTGGGCGCAGGCCAACGCGAAAGCGTTCTCCGCCTCCAGCAGTTGGCTGTCGTCACTGCCCGGCGCGGAACGCATCGCCGCCAGCAATGAACTGCTGCACCGGATCGGCAAGGATTACGAAAAGCCCGCGTTCGACATCCACTCGATCAGCTGGGATGGCAGCGCCTATCCGGTCGTGCAGAAAGAGGTGGTGTCCAAGCCCTTCTGCCGCCTGCTGCGCTTCAAGCGCTTCACCGACGACACCGACACCATCACCGAAATGCGCGGACAGCCTTCGGTCCTGGTGGTCGCGCCGCTGTCGGGCCACCACGCGACGCTGCTGCGCGATACCGTCAAGACACTGCTGCGCGACCACAAGGTCTACATCACCGACTGGGTCGACGCGCGCATGGTGCCCAAGACGGAAGGCGAGTTCACGCTCGACGACTACGTCGGCTACGTGCAGGAGTTCATCCGCACCATCGGTGCCAGCGACCTGCATGTCATCAGCGTCTGCCAGCCGACGGTGCCGGTGCTCGCGGCGGTTTCGTTGATGGCCGCGCGCGGCGAAGCGACGCCGCGTTCGCTGGTGATGATGGGCGGTCCGATTGATACCCGCGAATCGCCGACCTCGGTCAACAATCTGGCGGTCGAGAAGCCGCTGTGGTGGTTCGAGAACAACCTGATCCATCCGGTGCCGCAGAACTACCCCGGTGCTGGCCGCAAGGTGTATCCGGGCTTCCTGCAGCACACCGGCTTCATGGCGATGAATCCCGAGCGCCATTTCATGTCGCACTGGGATTTCTACCAGGACCTGGTCAAGGGCGACCTCGACGACGCCGATTCGCACCGCCGTTTCTACGACGAGTACAACGCCGTGCTCGACATGCCAGCCGAGTATTACTTGCAGACCGTGCGCGTGGTGTTCCAGGAGCACCTGCTGCCGAAGGGCCTGTGGGACGTCAACGGCGAGCGCGTGCGCCCGGCGGCGATCCGCGGCACCGCACTGCTGACGATCGAAGGCGAACTCGACGACATCTCCGGCGCCGGCCAGACGCGCGCCGCGCACAAGCTGTGCACCGGCATCGACGAACGCCAGCGCCAGCACCTGACCGTCAAGGGCGCGGGCCACTACGGCATCTTCAGCGGCCGTCGCTGGCGCGAACAGGTCTACCCGCAGGTACGCGATTTCATCGCCGCCAACGCTGGCCACGAGGTCGACGACACGGCCGCCGGCAAGCGTGCAAAGCCCGCGAAGAAGCGCGCGGCGGCTGCGGTCAAGCCGAAGGCGGGCGTGGCGAAGTCTGCGGCGAAGTCGCGTGCCGTGACGCCGGCTGCGAAGGCGGCACCGAAGAAGGCCACGACCAAGAAGACAGCCGCAAAAAAAGTCGTTACGAAGAAGACAGGGACCCTGAAAGCGCCTTCGAAAAACGCCACCGCCGGCAAGACCACGGCCCGCAAGCGCCGCTGACGTCTCCCCCACTGATCCCGGCCATGGCCGGGATCAGTGCGCGTAATACCGCATCGCGGCAAGGCATCGCGCCCGCGGGTGCTCCTACACACTCTTGACCAGCAGGTGCTTGGCCAGCAGGCCGTGCATGCGTCCGACCAGGCGGGCGACGTGCAGGGTCACGAACAGCAGCACCACCCCGCCGACCACCGCGAACGGCCAGGCCCAGGGCTGGATATCGGCGTTCAACTGCAGGCCTTCGATGAACAACAGGTCGCCTGCACCGAACAGCAGCCCGATCGGCAACGCGATCAACGACAGCGCGGTCGCCAGGCCGGCCACGACGATCGTGAAGTAGGCGACGCCCAGCGGCAGCAACAGCACCATGTACAGCAGCGTGCTCCAGGTACGCGGATCGGTGAACATGTCGCCGATGCGCTGCCAGATCGAGCGTCCGCGTTCGGTGTACAGCGGCCTGCGCGGCATGCGTTCGCCCAGCATCACTTCGACCAACCGGCCTTCGACCAGCGCCAGCACGCGCACGGAACCGAAGAACAGGATCACGAATGGGATGCCGATGATCAGCACCGCCAGTCCGGCCGACATCGAGATGCCGGTCACCACCCAAGTGAAGTAGAAGATGCCGGTCGCCAGCGACAGCAGCATGTAGAACAACGCGCCGTAGGTACGCGGGTCGGCGATCACGCCGAAGAACTGCCCCAGCGCCGAACGCCGCGCCTTCGGTGCCGGCGGCCGCAGCGCGGTCTGCACCTTGACCTCGGTGTCGCGGTAGATGTCAGCCACTTCATCGGGCGCGCCGTAGCTGGACGCCACCGCCGCGATGACCTCGGCCTCGCTGCGTCCGGGATTCTCGGCCAGTTCGGAGCGCAGGTATTCCTCGGCGTCGTACAGGGCATCCTGCACCAGCGCGGCGTCGGCACCGGCCAGCGAACGGCGCAGGTGCTTGAGGTATTCCGGGATCGTGGTGGGCAGGCGTTCGGTGGTCATGGCTTCATCCCCCTCAGGACGGAATCGACGGAATCTCGGGTCGCGGACCAGGCCGCGCTCCACTGCGCCAGGACATCCTGGCCAGTGCGGGTGATGCGGTAGTACTTGCGCGGCGGGCCGGCATCGGAAGGCTCGACATGGCTGTCGAGCAATCCCGCCGCCCCCAGGTTGCGCAGCACCGGATACAACGCGCTCTGCTTGCCCGACAGCACGCCGTCGCCGAAGTGCTCGAGCTGCTTGGCGATCTGGTAGCCGTACATCGGCGCACGAGCCTCGGCCACCACCGCCAGCAGCACCAGCGATACGGTACCGGCGCTGAGCTCCTTCTGGAACTTGCGCAACGACTGCCGGAGCTCGTCGTCCTGCTCGCTCCCCGGCACGGCGCCGCGCATGTCCTCGGGCACGTCTCCGGATCTGTCTGTGGTCGCGACCGCCATGATGGCCTCCTGGCCGGCGTCCGGCCCATGGACGAGATACTAGTGTTCACTTCGCTATAGCGAATGTGCCGGTAGTCACTCTGCCGCCTGGCTGGGCCACAATCGGGTCAACCGCCCGCCAGGAACCGCCATGTCCGCCTGCTCCCCTACGCGTCCCGACCTGGGCGCCCCGCCGCGCACCGCGCTGCCTGCCCCGCTGCTGCTCGGCATGCTGGCCACGCTGTCCATCGCCAGCGGCGGCCTCGCCGCGCAGGCCACGCAGGACACCGCCGCCAAGCCGAAGTCGACGCAGGAACTGCTCGATGCCTCGCAGCCCTCGGACTGGCGCAATCTGGATCCCGACAACACCCTGTACCTGGATGTCGCCGGCGGCCGCGTCGTCATCGAGCTGGCGCCGCAGTTCGCGCCTGCGCATGTCGACAACATCCGTACGCTGGCGCGCGAAGGCTTCTGGAACGGACTGACGCTGTACCGCTCGCAGGACAATTTCGTCGTCCAGTTCGGCGATCTCACCGAAGAGGGCCAAGCCCCGCGTCCGATCGGCAAGGCCAGGGCGACCCTGCCCGCGGAGTTTGAACGTCCGGCCAGCGGCCTGCCCTTCCACCGGCTACCCGACCGCGATGGCTGGGCCGCACAGACCGGATTTGCCGACGGCTTTCCGGCCGCGCGCGACAGCGCGACCGGCACGGCCTGGATGGCGCACTGTTACGGCACGCTGGGCGCGGGCCGCGACACCGCGGCCGATTCCAGCAACGGCACCGAGCTGTATGTCGTCACCGGGCAATCGCCGCGCCAGCTTGACCGCAACATCACCCAGGTCGGCCGCGTCGTGCAGGGCATCGAACTGCTGAGCGCATTGCCGCGCGGCACCGGCCCGCTCGGCTTCTACGAAGATCCGGCGCAGCGCACGCCGATCAAGGCGATCACGCTCGCATCCTCACTCCCGGAAAGCGAACGCGTCGCACTCGAAGTACTGCGCACCGACACGCCATTGTTCGATGCGGTCATCGAATCGCGCCGCAACCGCCGCGACGACTGGTACAAGCGCCCGGCCGGCCAGATCGACCTGTGCAACATCAGCGTGCCAACGCGCACACCCAAGCCCTGAGTGCGCGCGAACCTGCGCTGAGGACGCTCAGCCAATCTTCTGTTCCAGCACCTGCGGCTGGAACAGGCACATCCGGATGGCGCTGTGGTAGCGGCCGTCGCTGAAGAACTCGTCGACCAGCACGCCTTCGCGCTGGAAGCCGCAGCCTTCATAGATGCGGATCGCGTGTGCGTTGTCGACGTCGACCACCAGGTAGAGCTTGTAGAGGTTCAGCACGCGAAAGGCATAGCTGATCGCCAGCCGTGTCGCCGCGCGTCCATAACCGCGCCCCTGCTGGGCCGGCGAGATCATCAGCAGGAACTCGGCGCGCCGGTGCATGTGGTTGATCTCGACCAGCTCGACCAGGCCCGCGCGTTCGCCGGCGGCATCCTCGACGATGAAGCGACGCTCGCTCTGGTCGTGGATGTGCTTGCGGAACAGTTCCTCGAGTTCGTCGAAGGACTCGTAGGGCTCCTCGAACCAGTAGCCCATGACGTTGCGGTTGTTGTTGAGCTGGTGGACAAAGCTCAGGTCGCTGCGTTCGAGCGGACGCAGCAACACGGTCGGGGATGCGGTCGTGGTCATGGCTTCACTCTAGCGCCGATCGATGTCGGTTGCGTGATCGCCCGCACGCAGCGTCCGCACCGCTTGGCGCGCCGCATGCAGGCGCCGCGATGTACGGAACTTGACAGCAACTGGCGCGATCCTTAATTTAACGAATGAGTTAATTAGTTAAGTTTCTATCCGCCTAAGCCTTCTGCAGGCTCCCCGCCTGCAGATCAGCCGTCCGAAGATCCGCCGCCACTGGAGCCTCCGCCATGAGCATCGACAGGGTTTTCGAAGCCCTCGCCTCGCGCCCACGCCGCGAGATCCTGGCCTACCTGTCGGCGCAGGAACTGACCGCCGGCGACATCGCCAGCCGTTTCGCGATGAGCGCGCCCGCGATTTCACGGCATCTGTCGGTGCTGGAAGACGCTGGCCTGATCCTCGGCGAGCGCCGCGGCCAGTTCATCCATTACCGGCTCAAGCCCGACAACCTGGTCAACTCGCTGACCGGCTTCGCCTTCGAGATCTGTCCCAACGCGGGTCCGCTGAAGCGCGAGGCGCGCAAGCGCGCCAAGGCCGGCACCGGGCGCTGAGCATGTCGATGTCGATCTCCCTGCCCGACCTGATGACCACCGGCTTCCCGACCGCCCGCCTGCGCTCGCACGCCGGCGGCCTGCCGGTCGAAGTCTGCCTGCTGGCGCAACTGGGCATTGGCGCTGGCGACCGCCTGTTCGCCGATGCCTGCCGGCAGCAACGCGGCCACGCGACCTATATCGATGCGCTCGACGAACCCTCGGCCAAGCTGCTGGGCATCAACCTCGCCCAGGGCGACGCCACCTCGGTCTATACCTTTGCCGTCGACCGCCAGGGCCATCCCTTCCATCGCCATGCCGGCCATCGCGTGTTCACCGCGATCTCCGGCAGCGGTGGCGCGCAGCTGCGTTTCTCGACCGCATCGACGGCGCAGATCGAACACGATCCTGCTGCCTTCTTCGACGCGCTGCATCACGTCGACATCCCCGCGGACAGCCTGTTCACGGTCCGCTTCGGCGGCGACACCTGGCACCAGTTCGCACCGCTGCGACGCGATCGCCCGCATCCGGTGTTCTTCGCCATCTCGTGCCATACCGATGAACTGGGCGGCATCGCCGATCCGGCGCAACGCGCGGCGATCGCTCGCGACGAGGCCAGCATCCCCGACCTGACCGATTTGCTGCCCAAACAGGTGCTGGCCTTGCTGGCGCAACGGCCGATCGAGGCGCGCCAGGTCCCGACCACGACGCTGATGCTGCAGGCGGCGCCACGATCCTGGGCCGCACGCGGCTGTGCGGCCGTCCGGCGCGTGGCGGGTGCGTGCCGCAGCGCCCTGGCGCCGACCGGTGCAGCCCCGGCCTTCGTCGCGCATCGGCCTTCGCAGCGCGCGACCGCGATGGACGGCGTGCCGGCCGATTCGCTGCTGGCGACCCAGCTCGACGCAGGCTTCGACCACGAGGACACCTTTGCCGTCGACCTGCACGATGCCTCGCTGCGCGGCGTGGGTGCGGCCCGCCTGCTCGCCGACGTGCTCGAAGGCTTCCTGGTCAATCGGCCGACCGGCGTGTCGTGGCTGATGCAACTGCGCAACCTGCTGGTCAGGCCGCTGCGGCTGCGTACGTCGCCGCTGGGCTGTCCGGTCTCGTCGCTGCTGTCGACCCAGCCGTTGTCGAGCGACACCCGTTCGACGTTCGCCGGTCGCTATCCGGTCCTGGCCCAGTCGCACGCCCACGACCGGCGTCATGCCCAGGTCGTGCTCGGCGCCGACGACCGCCACCTGCGCTTTCGGTCCTGCGTCGCGGTCCGTATCGGCGACGACGGCGGTGTCCGCATCAGCCTCGGCACCCGCGTGCAGTGCCACAACCGTTTCGGCCGTGCCTACATGGCCGCGATCGAGCGCGTGCATCGCAGCTACATCGCGCCGCGGATGCTCGATCTCGCAGTCGCACACGCCCTCGATCGCGCCGCCAATGCCAGGATGTCGCCGCTGACCGCCTGAGCGGGCCACGCGAGCGGTCACGTCAAGGGATCATGCCAGCGGGCGAAGCACGCCGGTCAGGCAAGCAGGCCGAGCAGGCGGCCCGCACCGGTACCGGGCAACGGTGACATCCCCGCGCCGCACCAGGCCATGGCACGCTCAGGCGGCGGGCAGGCCCTCGACCAGTTCGATCATGCGCTGGCGCTGCGCCTGGTCCGGCAAGCGGCCGCGTCCCGCACCCAGGTTGTCGATCAGGTTACTGGCCCGGCTGGTCGCCGGGGTCACGCAGGTCACCGCCGGATGCGAGGCGACGAACTTGATGAAGAACTGCCCCCAAGTGGTGGCGTCGAACTCTCTGGCCCACTCGGGCACCTTGCGATCGCCGACGCGGCTCCACAGGCGCGTGCGCCCGAACGGGACATAGACCAGCACGCCGATGCCGCGCTCGGCGGCCAAGGGCAGGATCGTCTCTTCGACGTCGCGGTTGTCGATCGCGTAGTCGACACCGATGAAATCGATGCGCTCGTTGCGCATGACCTCGATCAGCTTCGGATACGCCGGCTTGCTGGTCGAGGTCACGCCGACATAGCGCACGCGGCCTTCCTGCTTCAACTGCTGCAGGATGCCCAACTGGGTCGGGACATCGCCAAGGTTGTGCACCTGGACCAGGTCGAGCTTGGATTTGCCGATGCGCTTGAACGAGGTCTCGATCTGTTCGCGCGCCTGCGCAGGATCCGCTTTGGCATCGTCGCCACGGCCGGCGACATTGACCTTGGTCGCCCAGAACACCTGCTCGGTGATGCCAAGCTCGCCGGCGATGCGCCCGGCGACTTCCTCGGATGCGCCGTAGCTGGGCGCGGTAT
This sequence comes from Luteimonas sp. RIT-PG2_3, assembly GCF_054902115.1. NCBI lineage: Bacteria > Pseudomonadati > Pseudomonadota > Gammaproteobacteria > Lysobacterales > Lysobacteraceae > Luteimonas > Luteimonas sp. RIT-PG2_3. The sequence goes on along the minus strand of NZ_JBUBPF010000004.1, from coordinate 468,148 downwards.
CGAAGACCTTGCCACCCTCGGCGATCAAGGCCTGCAGCACGTCGCGCAGCGCGCTGACATCCTCGCTGCGTGCGACCTGCGAGAACGTCGCCGAACTGCCGAGGCCGACCAGCGGGATCTGCTCGCCGCTGGACGGAATCGCGCGCGTCAGCAGCGGCTGGCGGGCCACCGCCAGCAATGAAGCATGCGGCAGCGCGAGCGCAAGGCCGGCGCCGAGGCTCAATTTCAGGCAGTCGCGTCGTGAGGTCATCTGCAGGTTCCATTTTTTCATGCAGCACGCCGTGAAGGCCATGCACGAGGGCGCCCATAGCCGGATGGCGACGGGCCGGCGGGAAGGATGCGATCCGCGACTGCGGGCGCGGCGTTGCCGCATGCCTGCAGACCTGTGCGTCGGCAGCAGCACGCCTGCAGCCGGGAGCACCCATCCAGAGGATGTCCCCGAGTCTGCAACAGGGCTGGCATCGCGGCAACCCCGTGCTGATGACCATTGCGTCCGCTGCAGATCAGCCAAGCGGTACTTGCCTCTCAGAACCTGTTCACGATCTGTCGTGAGCAGGTTCTCCGGGGCGGCTGGCCAGCGTCGCCTGTGCTCAGCCTTGACGCGCGGCCCTGGCGAGACGACGCCTGCGCAGCCAGCGCACGAGCGACAGCAGCAGCCACAATGCGATCGAGATCGGCAACAGCACCGCGACCGCGCGGATCAGCCAGGCTGTCGACAGCGACAGCACTTCGCCGAAGTCGCTGAAGGCCTGGCCGATCTCGCTGCGTCCGGCTTCGCCGCCCGGCGGCGACAACGAGATCGTCAGCAGCTGCGTCGCGATCCTGCGCTGGTGCTGCGCGGCCTCGCGCTGCGCGCCTTCCAGCTGCGCCTCGGTCTCGGCAATCTGCCGCGATAGCGCGATCATGTCGGCCACGGCCAGGTCGCGACGCTGCTGGAATTCGCTGAGGCGTGCGTGCTCCTTCTGCAGCCGCGCCTGCAGCATGCGGTTGTCGCCGACCACCACCGCGAGATCCTCCGCATGCGAACGGCGGCTGCCCAGCGTGCCATCGTTGCCGGCGGCGGTGATCGTCGGTTCGATCGCTGCCGGCACCATGCGCATGCTGATCGATGCGCTGGGGCGGTCGCCGCCGCTGTCCTGCACGTTCAGCACGACGCAGGCGCCGAATTTCGCCGTCTCGCACAGCTGGCGCACGTCCTGCAGACGCGTGGAGATGCGCTCGGCCGGCAACTGGATGTCGACACTGTGTTCGTAGGCCAGCATCGACTGCAGCGGATTGCCGCCACCATCGGCCGCTGCCGGCGCGGCCGCCGACATCGCGCCGGACATCTCCTCCATCTGCCCGACCGACTTCTGGCACGCAGCCAGCGCCAGCAACAATGCGACGCCAGCGGCGGCGCGGCACCATGTCGCGACCGGCGCCATCAGAAACTCGCTCCGTCGACCTGCACGATCTTCAGCGTCGACAGGTCCAGGCCGGCGACACAACGCAGGTTGACCGCCACCATCCGCGCGCCCGTCCCCGGGTGCGTCCCCTCGCTGAAGGCGGCGATGCCGCAGGTCGTGCAGAAGCGATGGGCGATGTGCTGCTTGTTGAAACGATAGGTCTGCATGGCAGACGCGTCGGTCTTCAGCGTGAACGCCCCGCCCGGGAAGAACGCGAGCAGTCCACCCCGCTTGCTGCACATCGAACAATTGCAGTCATGGCCTTCCGTGATGTCGGCCTGCAGGTCGAACGCGACCCGACCACAGTGACATCCGCCCGAATATGTCCCCATTGCGCCCTCTCCATGTCGATCCTGGAATCCAGGCCGTCGATGTTACGCCTCCACGGGCCTGCGCCGCCCCCACTGGCTGCGCTCGGTCCACCACAGCAGCGCGACCACCAGCAGCCAACCGAGCAGCCAGGGCCACGAGGGGCCGCGCAGGTGGCGGCGTTGCGTCGATGCCGGCCTGGCATCGTCCTGCGAGACCAGCGCCAGCGTGGCCTCGCGCAACGCCGCTGCTCGCCAGGTCGGCACCGGCGACGCCGCACGGACGTGGAACCAGTGGACGGCAGCGCCACCGTCCACGCCGCGCGGCGTGGACGCATCGTCACCGGGCGCATCGGGCAGGGCCTGCGATGCCACACGATGCCAGCCGGCCTGCGTCGGCCAGAACCCCGCACATCGCTGCATGGACGTTGCGGGATCGACCACCAAGGGCGTGCCGGCGCCCTCGGGCGCGACCACCTGCATCGCGGCATCGACGCCGCAGATCGTCGTGCGCAGGCCGACCTCGGGATCGTCGGCGACCTGCAGGGACGACATCGGCAACGCACGCGCGACGCGCGACAAGGCCTGGTTCCACAGATCGGCATGCAGGTCCGGCCGTCCCGCCAACGGCAGCCGCCAGCTGTCCAGCGGCGTCCACAGAGCAAGCCGCCCCTGCCCTTCGCTGCGCCACCAGCCCCAGGGCGCGCCCTCGACGTCGCGACCGAACGCAACCGCGTCGGCGCCGCTGACGGTCAGTGCTCGCCGCGCGAGTGCTGGTACCGGCTCGGCCGCGATCGTCGTATCGAACGGCGCGTCCGCCGTACCGACGCCCATGCGCGCACGTGCCGCGGCCTCGTCGTCGACGCGCACGGGCGGCAATACCAAGGCCACCACCTGCTGTCCCGCGCCCGGCACGAAGCGCGGCGTGCGCAGCGGACGCAAGGCGCCGGCGGACAGCGGCTGGTCGACGCGCAACAGCAGGCCCAGTCCCTGGCGGACCGCCGCGATGACCTGCGTGCGTCCGCCCTCGCCAAGCCCTTCCCAGGCCCGCGCATCGACCACCAGCACATCGAACTTCGACAGACCGGTCGGCGTCATCGCCACTGCGCCGTCGCCAAGCTGCATGCCACCGCCGAGCGTCAGCTGCGCATGCACCGGCATGCCGGCATCGCCGAGCCAGCGTCGCAAAGCGCGCGTTTCCGGATTCGGCGGACCCGACAGCAGCAGTACGCGCGGCAGCGCCGGTGTATGGACCAGCAGCGGAATGGTCGCGTCCTGGACGATCGCGCCGGAGGCATCGCGCACCCGCAGCAGGTAGTCGGCCGGACCCGCCGCGAATGCGACCGCGTCCAGCGAGAAGCGGCCCTGCGCGTCCAGTCCGGCGACGTCGACCCGCCGCCCCGCAGGATCGAGCCATTCGACCTTGCCTGCCGGCACGCCGTGCACCTGGCCGGACAACCGCAGCTCGGCACCGGCGACGACGCTGTCGGGCAGGTCCAGTCGTACCACGCCCACCGGCACTGGAGGCGCCTGATACGAGAGCGGGTAAGGGAGAGCACGTCCGGCGATGGCCTCACGATCGCGCTCGCGCATGCCGGCACCGCGCACCTGCAGGTGCGAGATCCCGGGATACTGGCGCAGCGCGGTGGCCAGATCCGGAACGCGGATGGCGGTCGTCGCCTGCGCCTCCGGCAACGCCACCACGAGGCCCGCAGGCCCGCCTGCCTCATCCGCATCGCCCGCATCGCCTGCTGCATCGCCTTCAACGGCATCCTCGGCACCCGCCGTCAGCACCGTCATGGTCTGCGCCGCCGCCTCGCGCTGTGGCGGCCACAGCGCCAGGGACAACAGCAGCGCGGCCAGCGCCTGCAGGCCGCCCAGCGCGACGATCCGCCATGCGTGCGAGCGCTGCGCCACCGGCGCCCGCCATTGCCACCAGCCCAGCCGGACCCAGCCCAGCAGCACCAGGGCCGACAACACCACGGCCGGCAGCAAGGGCAACGCCAGCCACTCGGGCACCAGCTTCATCGCGCCTCCTGCGGCGCGCCGAGGCGCTCCAGGTACTGTCGTCCCATCGCATCGCCCGCCGCACGCCGGGCGATGCCGGCGGCGGGTCGCGTCATCTGTCGCCACAGCAACTTGCGCAGCTCCGCGCGGCAGGCGACGCAGGCAGGATCGACGCGCACCGCATCGATCGCGGCGATCAGTCCCAAGGGATCGTCGATGCGCGTGCTGCGCGCGTCGATCCAGCGCTGCAGACCGTCCAGGCCCTCCCTGTCGATGGTCTCGCCGGCCAGCGGCGACAACGCGAACCAGGCATCGGCCAGCGCACCGTTGACGCTCGCTGGCGACAACGAGGCCAGCGGCCGGGCGTCGATGCCCTCGCGCTTGCCGGTCATGCGTCGCGTTTCGTCGATGGGCGGCAACGCCTGCCCGAGTCGCGGCAGATAGATGCGGTCGGCCTGCTGGACCTGCTTGATCAATTCCAGCGCCCGATACGCGTAAGGCAGCGCGGTCTCGGGCTTGCCCTGGCGCAGGAAGAGCTCGGACTGCCACATTTCCTGCAGTGCCTTGCGCAGGATCTCGCGCGTGGCCGGGTCCAGCAGCGTCGCCGCCTCCGGCAGGTCGTGGGTATGCCCGAAGCTTTCGAGCAGGTTGCCTTCCTGGCCGAAGCCGCCCGGCGGCGGCACGGCATCGTCATGCGCGTGTCCGTCGTGCGGCCCGTCATGCGCGTGCGCGTCGTCATCGGCATGCGGGGTGGCGTCGCTGGCGTTGTCGGCGCTGGACTTGTCGTTGCCCGTCTCGTCGACGCTGTCGCTGGTCGGCGGCGGACGCGCGCCACCCTCGCTTTCCTCGCCGAGGAACTGGCCGTAGCGCAGCCGCAACAGGCGCTGGTCGACACCGATGCCATCGGAACGCGCGACGAAGGCGTCTTCCGCCAGCGCCGCCCGCTCCTTCAGCAAGACCTCGGCATCGATGATGATCTGGCGCTGGCTGCGGAAATAGGCTGGCAACACCTGGCGTGCCAGCCCTTCGAGCCCGGCGATGTCGGTGACCGGTTCCGGCGAGCGGCGCAGGATCACGCTGGCGCTGCGGCCGGGCTGCGGATCGGGACTGCGGTTGTCGCGGACTTCCAGCCGCGCGATCAGGTCTTCGCCGAACTGCAGCGGAAACGCCGACAGCGCGACGTCGACCTCGAAGCGTCGCGACGTCGCCGGGCCGCGCCCGGTCAGCACGCGCGTGGTCTCGTGGAAGGTGATGTTCTCGCCGCTGCCCTCGGTACGCACCAGGTGCAGCCGCGCCTGCGCGGACACGCCATAGTCGTCGTTGCCCTCGAAGGCCAGCGACCAGTTGCGCTGCCCCGGCGCCAGCATCACCAGGCTGCGATCGGGCGCAAGCACCTGCACCCGCGGCGGCTGGTCGACGACCGCCTCGATGCGGTGCAGGCGTCCAGCGGGCGGCGTACGTGCGGGACGTGCGACACGCGCGTTCTGGTCGCCATCGTCATCAGCGACAGGGGCATCGACGGAGATGCGATACAGCAGCGATTGCGTCAGCACATGACGCACGACCCAGTCGTCGCCATCGCGTTGCATCGCGATGCGCCGGCCATCGTGCAGCAGCAGGGACACGTCGGTGGCCTGCGGTTCGAAGCGCAGCCGCCAGTCGAGTCGCGATCCCTGCGCAGTCTTGAGATCGAGCGCATCGCCGTCCTGTTCACCGGCACCGGTATAGGCCGGTGGCGTCGCCCGCAGGCGCTGCGCGACCAGCCGTGGCACGCCCGGCGCAGCCGCCTCCCCGGCAGGCATCGGCACCGTGCCTGCTGCGCCCGGGGATCGCGACGGCCAGGCCACGGCCAGCACGCAGGCAACGAGTCCCGCCGCCCAGGCCAAGGCGATGCCACGCCTGGACCAGGCCGGTCGCAGCTCGGGCGGCCGCGACTGCGCCAGGCGCTGTTGCACGCGCGCCTGCTGCAACCGCGCCAAGGGCGACAGCGCCGCCGGTTCGGCGAGCAGCAAGGTACTGCTGTCTTCGAGGTCGCGTCGCTGCGCGTCGAGTCGCGACAGCACCCAGGCCTGATCGATGCGTCTCGCAGCCGCGGCGATCCATGGCGCCATGCCGACCGCACACAGCAGCGCAAGCGGCCACGCGACCTCAGGACCGCGCCAGCGCCAGCACACGACCGCGAAGCCCAGCAGCACCGGCAGACCGATCGCCAGCCGGTCCAGGCCCACGCGCAGGCGTGCGCCACGCAGCAGGGATTGCACGGCAGCCGTGGCCGCAGCGCGCATGGTGCCGCCGTCGCGTGCCTCGCTGCCTGCGCGCAGGCTGCTCATGGCGCCACGCTCCGACGCCGCGACGTCGCCCACCAGCGCTCGAGCAACAACAGCACCAGCAACGCGCCCAGCAACCACGGCCGCAGGTCCTGTCCGCGCAAGGGCCAGGCCGGCAATCCGCGCACGGGGGCGTGCGCACTTGCCATCACGCGTTGCGGTGCCGGGGTCGGTCGCAGCGCGGCACGCAGTCGCGCCGGAAACGTCGGGTCCAGCAATTGCGGCATCGCTGTGGCCTGCAACGGGCGTTGCCATTGCAGCACCGTGCCGGCGCCCAGGCCGGTCTGCCTCAGCAGCGGAGCGCCGTCGGCATCGCGCCATGACACGGCCGCGGCCTCCGGCATTGCGAATGGTGCGGCTGCCGTCAGCAACAGCACACCGCCCTGCGCGACCCATGCGCGTACCGCATCGGTCGGAGGCGCGTCGCTGAGCCATGCCAGCAGCCGGGCATCGTCCGGCAGTGCGGCACCCTGCTCCAGGCGCGTCCAGGCAGGCGCCTGCACTGGGGCCTGCACTGGGGCCTGCGGCTGTGAGGTTTGCTGTTGTGAGGCCTGTGCTTGCGCGTCCTGTGCCTCAGCGCCTGCGCGCCAGGCGTCGGCCGCCGCCTGCAGGTAACGCACGTCATCGCGATCACGCTGCGTGCGGTCCTCGTGCAGCCACAGCGTCGGCATCGCGGTGTCGACAGCGGCGCGCTCCTGTATCACGGTATCCGCAGCCGGCACTACCTGCCAGTCGACATCACGCGACAGCCGCGGCCGCTCCGCATCCGCCCCGTGCAGAATCTCGGGCGCATACACGGTCAAGGCCACATGCGCCGGGAGTTCAGCATCGAGCTGCCGCAACAGGCTGCTGGCCGATGCGGTCGTTGCCGGTGCCGGGGGTGCTGCCGCAGGCCCGAACACGGGGAACCCGTCGGCCAGCCAATGCCACGCTCCCGTGTCGCCTGTCCCTTGCCCCGGCGATGGTAGGGCGTCGACGGCGACGCCCGGCATCACGACATGCCAACGCTGCGGACCGAAGGGTCCCAGCCGCACCGGTTGCGCCAGCCACAACACCAGCAGCGCCAGCAGCAGCAGGCGCAGCAACAGCAACAGCCATTCATCGAAACGCACGCGTCGGCGCGGTCGTGGCTGCTCGCCCAGCCAGCGCAATGCCGCGAAGATCGTCGGCCGCTGCTGTTCGCGCCGCGCCAGGTGGATCAGCAGCGGCAACAGCAGTGCCGCCAGTGCGGCCAGTGCAGCGGGAAACAACAGGCCCAGGCTCACGGCGTCCCCGGCGACGCATCGGCCGCGAACAATCGCCGCAGGGGTTCGATCAGCGGCCGGTCGAGCACATGCAGCGCATGGCGGATGCCGGCACTGTCGAAGCGCGCATGCAGCTCGCGCTGCGCAAGGCCGAAGCGCGCCAGGAATCCGCTGCGCAGGCTGGCCCCGTCGCCAGCCATCGCCTGCCCGGTTTCCGGATCGATGAAGCGCCGGCCTTCCTGGAACGGGAAATCGCGCTCGGCCACGGTCAGCAGCTGGATCACCGCGACATCGCGACGCGCGCCGGCAAGACGCGTCGCCAGCGACGCGCAGGCCTCGTCGAAACAGTCGCTGATGACGACGACCAGCGCGTCGGTGTCGATGCGCTCCCAGACCGGCAGCAGGCGGTCGGCCTCGGGGCACGCGCCCTGCGCGGTCAGTGACTGCAGTTGCAGCAGCAGGCGATCGCGCTGTCGCGAGCCGGCGCCGATCGGCAGCAACTGCACCCCGTCTCCGCCCAGCGTCACCAGTCCGAAGCGGTCGCCCTGTTGCAACGCGACCTCGGCGATCGCTGCGGCCAGGGCCTTGCCTGCGTCCAGCCGCGCCCAGTCGGCACGCGTCTCATCGGCCTGCCCCATCGAGGCACTGGCATCGAGCACGATCCAGATCGCCAGCGGACTGTCGCGCTCGGCTTCGCGGACGAAGAAGCGATCGCTACGCGCGTACAGCTTCCAGTCGATCCGGCGCGGCTCGTCCCCGGGTTCATAGCTGCGGTACTGCGCGAACTCCAGCCCCGCGCCGCGATCGCGGCTGCGATGCGCGCCACCGCCACGCAAGGCACTGACGCGGCGCGCAGCCAGGCGCAGCGAGCGCAGTTCTGCACGCAGCGCCGGCGGCAGCAGGTCGCGTGACATCGGACGCGGAACCTCAGCGGCCGGGGTACGGCACGTCGCGCAGCAGGCCCGCGATCACGTCGTCGGGCTGCTTGCGCTCGGCTTCGGCCGCGAACGACAGCAGCAGGCGATGGCGCAGCACCGGCGCGGCCAGCGCGACGACGTCCTCGCGGGTCGCGGCCAGCCTCCCGTGCAGCAGCGCGCGCGCCTTCGATGCTAGCACCAGCGATTGCCCGGCACGCGGTCCCGCGCCCCAACGGACGTAGTCGCGCACGATGGCCGGCGCGCTCTCGCCCGGACGGCTCGCACGCACCAGCCGGGTGATCCAAGACAGCAGTTCGTCGCCCACATGCACCTGCCGTACCAGTGCCTGCAGGGCCATCACTTCCTGGCCATCCATGACCCGCGGCACCCGCGCCGTCGCGCTGCCAGTGGTCTGGGCCAGGATCGCGCGCTCCTCGTCCTCGCCCGGATACTCCAGCGCGATATGCAGCAGGAAGCGGTCGAGCTGGGCCTCGGGCAGCGGATAGGTGCCGGCCTGTTCGATCGGGTTCTGCGTCGCCAGCACGAAGAACGGCGCGGGCAAGGCATGCGTCACGCCGGCATAGCTGACCGTGTGTTCCTGCATCGCCTCCAGCAGTGCCGCCTGCGTCTTCGGCGGGGTGCGGTTGAGCTCGTCGGCCAGCAGCAGGTTGGTGAACACCGGTCCCTGCTGGAAACGGAAATGCCGATGCCCGGTGCCGTGGTCCTCCTCCAGCAGCTCGGTGCCAAGTAGGTCGCTGGGCATCAGGTCGGGCGTGAACTGCACGCGCCGGAACTGCAGCGCCAGCGCCTCGCCCAGCGTGCGCACCAGCAGCGTCTTGCCGAGTCCGGGCACGCCTTCAAGCAGGCAATGGCCACCTGCCAGCAGGCCGATCAGCAACTGTTCCACCACCGCATGCTGGCCAACGACCGCCTGCCCGATCGCGTCGCGCAACGTGGCCAGCCGGGCGACCTGCGCCTGGACCTGGGAATCGGTGATGTCTTGGCTCATACGGGGAGTTCGCTCGCGAGGCTGTGGCGGTGGGGTGGCGGATGATCTGCAGGCCTGCACGCGTCTGGCTGCATGGGCGTCAGGTGCTCAGGGCATAAATGACGATGTTGACGGCGAACCGGGTGTTGTCCTCGGCCAGGAAGCGCTTGTTGCGCCAGTCGTAGTCCCATTCGCAGCCATAGTCCTTGTTGCTGTAGAGCAGGCCCAGCCGGCCATCGAGCTCGATGCCCTTGAGGTAGTCATGGACCAGGTCGTCGCCCCAGCCATTGAGTTCGAAACTGGTCGCCGGCGGACCCTCGGGAAACTTGAAGAAGCTGCTGTAGATCGGATGCCGGTTCGGCAGCTTGCGCAACGCCGTCGCCCCGAAGATCGACGCCACCTGCGCCTCGAAGGAGGTCGCGAACAGGCCATCGATGTCGTGGTTGCAGTCATCGACGAAGACGAAACCGCCACTGCGCAGGTAACGCTCGAAGTTGCGCCGCTCGGCCGGGTTGAACTCGACCAGCTTGTGCCCGGCGAGGTAGCAGAACGGCGCCTGCAGCATCTTCGGGTCGGCCAGCTCGACCACATGTTCTTTGGGGTCCACGCGCAGGCTGGTGTAGTCGACCAGCGAGGTCAGCACGTTGGACGGCATCCGCGCATCGACGTCCCAGTCGCCGGAATCGTACTTCAGCCGGGTGAACCAGAAATCGTAAGGCGTGGATTGGGCCCGGAGCGGGGCGAGCGCAAGCGCGGCGGCACCGCCGAGCATCAGTTGCAGGGACATCCGGCGATTCAATGTGGAGTCGCTCCAGCCAGATCAGAAACCGAAGCATTCATCCATTCCTTTTGGGGTCTACCAAAAGAAATGAATTCGGCCCCGCCGGTGGACGAAAACCTTTCGAGCTTCCCATGAGGGCCGCGAGCGTCAAAAGCAGATGCGAACGCTTCCACTCGCCTGCGGCGAGCGTGTTCATTTCTTTTGGAAAGCGCCAAAAGAAACGAACCAAAGAAAAACGCTTCCTCGAGCAAGCAGCCCCACTTGTCATTCGTTCCGGGATTTTCCGACTCGCCATCCGTGGCTCGGTCGGAAAACGCCGCACATCCATGTGCGGCGCTCCTTGGGTCTGGATAGACGTGCATCAATTCGGGGGAAGCGCCGAAACTTCCCATCGTTTCAGCAGCCCGCGCGCCAAAAGAAATGAACTCGGCCGCGTCAGCGGACGAAAGCCTTTCGCTCCTCCCGTAAAGTCCGCGAGCCGCAGAAATGCCCCTGCATGCATTCCTACGGTCAAAACGAAAACAGAACACTGGACGCCGTCCCCGTCAGGCCAATCTCACACCGCATCCGACAACGACGTGAACGTGAAATCGCGCAAGCGCATCGGCGGGATCACCATCACCAGCTGGCTCTCATCGCCCCCCACCCGTACCGGCTTGCCCAGCTCGTCGATGTTGTTGAGCATGATCACCGGCGACTCGTTGAAGCGGAAATTCTTCAACGGGTATTTGATCTGGCCGTTCTCGATGTAGAACGTGCCGTCGCGGGTCAGGCCGGTCAGCAGCACGGTCTGCGGATCGACCATGCGGATGTACCAGGTGCGCGTCACCAGGATGCCGCGCTGCGTGCCGGCCACCAGTTCAGCAGTCGACTTGGTGCCGCCCGACATGATCAGGTTGCCGGGGCGGCCGATGGCGCGCTTGCCCTGCTGCTGCGCCCAGAAGCGCGAGTAGTTGAGGTTGGTGACCTTGCCGTCCTGGATGATCGGCATCTTCTCGCGCGGCAGGCCTTCGCCGTCCCAGGGCAGCACCGGTGCGGTCTCGTGCCAGGGGTCGCCGACCATCGTCACCTGCGGGTCGTAGATCTGCTCGCCCAGTTTGTTGCCGCCGCCTTTTTTGGACAGGAAGCTGCGGCCTTCGTCGGCGCTGCGGGCGTCGAAGAAGTTCAGCATGAACGAGATCAGCCCGGCCGCGGCGGCCGGCTCCAGGATCACCGTGTACTTGCCGGGCTCCAGCGCGCGCGCCTCGGACGAATCCTGGGCCTTGCGCATCGCGATGCGGATGTCGCGGTCGGCGTTGAAGTCGCTGGCGTCCCTGACGCTGCGGCCAACCCAGCCCGAACCGGTGCCGTCCTGGGTGCGCACGGTGCAGGTGTAGCCGAACGAGGTGCCGCGCTGGTACGCGAAGTTGCCGTTGCTGTTGGCGATCGCGACGAAGTTCTGGCTGTCTTCGAGGAAGCCCGCGGCGATCAGGTTCTCGGCCTTGCACGGGGCGATCGAGTTGGCGGCGACCTGGGCCCGGAAGTCCGGCGTGATCGCAGCGGTCGATTCGCTGAAGGTCGGGCTGGCCTGGTAGGTCTGCTTGCCGATGGCGGGGACGAACTCCGGGTTCTCCGGCGCCAGCCGGGCGAGGTCCTCGGCACGACGGACGACGCGTTCGAGCGAGGCATCGTCGAACTCGTTGATGGTCGCGGTGCCCACGCGCTTGCCGAACGCGACCTGCACGCCGAGCTCGGCGTTGCTGACGATGCCGCTGGTGGAGACGTTGTTGAGCGCGAACCGGATGTTGCCTTCGACGGCACCGGTCAGGCTGGCGCTGCATTCGTCGGCGCTGGACAACGCGACGACCTTGTCGAGGATGGCCTTGGCCTGGGCTTCGGTAAAGATGGTCATTACTTGGATTCTCCTGTTACCGGCCGGTCAGCCGAGCGAGCGCGCGGTGTTGATGACGTTGATGCCGTCGAAACGGGCCGTACTGGACCCGTGCGAGACTGCCGACACCTGGCTGGGTTGTCCCTTGCCGTCGAAGAACGAACCGCCGAGGCGATAGTCGCTGTCGTCGCAGATCGCGCTGCAGGCATTCCAGAATTCGGGTGTGCGGATCTGGTAGGCCACGTCCTCGATCATGCCGGTCAGCTTGCCGTTCTTGATCTCGTAGAACAGCTGGCCGCCGAACTGCGCGTTGTAGCGCTGCTGGTCGATCGAGAACGAGCCGTCGCCGACGATGTAGATGCCGTTCTCGACGTTCTTGATCAGCTCGTCGACGCTGAGCTTGCGCTTGCCGGCCGCCAGCGAGACGTTGGCCATGCGCTGGAACTGCACGCTGGACCAGGAGTCGGCATAGCAGCAGCCGTCGGACTCGGTCTTGCCGAGGATATGCGCCTGGTCGCGGATGGTCTGGTAGTCGACCAGCTTGCCGTCGCTGACCAGGTCCCAGCGCTTGCACTTGACGCCCTCGTCGTCGTACTCGACGGCGCCAAGGCTGCCCGGCTGGGTCTTGTCGGCGAACAGCGTCACCAGCTCGCTGCCGTACTGGAAGCGCTGTTCGCGCTTGTCCAGCGTCGCAAAGCTGGTACCGGCGTAGTTGGCCTCGTAGCCGAGCACGCGGTCGAGCTCCAGCGGATGGCCGACCGACTCGTGGATGGTCAGCCAGGTATGTGAGGGATCGAGTACCAGGTCGTACTTGCCCGGCTTGACCGACGGCGCCTTGAGCTTCTCCTGCGCCTGCCTGGCCGCGGCGACGGCGTCCTCGCGCATGTCGTAGGACAGGCCGTAGTTGATCACGCCATTGGGCGAGACGAATTTCTGCGAGGCATCGCCATCGAGGTATTCGTAGCCCAGCCCCATCGGCGAGGACAGTCCCTCGCGGGTGCGGAACTTGCCGCTGGCCTTGTGGATCGCGGTAACCGTCAACGGCGCCCAGATCCGGTGCACGTCCTGGTCGATGTAGGAACCATCGGTGCTGGCGAAGTACTTCTGCTCGTTGACCAGGAACAGCGTCGAGTTGACGAAGCTGGCGCCCGCCGCGGTGGCGGCGGCATTGACACCGAGCAGCAGCTCGACCTTGTCCTTGATCGGCACTTCCATCGCGTTGCGGCGGATCGGGGTACGCCACGACACCTCGCCGACGCCGGGCGCCTTGGCCAGCTGCACCGGCTCGAACTGGACCTTGGCGTTGGCATTGGCGATCGCGGCCGCCTGGCGCGCGGCCTGCGCGACGCCCTGCTCGGTCAACTGGTTGGTCGCCGCAAAGCCCCACGCGCCCTTGACCAGCACGCGCACGCCGACGCCGGTCGACTCGGCGTTGACGACGTTCTGGACCTTGTCCTCGCGGGTCATCACGAACTGCCGCAGGTAGCGGCCGATGCGCACGTCACAATAGGTGGCGCCGGCACTGGTGGCCGCGTTCAAGGCCACGTCGGCGAGTTTTTTCTTCAGTCCGACATCGAGCGTGGACAGCAGCTGCTCGGCGGCGATCGCCTTGCCGAAGAACGAAGGCAGCGCCAGGCCACCCACGCCAAGCCCTCCGAGGGCCAGAAAGTCGCGTCTTTGCAAGGCAGATTCTCCCGTTGTCGGACCCGTGCGCGATGTCGCTGCGGGCCCTGGATCAAGTGAGCCGGACCCGTCGAGCTGGATCCATTGCGTGGATGCGGCCGTGATGCCGGCCGCGGCGGTGCCCCGATTCTTGCCGGCCCCTGCCGGAGCGTCCAGTGACTTTTGGCATAGACGCCGGCCGGGCGCCATGACGGCTGCGCCGGCGCCACGACAGGCACCGGTACGACAGGCAGCGCCCCGGCAGGCAGCGATGTCGCTGCCAAGTTCAACCCAGCGAGCGCGCGGTGTTGATGATGTTGATACCGTTGAAGCGCGTGGTCGCCGAACCATGCGACACCGCCGAGACCTGGCCCGGCTGGCCCTTGCCGTCGAAGAACGAGCCGCCGAGGCGGAAATCGCGCTCGTCGCAGATGCCCACGCAGCCGTTCCAGAATTCGGGCGTGCGGATCTGGTAGGCGGCGTCCTCGACCATGCCGACGATCTCGCCGTTGCGGATCTCGTGGAACAGCTGGCCGCCGAACTGCGCGTTGTAGCGCTGCTGGTCGATCGAGTAAGAACCGCGGCCATGGATGTACAGGCCGTGCTCGACGTCCTTGATCATCTGCTGCACCGTCAACGGCGTCTTGCCTGCGGCCAGCGAGACATTGGGCATGCGCTGGAACTGCACGCTCGACCAGGAATCGGCATAGCAGCAGCCATCGGACTCGGTTTTGCCGAGGATATGCGCCTGGTCGCGGATCGACTGATAGTCGACCAGCACACCGTCGCGCACCAGGTCCCAGCGCTTGCAGGTCACGCCCTCGTCGTCGTACCCCACGGCTCCCAGGCTGCCGGGCTGAGTCTTGTCGGCGAAGAAGTTGACGATGTCGCTACCCCAGCGGAAGCCCTGCTCGCGCTTGTCCAGCGTCGCGAAACTGGTGCCGGCATAGTTGGCCTCGTAGCCCAGGACGCGGTCGAGCTCCAAGGGATGGCCGACGTTCTCATGGATCGTCAGGAACAGGTTGGACGGGTCGATGACGAGGTCGTACTTGCCAGGCTTGACCGACGGCGCCTTGAGCTTGTCGCGGGCCTGCCGGGCCGCGGCCACGGCATCGGCGCGCATGTCGTAGGCCTTGCCGTACATCACCACGCCGCCGGGCAGTTCGAAGCGCTGGGCAGGATCCGGATCGAGGTACTCGTAGCCCATGCCCATCGGCGCCGACAGCCCGTCACGGGTGCGGAACTTGCCGCTGGCCTTGTCGATCGCGGTCACCGTGAACGGCACCCAGATCCGGTGCACGTCCTGGTCGATGTAGGAACCATCGGTGCTGGCGAAGTATTTCTGTTCGTTGATCAGGAACATCTGCGAGTTGACGAAGCTCGCGCCAGCCTCGAGTGCCGCGCCGTTGATCGACAGCAGCAGGTCGAGCTTGTCCTTGATCGGCACTTCCATGGCATTGCGGCGCAGCGGAGTGCGCCAGGACACTTCGCCAAGGCCCGGCGTCGCCGCCAGCCGCACCGGCGCGGTGCCGAGTGCGACGTTGACCTTGGCGTTGGCGCTGGCGATCGCAGCCGCCTGGCGCGCGGCGTCGGCCACGCCCTGCACCGTCAACTGGCTGGTGGCCGAAAATCCCCAGGCGCCATTGACGATGACGCGCACGCCGGCGCCGCTGGACTCGCCATTGACGACATTCTGGACCTTGTCCTCGCGCGTCTGCAGCGATTGCCGCAGATAGCGCCCGATGCGCACGTCGCAGTAGCTGGCGCCGGCGGCGGTCGCGGCCTCCAGCGCGGCATCGGCCAGTAACTTCCGGCGCGCGACATCGACGGGGGCGAGCAGCTGCTCGGCGGCGATCGCGCGGAAGCCCGGCAGCCACAGGGCGCCACCCACGCCCAGTCCGCCCAGCGCAAGAAAGTCACGTCGTTGCATCGCATTCCCCCTTGAAGACAACAGCAGTGGATCGGGCCTGGGCTCGCGGAAGAGATCCCGCGCGCACATCGCGCAGACGCCTTGCACAGACCGATGGCATCGCCCTGCCGCATGCATCTCCGCTCCAGAGTGCGGGCAACGCGGCGACCACCCGATTCTTGCCACTCGCGCCCGCAGCGTCAAATCGCGGCGGCCTCGTCCGACTGCCGACACGGGTCTTGCGGGCCCGCACCGACGATGGTGCATCCGCACATGCGCGGGGATCGGACGCGGACTATCCTTTCCGGCTTCCGTTCCCGTTGCAGGCCTTCCATGCGCAAGCTCGTGCTCTGTGTCGCCCTTTCTTCGGCCCTGGTGGCCGGCTGTTCTCCGTCGCCCCCGTCCAGCGAGGCCACGCCGGCGACCGCGCAGGCGAGCGTCGATGCAGCAGCCGACAGCGCATTCAGCCTGCTGTCCAAGCGTTACCTCGAAGAGGGACTGGCGTTGTCGCCGGTCTCGGCGACCAGCATCGGCGAACACCGCTACGACGGCGACATCGACGACCTCAGCGCGACCGGCCGCCAGGCGTCGCTGGACTTCACGCGCAAGCTGCTGACCGAACTCGATGCCATCGATGCCAGCCGCCTGTCGCGCGACAACCAGGTCGACGCGCAGATCCTGCGCAACACCCTGCAGTATGCGCTATGGGATACCGAGACCCTGCAAAGCTGGGCCTGGGATCCTCAGGTCTACAGCTCGCTGGCCGGCGGTGCGATCTATTCGCTGATGGCGCGCGAGTTCGCGCCGATGCCCGAACGCCTGGCGTCGGCCACCGCACGCATCGAGAAGCTGCCGGCGCTGTTCGCGCAGGCGCGCGCCAACCTCGATCCCGCGCGCGTGCCGAAGATCCACGCCGAAACCGTCGCCCGCCAGAACGCCGGCGTGCTGGTGCTGCTGGATACCTTCATCACGCCCAACGCCGACCAGCTGTCGGGCGAAGCGCGCAGCCGACTGGATGCCGCCGTAACCGCCTTGCGCGCGGCCGTCGGCGAACACCAGAAGTGGCTCGACGGTACCCTGGTGCCCAACGCCAAAGGCGACTTCCGCATCGGCACCCAGCGCTACGACGAGAAGCTGAAGTTCTCATTGAACGCCTCGCTGTCGCGCGACGAGATCCGCAGCCGCGCCGAAGCCGCGCTGGCCGACATCCGCGAGCAGATGTACCAGGCCGCGAAGGTCGTGCTGAAGGACAAGCCCGGCGCCGTCGCGACGCCCGACGCGCCCAGCGAAGCGCAGCGCCAGCAGGCGATCGAAGCGGCGCTGGAGTTCGCCTATGCGCAAAGGCCGGCCCGCAACGAGGTCGTCGATTTCGCCAGGAAGACGCTCGAACACGCGACCGCGTTCACCCGCGAGCACGACCTGGTGACGGTACCCGACGATCCGGTCAAGATCATCCTGATGCCGGAATTCCAGCGCGGCGTCGCGGTGGCCTACTGCGATTCGCCCGGTCCGCTCGACAAGGGCCTGGACACCTATTACGCGATCTCGCCGATCCCCGACGCCTGGAACGACAAGCAGGCCGATTCGTTCCTGCGCGAGTACAACAACTTCATGATCCACCTGCTGAGCATCCACGAGGCGATGCCCGGCCATTACCTCGAAGGCGTGCATTCTGTGAACCATCCCTCGGTCCTGCGCGCGGTCTTGCGCTCGGGCCCGTTCGCCGAAGGCTGGGCGGTCTATACCGAACGCATGATGGCCGACGCCGGCTACCTCGACAACGATCCGCTGTTCCGCCTGGTGCAGTTGAAGTTCTACGCGCGCTCGGTCGCCAATGCCCTGCTCGACCAGGGCGTGCATGTCGACAACTGGAGCAAGGAACAGGCGATGGACCTGATGGTCAACAAGACCTTCCAGCAGCAGAGCGAGGCCGAGGGGAAATGGGTGCGTGCGCAGCTGTCTTCGGCACAGCTGGCGACGTACTTCGTCGGCGCGCAGGAACACTTCGACGCCCGCAAGGCCGCCGAGGCCAAGCTCGGCGAACGCTTCAACCTCAAGCAGTACCACGACGGCATCCTCGCCCAGGGCGCGCCGCCGGTGCGCTTCGCGCGGCAGCTGCTGCTGGACGAACCGATCCGGTGATCGCAGGCACCCTGTCGCATGCGCAGGCATGCGGCAGGGTGGCGGCAACGGCCGTTGAAATTCCGGTCGACGCCGGCTCACGCACGCCGGCTCACGCACGCCGGCTCAACGCACGCAAGATCGACGCGCGCCAGCTCCAAGCACGCAAGCTCGACGCATGCCAGATCAACGCAGGGTCATGGCCCGGCGCATGTGCCGATCACGCAGCCTTGCGCGGTCTATTCCTCGCGCACAGCCTCGTCGTCGCGCTCGAAGACCACCGCCTGCTTGCGGCGGGTATCGACCTTCAGGCTGAACACGTCCGGGCGCGCGTAATGCCCGGTGACATCGAAGTCGTAGCGCGCCTGCACGATGCGGTCGGTCTCGATCTCCGCGATCACCAGGCCGCTGCTGTCGAGCAACGGACCGGCCAACACTTCGCCCAGCGGATCGACGATCAGGCTGCCGCCGCGGATCAGCGGACGGTCGCGGTCCCAGCCCGGCGCATCGATCCCCAGCGCCGCCGGCGAGGGTTGCACCTGGCAGGCGCTGACGACAAAGCAACGCCCTTCGAACGCGATGTGCCGCATCGAGGCCTGCCAGATCTCGCGATCGTCGACGGTCGGCGCGCACCAGATCTGCAGGCCCTGCGCATACATCGCGGTGCGCAGCAGCGGCATGTGGTTTTCCCAGCAGATCACGGCGCCGGCCAGACCGGCCGCGGTGGGAACCACCGGCAGCGTGGAGCCATCGCCCTGCCCCCAGATCAGGCGCTCGGCGCCGGTGGGCATCAGCTTGCGATGCTTGGCGACGAGGCCCTGCGCGGGATCGAAGAACAGCGCCGTGCAGTACAGCGTGGCGCCGACGCGCTCGATGACGCCGATCACCAGCGAGGCCCCGGTGCGCCGCGACAGCTCCGCCAGCGCCGCGGTTTCGGGTCCCGGCACGTCGATCGCGTTGGCGTGGTAGCGCGCGAAGGCTTCGCGGCCTTCCGGCAAGCGGTAGCCAAGTCGCGTACCGAAGATCTCACCCTTGGGATAGCCGCCCAGCAGCGCCTCGGGCAGCACGACCAGGCGCGCACCCGACGCGCGGATGTCGGCCTCGTACGCAAGCACCTGGTCCAGCGTGGCCTGCTTGCCTTCGGGTGCGGCGCCGATCTGCAACGCGGCAACGATCGATCGTGTCATGGCGGGTCCTGTTCAACGCGGAGAAAGGGAACATGCCGGCCGGTCATGGCCCGATGGCGCAGGCCGACCGGCGGGGCGGCTCACAGTGGACCGCCGCCCCGGCGCGCGCAAGCGGGAACGACGCGACGCGCCCATGTCGCTGGCACTTCCAGCCCGGATGCGATGCCTGGACGCGATCCCCGTATTGCGCCCCGACGCTCCGGCCACCGCTAGCGGGCGGCGGCGAAAGCCTCGGGCAGGGTCTGCACGCGCCCGCAGTAACTGGGGTCGTAACCGGGCAGCAGGCCCAGCGCGCGCCGGAAGCCGTCGCTGCGCAGCAGTGCCAGCAATTCGGCCAGCCGGCCCGACGCCAGCACGTCGTCGTGGCACAGGAAGAAATAGTGCTCGGTGACCAGCGGGAAGAAATCCAGCCCGTACTTGCGTGCCGGCGGCTCCAGCGCGAAACCGACATCGGCCAGTCCGCTGGCGACGTAGGCGGCGACCGCGGCATGGGTCAGCTCCTCGACGTCACAGGCGCGGATCGCCTCGAAGTCGATCGCGTGCCGCGCCAGCATCGCCTCCAGCAGCAGCCGGGTGCCGGATCCGGGCTGGCGCTGGATCATGCGGATGTCGGGCCGCTGCAGGTCCTGCAGCGTCTCGATGCCCAGCGGATTGCCCGGCGCCAGTACCAGCCCCTGCCGGCGCATCGCCAGGTGGATCACGCGGTCGTCGGCAAGGTCCAGGCGGTCGCGGTAATGCGCGAACAGCGCAGGTTCCAGATCGCCGATCGGCAGATGCAACCCGGCGACGTCGCAGGCCCCGCTGCGCAGTGCCATCAGCGCATCGTCGGGGCTGCGGTACTTGAGGTCGAGCGGCAGCTCGGCCTCGGCCATGCAGCGGCGCAGCGTCTCGACGCCGAAACCGTGTGAGGCATGGATGCGCAGCGGCGAGGCATGCGCGCTGACCGCACGCTCGAGTTCGGCTTCCAGTTCGGTCGCCAGGCTGTCGAGCATCGGCGACAGCCGCGCGGCGATGCGGTTGTCGGCCCAGACCAGGCGCTCGCCGATCGCGGTCAGCCGGGCGCCGCGCCCGCGCGTCATCCGCAGCAGCGGCTGGCCGAACACCGCGCGCGCGTCCTGCAACTGCCCCCAGGCATAGCGATAGGACAGTCCGACCTTGCGCGCCGCCGCCGCCAGCGAGCCCGAGCCGCGCACCGCGACCAGCAGGTCGACCAGGTGCGCGGGCAGCCGCGTGCCAGCGGCGTTCTCGAGCTCCCAACGCGGATGGATCCGCACCTTGTACATCACCGTTCTCCATAGGCCGACGCCGTCGATGCTGCGCCGCAACGCCGGCCAGCCACTGATTCAATATGCTCTGGAAAGCCTGATATTCGACCATTGGGATGCCGCATACAAGGCGAACATGGCCTACCCTTGCGACAAATTGCCGCAGCTAATATGCACTCAAGAACATAAGCAGCCGCACGATCCCTGTCTGCACCACCCTGCGCCGCGAGGCGCCGCGACACCCCAGTCAGCGCTCCAGCCGACATTCAAGCCGACGCTCCAGCCGACTCATCCACCCGGGAGGCAACATGGCCAACAGCACCGCAAGCACCGACATCCCCGTCAGCGGCGCCCGCGAGGGCGGGCTGCTTTCGAAAGAACGCATCATCGCCAGGCCCGGCTTCAACCGCTGGTTGGTCCCGCCCGCTGCGCTGGCGATCCACCTGTGCATCGGCATGGCCTACGGCTTCAGCGTGTTCTGGCTGCCGCTGTCGATGGCCATCGGCATCCAGTCGCCGATCGCCTGCGGCCCGGAGATGGGCTTCTTCGCGCGCATCACCTCGGCCAGCTGCGACTGGCAGATCAGCGAACTGCAGTGGATGTACACGCTGTTCTTCGTGCTGCTGGGGTGCTCGGCGGCGATCTGGGGCGGCTGGCTGGAACGGGTCGGCCCGCGCAAGGCCGGCGTGGTCTCGGCGCTGTGCTGGTGCGGCGGCCTGCTGATCTCGGCGATCGGCATCAAGACCCACCAGATCTGGATGCTGTGGATCGGCTCGGGGGTCATCGGCGGCATCGGCCTGGGCCTGGGCTACATCTCGCCGGTGTCGACGCTGATCAAGTGGTTCCCCGACCGCCGCGGCATGGCGACCGGCATGGCGATCATGGGTTTCGGTGGCGGCGCGCTGATCGGCAGCCCGCTGGCCGACATGCTGATGCGCCACTTCGCGACCCCGACCTCGGTCGGCGTCATGGAAACCTTCCTGGTCATGGCCGCGGCCTATTTCGTCTTCATGATGTCCGGTGCCTTCGGCTATCGCGTGCCGCCGACCGGCTGGAAGCCCAAGGGCTGGACGCCGCCGCCGGCATCGACCAACGCGATGATCACCCGTGGCCACGTGCACGTCCGCAAGGTCTGGGGCATTCCGCAGTTCTGGCTGGTCTGGGCGGTGCTGTGCCTCAACGTGTCGGCCGGCATCGGCGTCATCGGCATGGCCTCGCCGATGCTGCAGGAAATGTTCGGCGGCAAGCTGATCGGCGTGGACGCCGGCTTCGGCGCGCTGACGCCCGAGCAACTGGGCATGACCGCCGCGATCGCGGCCGGCTTCACCGGCCTGCTGAGCCTGTTCAACATCGGCGGCCGCTTCTTCTGGGCCTCGCTGTCGGACAAGCTGGGGCGCAAGCTGACCTACACGGTGTTCTTCGTGCTCGGCCTGGTGATGTACGCCAGCGCGCCCAGCCTCGGCGGCGCCGGCAGCATCGCGCTGTTCGTCGCGGCATTCTGCGTGATCCTGTCGATGTACGGCGGCGGCTTCGCGACCGTACCGGCCTACCTGGCCGACCTGTTCGGCACCCAGATGGTCGGCGCGATCCATGGCCGCCTGCTGACCGCCTGGGCGGTCGCCGGCATCGTCGGGCCGATGGTCATCGGCTACATGCGCGAGTACCAGCTGGGCCTGGGCATGCCGCCTTCGCAGGTCTACAACACCACGATGTATATCCTGGCCGGCATGCTCGTCCTCGGCCTGATCTGCAACCTGCTGGTGCGCCCGGTGAACCCGAAGCACTTCATGACCCCCGAGCAACTGGCGCACGAGAAGCGGCTGGCGCACGAGAAGGTCGACGCCAGCGGCGTGTCGCTGATCTCCCAGGACGAGATGGACCGCATCGGCAACGGCGGCAATCCCGTGCTGATCGCACTGGCCTGGGCCGCCGTCGGCATTCCACTGGCCTGGGGCCTGTGGAAGACGCTGCAGAAGGCGCTGGTGCTGTTCACCTGACCACGCCGCGGTCGCCTCACGGACCACCGCGAGCGGCCGCCTCCCAAGAAGCGCATCGATGACCCGCACCATGCCGCGTTCCACCACCGTCCCACCCGCTGCCGCCTCCTCCCCGGGCAGCGTGGTGCGGCCGGTCGAGCGCTGGCGCCACGGAAACCGCCATCTGCTGGACGACCACATCGCCGAGGAAGTCCCGGTAGCGTTCGTCTACAACGACGTCCCGTTCGCGGTGATGATGGCCACGCCCGCCGACCTTGAGGATTTCGCGCGCGGTTTCGCGCTCAGCGAAGGCATCGTCGAGCGCATCGACGATGTGGTCGTCGAACGCGTCGAGCCGTTCATCGAAGGCATCGAGATCGGCCTGCGCATCCCGGCCGCACGTGCCGACGCGCTGGCGCAGCGGCGTCGCAGCATGAGCGGACGCAGCGGCTGCGGTGTCTGCGGCAGCGAACTGCTGGAAACCGCGCTGCGCTATCCGCCGCCGATCGCGACCGACATCCGCATCGAAACCGCCGCACTGCGCCGCGCCCTGCACGGTCTGCGCGCGGCGCAGGCCCTCAACGACCTGACCGGCGCCACCCATGCCGCCGGCTGGGCCGGACGGGACGGCGAGCTGCAGCTGCTGCGCGAGGACGTCGGTCGCCACAACGCGCTCGATAAACTGATCGGCGCCATGTCTGCAGACCAGGTCGATGTCGCCAGCGGCTTCCTGGTCGTCACCAGCCGTGCCAGCTACGAGATGGCGATGAAGGCCGCCAGCGTCGGCATCGCGCTGATGGCAGCGGTGTCGGCACCGACGGCGCTGGCGATCTCGCTGGCCGAACGCGCCCACCTCACCCTGATCGGATTTGCCCGCAACGACGGGCATGCCATCTACACCCACGCGCAGCGACTGCTACCGGAACCGGCCACGACCGGGCAGGAATCGATCCAGGCGGCCATGCAGCCGCACGATTCCGCCCCGACGCAGCTGGCACCGGCACACCCGCGCCCAGGCAGGAGTACCACGCCATGAGCAACGACACGATCCGCAAGTACGACGGCCCCGCCGGTGGCTGGGGCGCGCTGAAAAGCGTCGCCAAGCACTTGCTGGAACAGGACATCGCCGTCAGCGGCGCCAAGACGCTGCTGAAGGCCAACCAGCCCGACGGCTTCGACTGCCCCGGCTGCGCCTGGCCCGACCGCGACCACACCTCGACCTTCGAGTTCTGCGAGAACGGCGCCAAGGCCGTCGCCGCCGAAGCCACCCGGCACCGCGCAGGTCCCGACCTGTTCGCGCAGTACAGCGTCGCGCAGTTGTCCGAATACAGCGACCACTGGCTCGAGAACCAGGGCCGGCTGACAACGCCGATGCGTTACGACGCCGCCAGCGACCACTACGTGCCGATCCGCTGGGACGATGCGTTCGCGCTGATCGCCGGCCACCTCAATGCGCTGGCGTCGCCGGACGAGGCGATCTTCTACACCTCCGGTCGCACCTCGAACGAGGCGGCGTTCCTCTACCAGCTGTTCGTGCGCGAGTTCGGCACCAACAACTTCCCCGACTGTTCGAACATGTGCCACGAATCGTCGGGCACCGCGATGAAGAAGCAGATCGGCGTCGGCAAGGGCACGGTGTCGCTGCACGACTTCGAACTCGCCGATGCGATCTTCATCTTCGGCCAGAACCCGGGCACCAACCATCCGCGCATGCTCGGCGAGCTGCGCGAGGCCTCCAAGCGCGGCGCCAGGATCGTGTCGTTCAATCCGCTGCGCGAGCGCGGGCTCGAGCGCTTCGCCGACCCGCAGGACAAGCTGGAGATGGTGACCTACGGCTCGACGAAGATTTCGTCGGACTATTTCCAGCTCAAGATCGGCGGCGACCTCGCGGCGGTCAAGGGCATCATCAAGCACGTCCTCGAACGCGACATCGAAGCCACCGGCAACGGCGCGCCATCGCTGCTCGACCTGGACTTCATCGCCGAGCACACCAGCAATTTCGAAGCCTTCGCCACCGACGTGCAGGCAGAATCCTGGGATACCATCATCGCCGAGTCCGGGCTCGACGAGGCCCAGCTGCGGCGCGCCGGCGAGCTCTACCTGCAGGCCGGCAAGGTCATCATCTGCTGGGGCATGGGCATCACCCAGCACAAGCATTCGGTGGCCACGATCAACATGCTGGTCAACCTGCTGCTGCTGCGCGGCAACATCGGTCGCCCCGGCGCCGGCCCGTGCCCGGTGCGCGGCCACAGCAACGTGCAGGGCGACCGCACGATGATGATCTACGAGAAGCCGCCGGCCGCGTTCCTGGACCGCATCCGCGACGTGTTCGGCTTCGAGCCGCCGCGCGAGGACGGCTACGACACCGTGGGGGCGATCGAGGCCATGATCGACGGCCGCGCGAAGACCTTCTTCGGCATGGGCGGCAACTTCGCGGTCGCAACGCCCGACTCCGATGCCACAGCGCGCGGGTTGCGCAACTGCGCGCTGACCGTGCACGTGACCACCAAGCTCAACCGCAGCCACCTGATCCATGGCCAGGAAGCGTTGATCCTGCCCTGCCTGGGCCGCACCGAGATCGACATGCAGGCCGGCGGCGCGCAGGGCGTGACCGTCGAGGATTCGATGAGCATGGTGCACCTGTCGTCGGGCATCAATCCGCCAGCCTCCGACACCCTGCTGTCGGAACCGGCGATCGTCGCGCGCCTGGCCGAGGCCACGCTCGGCGCGCGCAGCAAGCTGCCCTGGCGCTGGCTGGTCGAGGACTACGACCGCATCCGCGAACTGATCGCCAAGACCTTCGACGACTTCCATAATTTCAATACCCGCGTGCGCGTCCCCGGCGGCTTCCAGCTGTCGAACGGCGCGCGCGACCGCAAGTGGGCCAACCCCGCCGGCAAGGCGGTGTTCTTCGCCTGCCCGGTGCCCACCGACAACCCGATCCACCGCGCACGCCGTGCGCATGGCACGCAGCCGGTATTCAACCTCGCCACCACGCGCTCGCACGACCAGTACAACACCACGATCTACGGCCTCAACGACCGCTACCGCGGTGTCTTCGGCGAACGCCGCGTGTTGTTCACCAACGCCGACGACATCGCCGCGCTGGGCATGAAGGCGGGCGACTGGGTCGACCTGGAAAGCCTCTGCGACGATGGCGTGCGCCGCCGCGCGCGACGCTTCCTGCTGGTCGAATACAACATCCCGCACGGCTGCCTGGCCGCGTACTACCCGGAGACCAATCCGCTGGTGCCGCTGTCGAGCTTTGCCGACGAGTCGCGCACGCCGACGTCCAAGTCCGTGCCCGTCATCGTCACCGCGCATGTGCCCGATACCGATGCGCAGGCGCCGCGCCAGCGCGACATCCCCGCCGCCGTCGTCCGCTGACGCTGCCGGCTGATGTTGTCCGTCGACCGTACCCACTGTGTCTGCTGACCCCGCGCTGTCGCTCGCGCTGCTGGCCGAACTGGCTGCGCACCCTGCCGGCATGTCGCTGCCACGGCTGTGCAAGCGGCTGGGCGTGCGCATGAGCGTGCTGATGCGCACCCTCGCCTGGCTGTGCGAGGACAGCATCGGCGGCGTGCCCGGTGCCGGCTGGGTGCGCACGGTCGAGGACGGCGAGCGCACGCTGGCGCTGCTGACCGATCGCGGTCGTGCGGCCCACGACGCCGGGCCACCGCCGCAACCGTAGCCGCGGCTACGTATACGCGCCCTTTTCGGCTTCTCCGATGTGAGGGAAGTGTCTCAGTCGCGTCCCAGAGTGGGGCTTCATCGGCGTCGGAAGCCGCATCGCCCCGTCCAGGGATTGCTGGTCGGCTCGTTCAGCCATCGATGGCCCGCTCTCCGCAATGCCCGGCAGAGGCGACGTTCTGGCGTCGGATGGGCCGGCGTCTTCGATGGGGCCATGCGTCGATAACTTGCCGAGGCCGCCATCGTGACGCTCGCGGCAGTGGCGGGTTGGGCGGAGGCTGCGCCAAGCACGCCATGGATGGCGTGCGCCCGAGTCAGGGCAGGATGCTCTGACCGAGGGAAGAGCAGCCGCAGCCCGACACGCTGCTGCAGATCCAGCACCGCCGATCCGGCTTTTGCCCTTTTCTCTTCCAAGCGAAGCAAAGCAGACACGTTTTCGGCTTCGGAGCCCGCGTCGCCGCGCCCAGGGCTTGCTACTCGGCTCGGTCAGCCCGTGCCGCTGTGTGGCCCGGTCCGGGCCGGCGCAGCACGCCGGGCGTTCGCATGGGCTGCGCGGCATGCCGCGCAAGCAGCCCCTGCTCACCCTAGGCTGACTCGCCGCCGCGGGCCATCCATGGCCCGCTTTCCGCAATCCCCGGCCGAGGCGACGTTCTGATCTCGGATGGCCCAATGTCTTCGACGGGGCCTACGTCGAAAACTTCACCGACGCCGCAATCCTGACGCTCGCGGCAGTGGCGGATCGGGCGGAGGCTGCGTCGAACACGCCATGGATGGCGTGCGCCCGAGTCAGGGCAGGATACCCTGACCGAGGGAAGAGCAGCCCCAGCCCGACACGTCGCTGCGGTTCCGGCATCAGTAATCAGGCTTTGAGGGCTTTTCTCCTATCCCGCATTAACAAGAGCGGAAACGGCATCCGCTTCTCCCGCTGTATCCATCGCCCCACCGGACACACCCACGCAGGTATCCCGATGGGCGACGGAAACCGCGCCTACTTCACCGGCGTCAGCCGCAGGTCCTGGAAGTCGAAGCTGAAATCGGTCAGCGGCGAGATGGCCTGCATCCGCGCCTCGCGCGGCTTGCCGTCGACGTCCAGCGTGAAGGTGACGAACGCATCGGCGTTCAGCGCACGATCGCGCCAGCGCACGATGAAGGTATCGTGCTGCCAGTGTTCAAGATCGCCGAGCAGTTGCGCGGTCTTCGCGAACTGGATCTCCAGCGCGCGTCCGTTCTGGCGCAGCATGACGTCGCCGTACCAGGGATCGCGCCAGGTGCCGGCGTAGCCGGACAGCGGCAGCGACGGCCGCGACTTCGCATCGCGCGCGTCGACATGCTTGCGCCAGCTCTCCTCGGCCTTGCCCTGGGTCGCCGTCAGCGATTTGGCGTAGGCCGCGATCCAGTCGGTCTGCGCCGGGACCGATGAGGCCGACGCACTTCCCAGCATCAGGTCCAGCGCATGCAGGGTCACGGCATGGAACGCAGCGCCAACTTCCTGGTTGGTCAACACCACGATGCCGAGCTTTTCTTCCGGCACCAGGGTCAGCCGCGACACCATGCCGGGCCAGCCGCCGGTGTGCCAGACCAGCTTGCGGCCGCGGTAATCGCTGAGGCTCCAGCCCTCGCCGTAACCCGAGAAATTCGGGCGCATCGGCACGAGCTCGGGCACCGCCGGCTCCGGGATCGGAATCGGCGTCACCAGCGACCACATCGCCTTCTGCCGCGCTGCGCTGAACAGGCGCGTTTCCTTGCCCGGACCGTCGCCGGCCGAGATCACGCCACCATCGAGCTGCACGCGCATCCAACGGGCCAAGTCGTTGACGCTGGAATAGATGCCGCCGGCGCCGGCGTTGTTGGACCAGCTCATCCTCGGCACCGTGCTGAGCCTGCTGAAATCGGACTTGGCGTGACCGCTGGCGACATTGGTGTCGTCGTCGCGCAGATGGTCGCTGTTGAAGCGGGTATGGCGCATCTGCAGCGGATCGAACACACGCGACTGCAGGAACTGCGCATAGGTCTGTCCGCTGGCGGCTTCGATGACCAGTTGGGCGACGCCGTAGAGGATGTTGTCGTAGGCGTACTGGGTACGGAAGCCCCCGGTGACCGGGACGTCGCGCAGGCGCTCGACGATCTCGCGCGTGCTGTAGGTGGTCTCCGGCCAGTACAGCAGGTCGCCGGCGCCGAGGCCCAGCCCGCTGCGGTGCACCAGCAGGTCGCGCAGGCGCATCTCGCGGGTGACATAGGCATCACCCATGCGGAACCACGGCAGGTGGTCGATGACGCGATCGTCCAGGCTCAGCTTGCCGTCGTCGGCCAGGATCGACAGCGATGCCGAGGTAAAGGCCTTGGTGTTGGATGCGATCGCGAACAGGGTGTCGGCATCCACGGGTTCCGGCCGGCCGATCTCACGCACGCCGTAACCGCGCGCATGGAGGATCCTGCCATCCTTGATGACCGCGATCGCGATGCCGGGGACATCGAACGTACTGCGGGCGTGCTCGACGGTGGCATCGAAGGTCTGCCAGTCGATCGCGGTGGTGGTCGCCACGCTGCGCTGCATGTCGCCGACCACTTCGCGGGCCTTGGCAGTCGCATACGGCAGCGACGCCGCCAGCAGGACCACCAGGCCATACCGCATTCCCCACGCTGCCAAGTTCATGCACGTTCCCGAAGTCGTTGGATCTGGTTGTTGGCGCCGGCGGCTGTCGCCGGCTGTTGTCACCGGCTGTTGTCTCTGGTGACGGCAGCAGGCCATTCGAGCCGGCATTGTAGCGGCGCCGGGCAGCGCGCCGGGCGTCCGTTTGCCATGACGGCAGGCCGTCTCCACCCCCGTTGCGGGCATCGAGGCCGTCGGTCGCGCTAAGCTGGGCGCGCTTAGAACAGGTTCTTACCGCGCAGGAACGGCTTGCTGGAGCCGCTCCCCCCGCGAACCCGGGTGCGCAGATCATCGCGCGTACCCGCGCATACCCGCCTGGCACCCCGTGTGCCCGTCAGCCCGGAGGACAGCCGCATGCAAGCTCCCGCATCCCTTGCCGCCGATACCGTATCGACGATCATCCCCTGCTTGCGCTATCGCGATGCCCCGGCCGCGATCGACTGGCTGTGCCGCGCATTCGGCTTCGAGCGCCACGCGGTCTATGCCGAGGGCGACATCGTGCACCACGCGCAACTGACGTTCGGCAACGGCATGATCATGCTGGGCTCGACCGACAACGCCAGTGAATGGGGCCGGCAGATCGTGCAGCCCGGCGACGTCGGCGATCGCCAGACACAGAGCCCCTGCGTGATCGTCCGCGATGCCGACACCCACTACGCCCGCGCCGTCGCCGCCGGCGCGGTGGTCGTCCAGGACATCAGCGACCAGGCGTACGGTGGGCGTGGCTATTCCTGCCGCGATCCCGAGGGCCACCTGTGGTGGTTCGGCAGTTACGATCCATGGAAGGAAGCCGGCGGCTGAGCCGCCAGGCAACGCGATCGGCGCCGCCGGTCCGTCGCTTCACCCGCACCATCGTTCCACCGGGGCTGCCGCTGGCCCGCCCCGCCGACCCGCCGCCACACCCGTCCCTCACCGACGCACGACCCCACACCACAGGAGCCCTGCCCGATGACCTCCCGACGCGATTTCCTCGCCCTCGCCAGCCTTGCCACCGCTGGACTGTCGCTGACGCCGCTGGCCGCCTGCAGCCAGCAACCGCCCCCTGAGCGGCCGCGCGCTGAACCCACCGGCGCCATCGCCGACGTCGTGCCGTTCACCGGCCCGCTGCTGACGCGTGCGATCCCCGCCAGCGGCGAGCTGCTGCCGGTCATCGGCGCGGGCACCTCGGGCAGTTTCGAAGTCCCGTCCGGATCGCCCGAGTACGAGGCGCTGAAGGACGTGTTGAAAATCTTCTTTGGCGCGGGCGCGTCCCTGATCGACGTATCGCCCAACTATTCCAACGCCGACACCATCCTCGGCGAGCTGCTCGCCGACGGCGGCTGGCGCGACCGCTGCTTCCTGGCCACCAAGATCGCCGAGGACAGCCAGCCGGCGATCGAAGCGCAATGGGCCGAGAGCCTGCGCCGCCTGAAGACCGACAAGGTCGAGCTGCTGCAGATCCACAACCTGCGCAACATGGCGCAGGCCTGGCCTTACGCGCGTGCGCTGAAGGAACAGGGCAAGACCCGCTACATCGGCCTGACCCATTACCTGGAAAGCGGCCACGCCGAGCTCGAGCGCCTGATGCGCGCCGAGAAGCCCGACTTCATCCAGATCAACTATTCGGTCAATGCGCCGCAGGCCGCGCGCTCGCTGTTGCCGGCCGCGCAGGAGCTCGGTGTCGCCGTGCTGGCCAACCGCGTCTTCGACGATGGCAAGCTGTTCGCCAAGGTGCGCGGGCGCGACCTGCCGGGCTGGGCCCCAGAGGTGGGTGTCGAGTCCTGGTCGCAGATGTTCCTGAAGTTCGCGATCAGCCATCCGGCGATCACCGCGGTGATCCCCGCGACCGGCAAGCCCGAACGTCAGGCCGACCAGCTCAAGGCCGGTACCGGCGCCTTGCTGAGCCAGGCGCAACAGGACGAACTGATCGCCGCGTTCGCCTGATCCAGGCGTACCGTGCACACCGGGGTCGGAGAACGTCGACGCTGACCCGGTCTTCTTTCAACCGCACAGGAATCCATCGCACCATGTCCAGCCCGACGCCCCGCGAACGCGCGCGACCGGCCTTGCTGCAGCAGGTCTTCAATCTGCGTCGCGGCGAGCTCGCTCCGGTCATCATCGCGAGCCTGTTCTTTTTCTTCATCCTGACTGCGCTGATGCTGCTGCGCCCGGCGCGCGACGCGCTGGGCATGCAGCGCGGCATCGAGAGCATCCGCTGGCTGTTCATCGGCACCGCCGTGGCCACGCTGCTGGTCAATCCGGTCTTCGGCTGGCTGGTCAGCCGCTTCCGCCGGCTGCATTTCATTTCCGCGACGTATGCGTTCTTCGCGTTGAGCCTGGTCGGCTTCTGGGCGCTGCTGTTGCTGGCGCCGCAGGCCGTCGGCGAGCGCAGCGGCCAGGTGTTCTATGTGTGGTTCAGCGTCTTCAACCTGTTCGTGACGATGGTGTTCTGGGCGCTGCTCGCCGACCGCTTCACCAGCGAACAGAGCAAGCGCTTCTTCGCCCTGATCGCCGTCGGCGGCACGCTCGGTGCGATCTTCGGGCCCTGGCTGACCTCACAACTCGCCGAGCCGCTGGGCACGCCCAGCCTGCTGCTGATCGCAGCGGCCTTTCTTGGCCTGGGCATCGTCTCGGCGTGGTTGCTGGTGCTGATCCAGCCCGATCGCGAGCGCCAGCGTTCGACGGCAACCGATGAGGCGCCGGCAGCGCAGGTGCCGCAGGAACACGAGCGCATCGGCGGCAGCCCCTGGGCCGGCATCCGCGCGGTGTTCTCGTCGCCCTACCTGATGGGGATCGCCGGCTACGTGATCCTGATGACGATCATGGCGACCTTCATCTACTTCACGCGGTTGCAGATGGTGGCCGCGGCCGAAGCCGACACCGATGCCCGCGCCGCGTTGCTGGGCAACATCGACATGTGGACGCAGGTCGCCGTGCTGGTGCTGCAGCTGACGCTGACCGGACAGATCATCAAGCGCTTCGGGCTCGGCTTCGCGCTGGCGCTGTTGCCGGTGGCGACCGCGATCGGCTTCATCGGCCTGGCCGCGTATGGATCGTTCGTCGTACTGATCCTGCTGGAGGCGACCAACCGCGCCTTCCAGCGCGGCATCACGCGTCCGGCCCGCGAAACCCTGTACACCGTCGTCAGCCGCGAAGACAAATACAAGGCCAAGGCCTTCATCGACACCTTCGTCTATCGCGTCGGCGACGTGGTCGGCGCGCAGACCGAAGGCCTGCTGGGACGTCTCGGCCTTGCCCTGGCCGGACTGGCCAGCGTGGTGCTGCCGCTCGCGCTGGTCTGGGCAGCGTTGGGCCTGTGGCTTGGCCGCCAGCAGCAGCGAAGAACGCCGAAGGCGGAAGGATAACGCCGGGAGACACCTGCCCCGGCTTTCCGTTGCCGGCTCAGCCGCGCAGGGTGGCGCCGCCGTCGACGTAGAGGTCCGCCAGTGCGACGTGGCCGGCCTGGTCGGACAGCAGGAACATCACGGCGTTGGCGATGTCGGCAGGCGTGGCGAGCTTGCGCAACGGGATGCCGGTCCTGTAGACCTCGGGCAGGCCATCGATGACGCGCTGCTCGCCCTGCTCGTCGTGCCACATGCCGGTCTGCATCGGCGTCAGCGTCGACCCCGGTGCGACGATGTTGCAGCGGATGCCCAGCGGCGCCAGTTCGAGCCCCAGGCAACGGGTGAACATCGTCGCCGCCGCCTTCGATGCCGCGTAGGCCGCCATGCCGTCGCGCGGGATGCCGGCGGCATTGGAGCCGACCGTGACGATCGCGCCACGTCGGCGCGGCGACATGTGCCGCGCCAGCGCGCGCGAGACATGGAACACGCCGTCGGCATTGACCGCAAACACCTGTCGCCAGTCGGCATCGGAGGTGCTGTCGACACGACCGGTCGCCAGCACGCCGGCGACATTGACGCCGATGTCGATCGGGCCGATCTCACGTTCCACGCGCTCAAGCAGCGCATCGACGTCCTCGCTGCGGGTGACGTCGAGTGCGAAAGCATGCACCGCAGCCGCAGCATGACGCGAGGTATCGCGCTCGTCAGCAGCGCGCACGTCAGGAGGACGCGCCAGCACGGCGGGCGCCTCGAACGCAGGCACCTCGAATGCAGGCGCCTGCAGGTCGGTCGCGACCACGGTGCAGCCGCTGGCGCGCAGCAGTGCTACCAGCGCGGCACCGATGCCACCGCCTGCGCCGGTGACCAAGGCGATCCTGTTGTCGAATCCCGTCAGTTGCATCGCGTCCCGCCCTGGTTGAATCGGGAGCGGCAGGATGCCACTCCGCCTTTGTCATCACACCGCGTCACGACGCACCACGATCCCATCCGCGCAGGCGCGCGTCCAGCAGCGGCGCGATCCGGGCAGCCGCATCGCGACCGCTCATCTGTGCATGCAGGAACGGCAGATCGACCGCTTCGACATGATCGGCATACGGCGCCCACAACGCGGACTGCAGTTGCGGTCGCGCGGCATGGTCGTTGCCCGCACGCAGGTGCAGCAGTGTGCCGGCGGCGCAGCCATGGTGATGTTGGCGAACCAGCCGGTTGGTGTCGGTGACCGCGCGCACGACGCCATCGAGCACCACGTCCGGCAGGTTGCCGAGCGCGCTGTCGCCGCGACGCAGGAACGCGACGATCTTCGCGCGCGTATCCAGTTCGGGAAACTGCTCCGGGTCGTAGCCGGCGATCGCCAGCAGCGCACGCAGCGCGGCCACAGGGTCGGGCTCGGGTTCGGCCCGCCAGCATTCGCTCGGATACGCATCCAGCAGCGCCAGCACGCCGACCTGGCGTCCCATCGCCTGCAGTCGGACGGCCATCGCCTGCGCGAGGATGCCGCCGACCGACCAGCCGGCCAGGTGCATCGGCCCATCGGGCTGCAGCGCGACGGCGCGACGCGCGTAGTCGTCGGCCAGCGCGTCGATGCTGGCCGGCAACGGCTGCGCGGCATCCAGGGCGGGCGACTGCAGGCCATGCACATGCCGGCGGGGCTGCAGTGAACGCGACAGGTCGCGATAGTTCCAGGCGATGCCGCCGGCAGGGTGCACGACGAACAGAGGCGCCAGCGACGGATCGCCTTCGACCAAACGGATCACCGGCGCCAGGCCGTGGTCGGTCCCGGTCTCGCCGGCGTCGATCCGTGCGGCCAGTCCGGCGACGGTCGGGGCCGCGAACAATGCGCCCAGGCCCGGATCGCGCGACCAGCGCTGCTGGATCGCCAGCAGCAGGTGCACGGCCGACAGCGAATCGCCGCCGAGCGCGAAGAAATCAGCATCGGCGCCAAGCGGGCGATCGAGGTCCAGGACCTGCGCGAACAGCGCTGCCATCGCATGCTCGCTGTCGGTCTGCAGGGGCTCGCCCTGCCCGGCATCGAGTGCAGGTACCGGCAAGCGGTTGCGGTCGAGCTTGCCGTTGGCGGTGACCGGCCAGTCGTCGAGCACGACGCGTGCCGCCGGCACCATGTAGTCCGGGACGCGCGCCAGCAGGTGCGTGCGCAGCGCATGCGCATCGAGCGCTCCGGCGCCATCGCGCAGTTGCAGGTAGGCGACCAGGCGTCTGTCGCCGGGACGATCCTCCCGCACGATGACCTCGCCGCGTTCCAGCTGCGGGAACGCGCGTAATGCGGCTTCGATGTCGCCCAGCTCGATGCGCAGCCCGCGCAGCTTGACCTGGTGGTCGCTGCGGCCGAGGAACACCACCGCGCCATCCTCACGCCAGCGCGCAAGGTCGCCGGTGCGGTAAATGCGCCCGCCACGGACGAAGGGATCGTCGATGAAGCGCTCGGCGGTCAGGTCGTCGCGGCCGAGGTAGCCGCGCGCGAGCTGCACGCCGCCCAGGTACAGGTCGCCGACCACGCCGGCAGGCAACGGGCGCATCCGCGCATCGAGCACGTACAGGCGCGTGTTCCACACCGGGAAACCGATCGGCACCGGCAGCGAGCGATCCTCGCGGCTGGCCGGCCAGTAGCTGACGTCGACCGCGGCCTCGGTGGGGCCATAGAGGTTGTGCAGTTCACCGACGATGCGGGCATGGAAACGGTCGCGCAGGTCGGTGCCCAGTTCCTCGCCGCTGCAGAACACGCGGCGCACCTGCAAGCCGTGGCTCGCGGGCACGGCGAGGAAGGCCGACAGCATCGACGGCACGAAATGCAGGGTGGTGATCGCACGTTCGCGGATGATCCGCGCCAGCGCGACCGGATCGCGATGCGCGTCCGGCGGCGCCATCACCAGGGTCGCGCCGCTGAGCAGGGGCAGGAAGAATTCCCAGACCGACACATCGAACGTCGCCGGAGTCTTCTGCAGGATGCGGTCGCCGGCCGCAAAGCCGTAGTGCGTGCGCATCCATTCCAGCCGGTTGACGATCGCGCGATGCTCGACCAGCACGCCCTTGGGCTCGCCGGTCGAACCCGAGGTGTAGATCACGTAGGCGGCATCGTCCGGCCCTGCAGGATCCGGCAAAGCGAGGTCCTCCAACGCGAAGTCCGCCAACGCGAAACGATCGCCATCGGCGCGCGGATCGGAGGGCGCGAGCGGTGTCCATGCCTCCGGCGACAGCACGGGCACCGCGCCGAAACGCGCGGCGTCTTCCGCAGCGGCGAGCACGCAGACCGGTGCGGCGGACGCGAGGATGCGGGCGATGCGGTCGTCGGGATGGGCCAGGTCCAGCGGCAGGTAGGCGCCGCCGGCGCGCTGGACGGCCACCAGCGCAATCTCGAGTTCCAGCGAACGCGGCAAGGCGACCGCGACGATGGATTCGCGGCCGACACCCGACGCGCGCAGCTGCAGGGCCAGCGCGCGCGTGCGTTGTTCGAGCTGCGCATAGCTGAGCGTCTGCCCCAGGTATTCCAGCGCCGGTGCGTCAGGCGTCGCGGCCGCCTGCGCCTCGAACAGCGCGACCAGGGTTGTCTCCGGCAGCGGATGCGCGGTGTCGTTGACATCGAACAGGTAGCGCTGCGCTTCGGCCGGCGTCGCCAGTGCGATGTCGGCCATGCTGCCGCCGCGCGTATGCGCGTCGAACGCCGACGACAGGAACGCGAGCAGGCGATCGCCATGCGCCTGCAGCTGCGGCTGCGTGTACAGCGCGGGGTTGGCCTCGATCTCAAGGTCCAGCATCGTCACGGTGTCGCCACGGAAACCCAGGGTCACGTCGTCGACCGGGCCGGTCGCGAGGATGTCCAGCGTCACCCGCGTCCCGCTCAACTGCGGCGGACGATAGAACGGCTGCACGTTGACCAACGGGCCATGCAAGCGTCGCTGCCCG
Source organism: Luteimonas sp. RIT-PG2_3 (assembly GCF_054902115.1). Taxonomy (NCBI): domain Bacteria; kingdom Pseudomonadati; phylum Pseudomonadota; class Gammaproteobacteria; order Lysobacterales; family Lysobacteraceae; genus Luteimonas; species Luteimonas sp. RIT-PG2_3. The sequence goes on along the minus strand of NZ_JBUBPF010000004.1, from coordinate 432,560 downwards.
CCCAGCAGGCCCAGGTCACGCCGCAACTGCTCGCCGCGATAACGGCCATGCCGGCGTCCGCGCACCAGCGAGCGGCTCAGCGCCTGCACATAGGCAGCGACGTCCAGCGTCTCGGCCGCGGCGACGCGCAGCGGCAGCACGTTCATGACCATCGCTAGCACGCGCGCGGAGGCGCTGCCCAGCCGGCCCATGAACGGCACGCCGACCACGGCTTCGGCAACGCCGGACATGCGCTGGCAATACGCCGCGGTCAACGCGGTCAACACATCGGGCCAGGGCTGGCCGATCGCGTCGGCCACGGCATGCAGGCGTTCACGCAACGCCGGCGCGACCGGCTGCACATGCCGCAGGCAATCCTGCGCAGCATGCGCGAACCCGGGCCCGAGGCCTACGGGCGCGGGCATGCCGGCCATGGCATCGCGCCAGTACGCGGCATCCGCGCTGCGTCGTTCCGAGCTGCGGTACTGCAGGTCTTCTGCCAGCGCCGCGTCCAGCGCGGCCAATGGCAGGCCGCTGTCGCCCTGGCCGAGGACCGCGGCGTACAGGGCGCAGATGCGCTCGGTCAGCAGCGCCATGCCGTAGCCGTCGGTGGCCAGGTGATGCACGCGCAGGTACCAGGCATGGCGATCCGGACCGAGGACGTACAACTGCTGCAGCGCAAGGCGATCGCGCACGGGATCGACCGGCACCTGTCGCTCGCGCAACATCGCCGCGCGCGCGGCAGCCTGGGGATCGGCCTCCTGCGAGACATCAACGATCTGCAGCCGCGGCAGCAGGCTGTCGTCGACGCCCTGGACCGGACCGCCGGCCCCGTCGCGCATCCGCAGCGACAGCGCCTCGGCTTCGGCCACGCCGCGGTTCGCGGCCTCGGTGAAGGCCGGCACGTCCAGCGGACCTTCGATCCAGAGCGCATGCGCGGTGTTGAACGCGGCATTGTCCGGCGCCATCCGCTGCGCGTACCACAGCCCTGCCTGCGCTTCGGTCAGGGCGACATCGTCCGTGCGCACGTTAGCCGGCGTCGCGGAGAGCACGCTGGCAAGTGCATTCATGACGCGGCGGCCTGTGCCTGGAGCCTGCGCACCACCTGCCACCAGCCGGCCAGCGTGGTGTGCTCGGCCAAGTGCGAGAACTCGAGCGCGAGACCGGTCTTGCCCCAGGCCATCACCAGGCCGAGCATGCGCATCGAGTCGAGCCCCAGGTCGATCAGGTTGTCGTCGTCGCGCACGTCCTCCGGGGCTTCGCCCAGCAGCCTGGCGATGTCGATGCGCATGCGTTCGAGCGTCAACGGTTCGGGGGTCGTGGCGGGGGACATGGACAGCGTCATTGCAAGGACTCCAGCAATTGCGAAGTGGTCAGCGGAACCCCGCAGCAGCGGGCGATCCAGTGCAGCGCGAGATCGTGGTCGGCGCGCGAGAAGTCGGCGACGGCGTCGGCCGCGACAAAGGTTTCGATGTCGCGCTGGAAGGCTTCGGCGGCGGTCGCCATGACACCGATGTGTGCATAGACGCCGGTCACCAGCAACTGGTCTCGGCCGCGCGCGCGCATCAGCGTGTCGAGGTTGCTGCGCTGGAATGCGCTGTAGCGATGCTTGACCAGGACGTGGTCGTCGGCGGTCGGCGCCAGCGCATCGACGATACCCTCGTGGCTGCTGATCGCGCGCATGCCCGGGCCCCACAGATCGGCCTGCAGGCCGCGATCGCAGCGTTGCTGGTGTCCGCGCTGGGCGGTGTAGAACACCGGGATGCCCTGCGCGCGCGCATGTGCCAGCAGGCGCGCGATGTTGCTGATCACCGGCGTCAGCGGCGAGGCATCCGCAGTGAACGCCGACAGGAAATAGCGCTGCATGTCATGCACCAGCAGCGCGATGCGCGATGTCTCCGGCCGCCAGGCGCCGCGCGGCGTCGGCAGCTCGCCGACGGTCGGCAAGGCATAGGCGGGAATGCTCGGCAGGGCCATCAGGATTCCTTGTTCGCGTCGGGCGCGTCTGCGGCCGCGTTCGTCTCGAGGAACTGCCGGCGCAACTGCGCCCGCAGCTCGCGTCGACTGATCTTGCCGACCGCCGTGGTACCGAACGCGTCCACGAACACGATCTGGTCCGGCACCTTGAACGCCGCCAGTCCGCGTCCACGCACCCAGGCCTTCAGCTCGGCCGGGCGCGGACGCTGCTCGCTGCCGCCGTTGGCGATGACGAACGCGCAACTGCGCTCGCCGAGATAGTCGTCGGGGATCGATACCACGGCCGCATCGAAGACCTGCGGATGCGCGAGCAGGTGATCTTCGATCTCTTCGGCGGAGATCTTCTCGCCGGCACGATTGATGTGGTCGGTCGCCCGCCCTTGCACCACCAGATAGCCCTCGGGCGTCCGCAGCACCATGTCGCCGGTGCGGTAGTAGCCGTCCTCGGTGAACGCGCGCGCGTTGGCGGCATCGTCGTTGTGGTAGCCGCGGATCGTGTACGGACCACGCGTCAGCAGGTGACCGGTGTCGCCGTCTGCGACCGGGGTGCCGTGGTCGTCGACGATCAGCACCTCGTCGTCCGGACTGATCGGCCGACCCTGGGTGCCGATGACCAGGTGCTCGGGATCGTCCAGGCGCGTGTAGTTGACCAGGCCTTCGGCCATGCCGAACACCTGCTGCAGCGTGCAGCGCATGCCGGCGATGACGCGGCGCGCCGCCTCCGGCACCAGCTTGGCGCCGCCGACCTGCATGACCTGCAGGCTGGACAGGTCGTAGGCGCTGCCCTCGGCCGCCTGTGACCACAGCAGCGCCAGCGGCGGCACCAGGCCGACGCAGGTCACGCCTTCGCGCTCGACCAGCGGGAAGGCCACGTCCGGCCCCGGCCCCGGGCTCAGCACCACGCGACCGCCGGCATACAGCGCACCGAAGAAGCCCGGCGAACTCATCGGGAAATTGTGCGCGACCGGCAGCGCCACCATGTAGACGCTGTCACGGCCGATGCCGCAGAGCTCGTTGCTGGCGCGGAAGCTGTAGATGTAGTCGTCGTGGGTTCGCGGAATCAGTTTCGACAGGCCGGTGCTGCCGCCGGAGATCTGCAGGAACGCGACCGACTGCGGATCGGGGTCGCCCGGCAACCGCGACGGATCGGCGACGAAACCATCGAACGCCGCAAACTCCTGCGCGTCGCCGACCACGACCACATGCCGCACGGCCGGCACGTCGGCCTGCAGGTCGCGCGCCAGCGTGCGGTAGTCGAACTGCCCGTAGCGCTCGGCGACGACGTAGGCCGAGGCCTCGGATTTGCGCACGAAATGCGCGATTTCGGTCAGCCGGTGCGCGGGCAAGGCATACACCGGCACCAGCCCCGCGCGGAACAGCCCGCAGACCACGGCGACGAACTCGGGAATGTTGCCAAGCTGCACAACGACGCGATCGCCCGGGACGAGCCCCAGCGCGAGGAAGCCGGCCGCGGCGGTCTCCGCCCGCTGCCACAATTGCGCGTACGTCCAGCGCGCGTCGCCGCCCGGGCCGGCCCCGACGACGGCGATGTCGTCGGCGAAGTCGCGTGCGCGCTCGCGCAGGAATCCGGGGAAGGTTTCCCCGCGCCAATGGCCAGCCTCGCGATAGCGCTCCACGAAGGCCTGCGGCCATGCCTGTCGCAGCGGAACCCGTTGGTCATTCATGTCTGTCCCCTTGTTCATGCCTGCCCCTTGTCCATGCATGCTGCCCGCACCCTGGCGAGCACGCTTCGATGTCGATCCTGATGTCGATGCCGGTCCCCATGCTCACAGCACGCTGTTGTCCGGGATGCCCATGGCGTTGAGCATCGCCATGAACTTGGCCGAGGTCTCTTCCACTTCGAGCGCCGGCACCGAGTCGGCGACGATGCCGGCACCCGCGAACAGCCGCATGGCATGTCCCTGCAGGTGCGCGCAACGGATCGACACGTACCAGTCGCCATCACCGGCGGCGTCGCTCCAGCCGACCGCACCGGCATAGAAGCCCCGGCCCTCCGGCTCCAGTTCGCGGATCGTGCGCAGCGCCGGCAGGCTCGGCGTCCCGCAGACCGCAGGCGTGGGATGCAGGATGGCCGCCAGCGCCGCCGCCGAGATGTCCGGATCCTTCAGCACGCCGGCGATCCGCGTGCCGAGGTGCCACATGGTCGCGGTGGCATGCAGCGACGGTTGCGTGGCCGCCTGCAGCCGCGTGCACAGCGGCGACAGACCATCGAGGATCGCCTCGACCACGAAATGATGTTCGTTCTGGTCCTTGTCCGATGCCAGCAGCGCATGCGCCGATTGCCGGTCCGCCTGCGCATCGGCGGATCGTCGCGCCGATCCGGCCAGCGGATGCGACAGCACCGCGCGCCCTCGCCGCGAGACCAGCAGTTCCGGTGTCGCGCCGACCAGCCAGGCCGGCGGTTCGCCATTGGCGACCGGCAACGAGGCGACGAAGGTCGTCACCGCAGGATCGACGTCGAGCCTGGCCGCCAGCGCGAACGGATCGATGCGGCGGTGGGCCTCGACATGCAGGCTGCGCGCCAGCACGACCTTGCGCAGCGGCCCCGACGCCGCGCGCCAGGCCACGCGTTCGCCGGCAGTGGACGGTGACGTGCCCCCCACACTGCGCAATCGCGCCACGCATTCCGCGACCGCATGCGCATAGTCGGAGACCGTCGGTTGCTGCCGCGCATGCAGGCCCTCGGGATCCAGCAACGGGGCCGATGGCACCGTCCCCTGCATACGCGCCGCATCTGCCATCGAGAACCGCAGCGGCTGGTACAGATGATCGTGCTGCGCCGGATCGAACGGCAACGCCCCCACCAGCACGGCAGGCGTGTCGCCGGGCACGGTCTCGGCAAAAAACGCGTCGACACGCGCCGCCAGCGTCGTCGTCGTGCCGGGCACCAGCCTGCGCCGGCAACCGGTCCCTTCGCGCAGGCCATCCGGACCACGCAGCAGGAAGCGCGCCTCGGCCACGTCCGCGAGCGACGCCACCGCAGCCGGCTCAGCCGACCGGTCCATCAGCGCGACCTCGCCCGACACGCGGTCGATCTCGCCCAGCGACGACGGGCGGCGGTCGTGTTTCATGCGCCCGGTCCGCGCTTGAACATCGCCGCCACGGCCAGCCCCACCAGGACCACGCCGACCGCAAGGTACGGTGCCGCCGGCGACCAGCGATAGATCAGCGTGCCCAGCAGCGGGCCGGCCATCATGCCCATGCCCTGCATCGACGCGACCGTGCCGGCGGCCGCGCCCTGCTCGTACGACTGCACCGAATCCGCGGTCAAGGCCTGGAAGGCGGGAAACACGAAGCCCATGCCGAAAGCCGCCACCGCATACGCCACCAGCAGCTGCCCTTGGCTCGCCGCCAGCGCCACCGACGAGAACCCGATCGCCGAGATCCACGCGCCCAGCACGATCCAGCGCCGGGCCGGCACCGACTTCATCCGCATCACCAGCGCCTGCGCCAGGATCAGCCCACCACCGACCGATGTCAGCGCGAGGCCCGCGACGCGCGCGCCTTCGGCCGGCGTCAATCCAAGGCGATCGATCGCAAAGAAGCCGACCGTCACCTGCGCGATCGACACCGACACCATCGATGCGAACGCCGTGAAGGCAGGCAGGCGGATGCGCGGGTCCAGCAGCGCCAGCGTCGGCCGCTTGCCGCCACCGGCCGATGGCTTCGGCGCGGTCGCCGGCAGCCGCCACCACAGCACCAGCCACGACAGCAGCGGCAAGGCCGCGGCCGCATACAGGGCGAGAGCGATATCCCTTGTCGCCAGCCAACCCGCCGCGGCGGGCCCGAGCACCATGCCCAGCGCATTGGCCGTGCCGAGCTTGGCCATCGCCGAGGCACGCGCGCCGGGCTCGACTTCATCGGCGACCACCGCCGCCGCAGTCGGCGGCACCGCGGCATAGAACGCGCCAATCGCGGCACGGGTCGCGACCAGCACGATCACCGACACGATGACTCGCGGCGGATCGCGCAGCGCCAGGTCCACGAACAGGGCCATCAGCAGATAGATCAGCGCATAGGCCGCCAGCGCGATCAACAACACGCGACGCCGGCCGATGCGATCGCTGAGCGCGCCCCAGCGTCGCGCCAGCAGCATCCAGAACACGCCGGCCGCGGTGACCGACAGGCCAGCGTGCCACTCGGCCAGGCCGAGCACCCGCACCACCGGACCGACCACGGCGACGAACGACATCATCGCCATCGTCCCGGCCAGCGCGGTGAAGACCAGGGCGGGCAGCGACGACACGGATTTGGGGGCAAGCGACATCGTGGGGACTTCTTCCAATGAGTGCGGCGACCGCCGGAGCGGCAGGGCGCGGCACGACCGCGGGCAACGGGGCTGGCAGGCGCCAAGGGCATGGGCGGATCAGGCGGAGGCTGCTACGACCGGGCCCGGCCGGACAGGCACGCCTGCCAACCCATGAATAATAACAGTTCGCATTCGCGCGAGGATTCTCAAACGTGTTGCGCAGCGAACGCTTGCTTGCTCTAAGGGTCACGCACAGCCGCTGGAACGCTGCGTGCCGTGAAATCGATGAGGGACTCCCGTTCTGGCCACGGATCGTGCTGCGACGCCGCCCGTGCCAGGCCGCCGCATAACGCTGGTGGGCGCGATCGGTGCACACAGGCCCCGATCAATATTGAGAATAATTCCCATTACGTTCAAAATCCGTGTGTTGTCTCCCCCTCCGATCGTCCCCCAGCCGCCGCCACAGGACCCGGGCCACACTCATTCCGGAGTTCTTTGCGATGTCCCGCTCCCACTCACTCTCCACGTCACGCGCCAACAAGGCCTGCGCCAGCACGCGCCTCCCGTCCTCTTCCCCGGTCTCCCTGCTGCGCGCCTCGACGGGCCTGCTGGCGGGGGCCATCGCCCTCACGCTGGCGGCCCCGGTGCTGGCCGATGCCGACACCGACACGGCCGACGCCCAGAGCGCCAAGACCTTCGACACCGTCGTCGTCACCGCCTCCGGCCACCAGCAGTGGATCAAGGACGCACCGGCCAGCATCAGCGTGATCACGCGTGAAGAGATCGAGCGCAAGCCGGTCAGCAGCATCGGCCAGTTGCTGAGCACGATCCCGGGCGTCACCGGCGGCTATGCACTGTCGGGCGCGCAGTCGAAGATCCGCCTGCGCGGCCTGCCCGAGCAATACACGCTGATCCTCATCGACGGCCGCCGCCAGGGCAATTCGGCCGGCGTGAACTATCGCGACGACCTCGGGCCGCAGGACCTCAATTGGTTGTCGCCGGACATGATCGAGCGCATCGAAGTCGTGCGCGGGCCGATGTCCTCGCTGTACGGCTCCGACGCGATGGGCGGCGTCATCAACATCATCACCCGCAAGATCGCACCCGAATGGCGCGGCACGGCGACCTACAACTACAGCCGTCCCAGCGCCTCCGAGCGCGGCGATACCATCCAGCTCGGCGCCCAGTTCAGCGGACCGCTGACCGACAACCTCGGCCTCCGCGTCGGCGCCAACCTGACCGACCGCACCTCCGACACCGGCGCGCGCCAGACCCCCGGCAACAAGGCCGAAAACGCCAACGCGCTGTTGAACTGGCGCATCAACGACAACCACAGTCTGGCCTTCGAGGCCTCGCGTGGCGTGCAGCGCGCCAGCGGCGCCGGTGCTGTCAGCGCCTGGGGCCTGTCGAAGCTGGAGCACACCGGTTACGTGGTCAGCCATGACGGTCGCTATGGGGAAGCCACGACCTCCAAAACCACGCTGGTCGACAACGAGTACGAGGACACGGGCAGCCAGGTCGGCGCATGGTCGAAGGAAACCGTGTTCGACACCGCCTTCAGCACCGGCTTCGACTGGATCTTCGCGCACTCGCTGAATGTCGGCGCGCAATGGAAGCGCGAGGAACTGCAGAACCCGGACACCATCGGCACCGTACCGGTGACCTGGAACGACAGCGGCCGCATCAGCCCGAACAGCCAGGCCGACTCCTGGGCGCTGTTTGCCGAGGACCACATCTCGCTGCGCGACAACCTGGCGCTGACGCTCGGCCTGCGCCTGGACAACACCGAGAACTACGACGACAACCTCAGCCCGCGCATCTATGCGGTCTGGCATCCGTCCAGCGACTGGACCGTGCGCGGCGGCGTCTCGCGTGGCTTCCGCGCGCCCAACCTGAAGCAGGGCAGTGCCGGCGCGGCCACCCAGTCGGGCGGCAACGGCTGCCGCAGCCTGGCCGTCGACGGCTGGACCAGCCAGTCGGTCAACGCCGACGGCACCCGCGGCTGCTACATGGCCGGCAATCCGGACCTGGAACCCGAAACCAGCACCAACTATGAAATCGGCGGTGCCTTCGACCGCAACGGCTGGTCCGTGTCGGCGACCTACTTCCTGACCGATTTCGAAGACAAGATCGAGCAGGTTCCGCTGAGCACCCTGCCCGGCTTCACCACCAGCCTGGTCAACGGCTACTGGTGGACGGTCGCGCAGAACATCCAGGAAGCGCGCACCCGCGGCGTCGAAGCCAGCCTCAGCGTGCCGCTGCACGAGCGCGTGAGCTGGACGACCAACATCACCCGCATGCTGGAGTCCAAGAACCGGACCACCGGCGCCAACCTGCTGGTCGTGCCCAAGATCACCGCCAACACCTCGCTCGACTGGCAGGTGACCGAGGACTGGTCGCTGTTCCTCAGCGGCCAGCACATCGGCGAGCAGCTGATCGCCGCCGCGAGCTCCACGTTCGCCAAGTCCTACACCACCTGGGACCTGGGGACCGGTTACGACGTCAACGCCGGCCTGACCCTGCGAGCCGGCGTCCGCAACCTGACCGACGCGTCGACCCTGGAAGAAGGCAACAACTACGACGGCGGCGCGCGGACCTACTTCATCGGGCTGACCGCCCGCTTCTGAGGCAGCTGTGGCGCGCTCCCATCGGGGGCGCGCTGCAGGCCCCGCCCGTCATCCCAGGCTACGCGCGGCGACATGGACCTGCCCCGCGCATGCACGGTTGAGAATAAGTCGCATTCACCTTAAGATCCGGACGTTGGGGAATGCGCCGGTGTCATCGCGCCGCTGCTGCACGGCCTCCGCGCACGACGATCCACACCGGCTCCCCGGACCTCCCGCTTTACAACCCGAACCGAGCGCATGCCCGCCTTGTCCGCACGATCCGTCCGCCGCTCCGCTTCACGCGCCACCGCGCTCGCCGTCCTCGCGGGTCTGTTCGCACTGTCCAACGCCATGATCATCCCGACCGTGAACGCACAACAGCGCAACCCGCTGCAGACGATCGGCGAAACCGTCGCCGACCACGCCTCCGCGCACTACCGCTTCGAGCGCTTTACGCTCAGCAGCGTGGACGGCAGCCGCATCTGGCGCGTCCACGTCGGCATTCCCAAAACCGCCGCACCCGAGCAGGGCTTCCCGTCGTTCTGGATGCTCGATGGCAATGGCGCGCTGATGGAGTTCGACGACGCCCTGGTCGCGGAACTCGCCCAGCAGGCACGGCCGCAGGTGCTGGTGTTCATCGGCTACGACAATGAACTGCGCATCGATTCCGCAGCGCGTACGCGCGACTACACGCCGGAGCTGACGCCCGACGACCAGCACGACACCACCACGCATCCGTTGACCGGCGGCGCCGATGCGTTTCTGGACGTGATCGAACGCCGCATCCGACCGGAGATCGAACGCAGGGCCATGATCGACCCGGACCAGCGCACGCTGTGGGGACATTCGCTGGGCGGCCTGTTCGTGCTGCACACGCTGTATACGCGGACGGGCGCCTTCCAGACCTACGCATCCGGCAGTCCCTCGATGTGGTGGCAGAACGGCCTGGCCATACGCGAAGGCGAGCGCTTCATCACCCACAATGCCGGCCACCCCGCGCGCGTGCTGATCCATCTGGGGGGAGCCGAGCGTGTCGGCGATCGCGGCCAGCGCGACATGAGCAATCCGCGCGTTGTCGCCCACCTCGAGCGCGTCAAGGGTGCGCCGCCGGATGCTGCAATGCAGCTCGCCCAGCGCCTGCAGGGCGTGCCCGGCATCGACGCCCGCTACCGCGAATTCGAAGGCCTGGGCCATGGCCCGATGTTCCGCGCCTCGCTGATGAGCGCGCTGCACAGCGTCACCGGCGTCGCCGACCGCAGCGGCGGCAAGCCATGACCGTCGTGCGCCGGCACGCGGCGTCCTCTCTCCCCTGCCCGGCCCGCGATGGCGCCGGCCGTCCTCTTTTCTTCAGGAGTCTGCAATGAACAAGACCACGTCACGTGCCCCCCGCCTGCGGCTTGCCGCGCTTGCCCTCGCCCTGTCGGGCATCGCCGGCATCGCCTCCGCGCAGGTCTTCGACCAGCCCGATACCGGCTTCAAGGGCGCCGTCCGCGCAGCCTCGCAGAACGTGCTGCCCGGCAGCGACGTCGAATTCAACGGCAGCAACTTCAAGCCCGGCCAGCAGGTGACCCTGCTGCGTGGCGCGACCGTGCTCAATGCACAGCCCTTCACCGCCGATGCCGAGGGCAAATTCAAAGGTACGGTCAAGATCCCGGCCGATGCGGTCGCTGGGCGCCACCCGATCATCGTGCGCGCCGACAACCCGGATGCCGCCGTCGTGTTCGACCTGAAGATCTCCAAGGACATCCCGCTGTCCGGCCAGGACCGTTTCGACGCGGTCAGTGAACCGATCACCCGCGGCCTGTACCAGTCGGCGTACAGCGCCAAGGAAAACGCGGTCTATGTCACCGCCGCGATCGGCCGCCCCCCGGTGACCGAATCCGAGCTGATCAAGGTCGATGCCGATACGCTGAAGATCGAGGCGCGCATCACGCCCGCCAGGATCCCGGGCCATGACGACAACCGCGTCTACGCGGTCTACGGCGTCGCCGTCGACGACGTCAACGGCAACGTCTGGGTCACCAACACCCGCGACAACACCGTCGCCGTCTATCGCCAGTCGGACCTCAAGCTGGTCAAGCAGTTCGAAGCCGGCACGGTGCCGCACGGCCGCGATGTCATCGTCGACGGCGAGCGCGGACGCGTCTACGCCTCGTCGGTCGAGGAACCCAAGATCGCGGTGTTCGACGCCAGGACGCTGCAGAAGCTGCCCGACATCGAGATCGCGTCCGGCGTGCGTGGCGAGAAGTTCTCGCCGATGAGCCTGGACCTGGACCGCAGCACCGGCAAGCTGTTCACCGTCAGCATCTCGACGCCGGAAGCCGCAGTCATCGACGGCGTTTCCGGCAAGACCGAGAAGGTCATCGCCCTGACCAATGCCGCCAGCGCCTCCGGCGTGGCGTGGGACAGCGACAGCAAGCGCCTGCTGGTCGCCTCGCAGGGCAGCGACAACCTGCTGATCGTCGATCCGGTCAGCGGCAACATCGTGCACGACGTCTACGTCGGCAACGGATCGTTGAACGTGGTCTACGACCCGGTCATCAAGCTGGCCTTCGTCAGCAATCGTGGCGCCGGCACGGTCACCGCGGTGGATGCCAGCGGCAAGATCGTCGCCAACCTCGAAGCCGGCACGCTGCCCAACCACCTGCACGACGATGGCCGTGGCCACGTGTACTCGGTCAACAAGTCGCGCGGTGCCGAAGATCCGCGCGGCGATCGCCTGACCCGTTTCTCGCTGAAGTCGAAGTAAGCCCCAGGCAACGCCGGTTCGCCGGTGTTGCTCCAGGAACCTGTCCACGATCTTGCTGCGCTTGCCATCTGGCGCGCCTGCGGTGCTCGGTTGCTCATGTACCCGCACGTACACTGCGCTTTCTGCCTGCTCTTCACTGGCATGCACACCATGCACCACCTGGCTGCGCTCGCGACAGATCGTGAACAGGTTCTAAAATCGACGACGAGACGCCGGGTGCCGCGTGCGCCCGGCGTTTCCGCTTTCGGTGCAGCGCCCTCCGAGGCCTTTGAACGGGCCTGACCAGACACCCCATTTGGATTCCGAGATGTCCAGCCTGAAGCACTCCGCCCTGTTCGCCCCAAGCCTTTTCGCATCGCGCCTTCCGGCGCCGCGCCTGCTCGCCGTGGCGCTGTCCGCCCTGCTGGCGACGGTCGCCTGCTCGCCGTCGCAGCCTACTTCGTCCTCTGCGCCCGTCACGCCCGCTGCCGACGCAGCGACCGCTGCGACCACGCACAACGCCGCCACCGATGCCAACGTCGATGAGGCGCTGCCGGCCGCCTGGCTGGCCGTCACCGGCACCGACGTCCCCAGCGTACCGGCCTCGCAACAGGACCTGCCGGCTACCGTGCGTTCGGACGACGACGTCGAGGTCACCATCGAAGACACCCGCCGCACCATCGCCGGCAGCGACGACATCATCGCGGTCATGGAATCGCTGGGCCTGGCCGACCATGTGTTCGCCGCGCCGCGCAACTCCGTCACCGCCGCCGGTCGCGCCGCGAAGCAGCAGTTCCTGTTCAACCGCAACACCGGCGTCGAAGGCGTGCTGAGCCTCGACGGCACCCTGTTCGTCGGCAACAGCCTGCGTCGCCACGCGCAGAGCGGCCTGGCGCAGAAGCTGCGCGATGCCGACCTCGATGCGCTCATCGTCGACGACCTGCAGCCGGCGCCGGACAAGGTCCGCAAGATCGCCGCGATTTTCGGCCATGCCGATGAAGGCATCACGCTGGCGACGCAGGTGCAGGCGCAGCTCGACCGCGCCGCGCAGATCGCCGCCTCGCATCCGCGCAAGCCGCGCGTGATCCACCTGTCGGCCACCGGGGCCGGCGGCATGCCGACCGTCGGCGGCGCCGATACCGCGGCGGCCGGCGTGATCCGCGTGGCCGGCGGCATCAACATCGGCGACGAAGCCAAGGTGTCCAACTACTCGCAGCTCAGCAATGAAGGCATCGTCGCCGCGGAGCCCGAGATCATCCTGCTGACCCGCAACGACCTGCGCCTGCTCGGTGGCGAGGCCGGTCTGTGGAAGGCCTACCCGTCGCTGAAGGAAACGCCGGCCGGCCAGGCCAACCGCGTCTGGGTCATGCCCGACATCCAGCTCAAGGCGACCAGCGTCGCCTCCGGTGCGGGCGCGATCGCACTGGCCGAAGCGCTCGCCGCGTTCGCGAAGCAATCCGGGACATGAGCCAGGCGGCAAGGCCGGTCCGGCCGCTCCCGACCTCCCGCAGCGGCACCGTGCGCCGTCCCAACGGCGCCCTGCTGCTCTGCGCCGGACTGGTGCTGCTGGTGCTGGCGATCCTGCTGTCGTTCGGCACCGGCCCGCTGAAGGTGCCGGCCGGCGACGTCATGCACGCGATCGGCGTGCAGTTGGGGCTGGCCGAACCGGGCAACCTCAGCCAGCGCGACATCTCGGTGGTCTGGAACATGCGCATCCCGCGCGCGCTGCTCGGCGCGCTGGTCGGCGCCTCGCTGGCGATGGCCGGTGCCAGCCTGCAGGGCCTGTTCGGCAATCCGCTGGCCGACCCGGGCATCGTCGGCGTCACCAACGGTGCCGCGCTCGGTGCGGTGGCGGCGATCGTGCTCGGCCTGACCGCGTTCGGCGCATGGACCGTGCCGGTGTCGGCCTTCATCGGCGGCGCACTGACAACCTCGCTGATCTACGTGCTCGCGCGTCCCGGACGCGGCAGCGGCACCGCGACGCTGCTGCTGGTCGGTATCGCGATCGGCGCCGCCTGCTCGGCGGCGATCGGCTTCTTCACCTATGTCGCCAACGACAACGAGCTGCAGTCGCTGGTGTTCTGGCAGATGGGTTCGCTGGCATCGGCCAGCTGGTCGCAACTGGCCTCGGCCCTGCCGGCCTTCGTCGTCGGCGCGATCGCATTGATGTTGCTGGCCACGCCGCTGGACATGCTCGCGCTTGGCGAACGCCAGGCCCAGCACATCGGCCTGGACGTCAAGCGCACGCGCGCGATGCTGGTCGCCTGCAGCGCGCTGCTCGTCGGCAGCGCGGTCGCGTTTGCCGGCTCGGTCGGCTTCGTCGGTCTCGTGGTGCCGCATTTCGTGCGCCTGCTGGCCGGCCCCGGGCATCGCTGGCTGTTACCATTGTCGGCGATCTGCGGCGCCCTGCTGATCGTCATTGCCGATACCGCGGCACGTACGCTCGACCCGCCATCGGAGATCCCGCTGGGCCTGTTCTCGGCTGCGCTCGGCGCGCCGTTCTTCCTGTGGCTGGTGTTGCGCCAGAAGCCCGGGGGCGCGCACTGATGTCCGCCGCCTTGGAGGCCTCCTCGACGGGCACCGCGCTGCTGCGCCTGCATCGCATCAGCCTGCTGATCGGCGGCCATCCGCTGGTCAACGACATCTCGCTGGATTTCGCGGGCAGCGGCCTGACCGCGCTGGTCGGCCCCAATGGCGCCGGCAAGTCCACCCTGCTCGGCATCGCCGCAGGCGACACCTTGCCAACGTCCGGTGAGGTCTCGCTGGCGGGCAAGCCGATGGCCGCCTGGCGCGCACGCGCACTCGCGCGCGAACGCGCGGTGATGCCGCAGGACCATGCCGTGCGTTTTGCGTTCAGCGTCGCCGAAGTGGTCGCGATGGGCCGCCTGCCGCACACGCCGGACCCGGTGAAGGACGAAGCCATCGTCGAGCAGGCGCTGGCCGCGTCGGACATCACCCGGCTCGCCGACCGCAACGTGCAGACGCTGTCGGGCGGCGAATCGGCGCGCACCGCGTTCTCGCGCGTCCTGACGCAGCAGACCCGACTGATCCTGCTCGACGAGCCCACCGCCGCGCTCGACATGCATCACCAGGAAACCACGCTGCGCCGGTTGCGCGAGCTGGCCGATGCTGGCGCCTGCATCATCGTCGTGCTGCACGACCTGAATCTCGCCGCGGCCTATGCCGACCGCATCGTCATGCTCGAAAGCGGCCGCGTCGTCGCCGACGGTGCGCCACGCGAGGTGCTGACCGAGGAGATCATCTCGCGCGTCTATCGCCAGAGCGTGCACATCATCGAGCACCCCACGCGCGGCATCCCGCTGGTCGTCGTGACAGGCTGATCCCCGGACGGCCTGCTCGACGGCAGGAGCGGCCATGCCACCTGAGCGGACGTCGGGCTTGTCGACGTCAGGCCGTCATCTGCGCCGCTGGCTCACCGCCACGCTGCCCAGGATCAGCGCACCGGCCAGCGCCATGGTCCAGGTCAGCGGCTCATCCAGCAGCCACCACGCCCAACCCACCGCGAACAACGGGATCAGGTAGGTCACCGTCGACGCCCGGCTGGCGCCGATGCGCGCGATCAGCCGGTAATAGAGCACGAAGGCCGCGCCAGTGCAGAGCACGCCCAGCGCCAGGGCCGCCGCCCAGGACGCCGATGGAATCGGCGCCGTCGGCCAGGTCCACAGTGCGAACGGCAGCAGCAACAGCGACGACACGCCCAGCGTCGCCGATGCCACCGCGGCCGCGGGCAATCCGGTCAGGTGGCGACGCACCAGGTTGATACCGATGCCGTACAGGAACGAAGCCGTGGCCCCGGCCACGACCGCCCAGCCGATGCTGACGCCGGCGATCTTGCCGCTGGCCAGCACCACGACGCCGGCAAACCCGATCAGCAAGGCGGAGGCCTGCCGGCCGCCGATCTTCTCGCCGAAGAACAGAAACCCGACCAGCGCGGTGAACAGTACCGTCATCGCATTGGCGATCGCGCCAACGCCGGCCGGTGCGCGTTGCGCGGCCCAGGCGAACAGGATGAACGGTACCGCCGAGTTGATGACGCCGATCAGCGCAAGCTTCGGCCACAGCGCCAGCGGAAAACGCAGGCGTTCGCGCCACAGGAATGGCAGCAGCACCAGCGCACCCGCAGCCAGCCGCACCTCGACCAGCGGAACCGCACCGAAGTCCTTGGCCGCGATCCGCATGAACAGGAAGGACGCGCCCCAGATCGCCCCCAGCAAGCCGAGCTCCAGCGGCGTCAGCCAACCCGACAGCGCCGGTGCCTGCGCGGTATGGCCGGTGGGAGTGGCATGGGGCGTCGACATGGCATGGGCCGGACTGGAGGAGCGGTCATTGTGCTTGTCCGCCTGCGCCGCACAAGCGCATACTTTTCGACCAAGACATGAATCAGATTTGTGGCTCCGATGACGCTGCGGTCCGACTGGCTACCTGCACTTGCCGCCTTTGAATCCGCGGCCCGCCACCAGAACTTCGCCCATGCCGCCGAAGAGTTGCACCTGACCGCGAGCGCAGTCAGTCACCATGTCCGCAAACTGGAGTCGCGTCTCGGCGTGACCCTGTTCCAGCGCCATGCGCGCGGGGTCTCGCTGACCGCCGAGGGCCGCCATCTTGCCGACAGCGCCAGCAATGCGATCAACGACATCGACAGCGTCATGCGCGACCTGCGCGACCGTCGCGACGACCGCCACAAGGTCAGCCTGACGACGCTGCATTCGTTCGCCTACACCTGGCTGATCCCGCGCCTGCCCGCGCTGGTGGCGGCCCACCCCGAGATCCGTCTGCGCATCGATACCGAGCTCGCCTTGACGCGGTTCGACGAGAGCGGCCCGGACCTCGGCATCCGACTGGGGCCCGGGCACTGGCCGGGCCTGAGCTCGCAGTTGCTGATGGAAGAATCGCTGTTCCCGGTCGCGGCCCCGGCGCTGGCCGGCGTCGCCGGCGTGTGCACGGCCCGCGGGGTCGCGGCCCTACCGTTGATCGCCGATCTGTCGCACCAGGGCTGGCACGACTGGTTCCGCAGCAATGGCGTGCACGGCGTCGATGTCGACGAACGCATCGTCTTCAGCGACAGCACCGACATGCTGCGTGCCTGCAGCCTCGGGCTGGGCGTCGCCCTGGCCCGCGAGCGGATCGTGACGCCGTGGCTCGACAGCGGTCAGCTGCTGCGCCTGCCGGTCCCCACGATGCCAGGCCGCTACGCCTACCATGTGGTGCACGCCGGGCACCGCCGCCTGCGCCCGGCCGCACGCAAGGTCCTGGACTGGCTCAGGAGCGTTGCGAATGAATGACGTCTCCGGCGCCGGCCCACGCGCCCACCCCAACACCTCTTCTCGACACCGCAGCATGGCCCGCCCCGCATGACACCGACCACCAAGGCCCAATGGCAGATCCACCTGTGCGTGCTGCTCTGGGGGTTCACCGCGATCCTCGGCAAGCTGATCACGCTGCCTGCCTTGCCGCTGGTCTGGTGGCGGATGCTGCTGGTGGTCGCCGCCTTGCTGCTGGTGCCGCGTGTCTGGCGTGGCCTGCGCGCGCTGCCGGCCAGGCTGCTGCTGTCGTATGCCGGGGTCGGCGTGCTGGTCGGAATGCACTGGCTGACGTTCTACGGCGCCATCAAGCTGTCCAATGCCTCGATTGCCGCCACCTGCATGGCGCTGGCGACGGTGTTCACCGCATTGATCGAACCCAAGCTGACCCGGCGCGCGGTGTCGCGTCGCGAAGTCATGCTCGGCGTGGCCGTGCTGCCCGGCGTCGCGCTGGTCGTCGGCGGTATTTCCAGCGACATGCGCATGGGCGTCGCGGCGGGTGCGTTGTCGGCGCTGTTCGTGGCGCTGTTCGGCTCCTTGAACAAGCGCCTGGTGCACCACGCCGATCCGCTGACCGTGACCGCCATCGAGCTGGGCGCCGGCACGCTGGCGCTGACGCTGCTGGCACCGGCGATGCCCTGGCTGTTCCCGGTCTTCGCCGGCGACCTGCTGGTGCTGCCCGGCCTGCACGATGCCATCTACCTGTTGCTGCTCGCATTCGCCTGCACGCTGTTCCCGTTCGCCTTGTCGCTGGCGGCGTTGCGGCATATCAACGCCTTCTCGGCGCAGATGGCCGTGAACCTGGAGCCGGTCTACGCGATCATGCTGGCGATGCTGCTGTTCTCCGAGCAACAGGAGCTGAGCCTGACGTTCTACCTGGGCGTCGCGATCATCCTGGCGGCGGTATTCGCGCAGTCGCTGTTCGATCGCCGGCCCCGGATCCGCCATCCGGAGGTGCTGGGGACGTCCGAGGCCAAGGGCATCGTCGATTGAGCCGCCGCGCGTGCTGATGGCCGCGCTGTGACAAATCCCGCTGCCGTGCGAATCACCTTGCAACGGGCGCTTTTGCCCGGACCACGGGATGGAGAGCCTAACGTCAGCATGGACATCGGCAACGACAACGCGGACACCTGGCCGGCCGACAGCCGGCAGGCTTTCGTCGAACGGGTCCATCGGCATCGCGGCATCGTGCTGAAGGTGGCCAGCACCTATGCCAGCCACCCCGACGATCGCGCCGACCTGCAGCAGGACATCCTGGCCCAACTGTGGCGGGCCTGGCCCGGTTACGACGAGCGTCGGGCGTTCTCCACCTGGATGTACCGGATCGCGCTGAACGTGGGCATCTCGTTCCTGCGCGGCCAGCAGCAACGGCAACGGCACGCGGTGCCGTACGACGACAGCGTCCACGATGCCGTCGACGAGCACGGCCACGATCATGAAGCCGCCGAACAGCTGCAACTGCTGCAGCAGTTCATCGCGACGCTGGCACCGCTCGACCGCGCCCTGCTGCTGCTCTATCTCGACGACCGCAGCACCCGCGAGATCGCCGACGTCCTCGGAGTGGGCGACAGCAACGTCACCACCAAGATCAACCGCCTCAAGCAGCGGATCCGCAACTACGCCGCACCTGCCGCGCCGGCATCCACCACTGCGACGTGAGCGCAGGCAAGACCGGCAAACGACCGAACAACCGACCGAACAACCGACTGACCACCCGACAGAACCGCATGGACACCACGATGGAACTCGACGACCTCAAGCAAGCCTGGCAGACCCTTGGCCGCCAGCTGGAACGACACGACGCGCTGAACCTGCAACTGCTGCGCGACAGCAAGCTCGACAAGGCCCGCGGCAGCCTGCGACCGCTGTTCTGGGGACAGATCGCGCAGATCCTGTTCGGCCTGCTGCTGCTGTCGATCGGCGTCGGCTGCTGGACCCAGCACCGGGATATCCCGCACCTGCTCGCCGCCGGCCTGTCGGTGCATGTGTTCGGCGTGGTCACCATCGCGATGGCCGGCGTGACGCTGGGCATGATCGCGCGCCTCGACCATGCCGCGCCCGTCGTCACCATCCAGAAGCGCCTGGCACGGCTGCGGCGCTTCTACCTGATCAACGGCATGAGCACCGGCCTGCCGTGGTGGGTGATGTGGGTGCCGGTGGTGATGTCGCTGGCCGGCCTCAGCGGCGGCGACCTGCTGGCCAGGGCCCCGCAGATGGTGGCCTGGGGACTCGCCGTCGGCATCGTCGGCCTGCTGGGCACCTGGTGGTTCCATCGCTGGGTCCACCAGCCCCGGCGTGCCGATCTTGGCCGGCGACTGGATGAAGGCGCTGCCGGCAGCAGCATCCTGAAGGCGCAGCGCCTGATCGAAGAACTCGCACAATTTGAACGCGAATAGGCCGATGCAGCACACGTCGGCGATGTTGGCCGATGCTGCGACCATAATGACGCCCACCCATCTGTCCGGAACACCGCATGCCCATCATCGACTTCACGCTGGAAGAGGACTACATCGCGTTGAACCAGTTGCTGAAACTGACCGACCTGTGCGACAGCGGCGGCGCCGGCAAGCAACTGGTGGCCAGCGGCGTGGTCAGCGTCGATGGTGCGGTGGAGCTGCGCAAGACCTGCAAGATCCGCGCAGGCCAACGGGTCGAAGTACAGGGGCAGCAGATCCTGGTGCACGCAGGCACCGATCACCACGACGGCGGCGATCGCGAAGGCTGATGGCGGCCGCGTGACCCGCCGGCAGCCGGCGGTTCGCTCGCGCGATCAGGGCTTCGACACAGGCGGAGACACAGGGGTTGCCGGAGCAGCGCCTGCGGACGGTTCGGCGGCTCGCAGCGTGTAGCCGGACACGCGCAGGGTCCGATCCTCGTCGAGACGGAACGACACCAGCTCGCGGATCGGCTGCGGCTGGCCGACGAAGGTCGTGGCCATGGCCACGCTGAGATACAACCCTTCCGGCACCTCCGCACCCGCCGGCACACGGGCACGGGTCACGACCGGCCTGGCACGTCCGGACACCGCGCCGAGCCGCGCCCGGTCCGCGGCAATCCCGCTGACGAAGGCCTCACGGCTGACCACGCGCTTGATCGCGTCCGATGCGCCATCCCAGACCTCGCCGATACGACCGGCATCGACCCACTGCATGACCTGGCCGGCGGCGCGCGTGACCTCGGCATCCTGACGGGCAAGCTGCGCCTGCTGCTCGGGGGTTAACGGCGGCGCCTGCGTCGGCGTGCCGACGACTGCCGACGGCGCCGTCGCCTGCTGCGCGGACGCTATGCCCATGCACGCCAGCGTGGCGGACAGCACGACGCTGACGGTGGCCTTGATCTGGCGAGTCGCTTGCATGGACATCCCTTGCGTCATCCTGGGGCACGGTGCCGCCGAGTGTACGCGAGCGCACGTGGACAAGCCCGCGCCCGCGCCGACGGCTCCATCCAGCAGGGCATCGCCACCACTGTCGTACACTCGCGGCGGCAGCGCCTGCCGCCGCATCCATGCCCGGAGTCCGCCATGATCAGCCTCGTGACCGTTCTGCTTGCGCTGGCCGTCGTCGGCCTGCTCGCCTGGAGCCTGTGGACCTACAACGGCTTCATCCGCCTGCGCAACCAGGTCGCGACGGCCTGGGCCGATATCGACGTGCAGCTGATGCGCCGGCACGATCTGGTGCCGCAACTGGTCAGTGCCGTGCAGGGCTACATCGGCCACGAACGGGCCACGCTGGAACTGGTGACGCAATTGCGCGCGAAGGCGATCCAGGCCACGGCACCTGCGGCGTTGGGCGACGTCGAACATGCACTGTCGCAGGCCATCGGCCAGGTGCTGGTGTTGCAGGAGGCCTATCCGGACCTGAAGGCCAGCGCGAACTTCATCCAGTTGCAGCGCGACCTCGTCGATGTCGAGGAGCAGTTGCAATACGCACGCCGCTTCTACAACGGCGCAGTGCGCGACTACAACGATGCGATCCAGCGCGTGCCGGCCAATGCGGTCGCCTCGATGACCGGATTCGATGCGCGCGAACCCTTCCAGGCGGGCGACAGCGCGCGCAATGCCGTCCAGGTGGAGCTGGCCCGATGAGCCGCGCCGCGATGCCTAGCGCCGACCATCCCCGCCTGCTGCGCCTGCTGTGCTGGCTGGCCCTGCTGGCCCTGCTGGCCTGCGCGTTGCCGCTGCATGCGCAGGAACGCATCCTGTCGTACGACAGCGTGGTCCGGATCGCCAGCGATGGCAGTCAGGACGTCACCGAGACCATCCGCGTGCGGGCCGAGGGCGACAACATCCGTCGCGGCATCTACCGAGACTTCCCGACCCGTTATCGCAATGCACATGGCAACCGCGTCGTCGTCGACTTCACGATGCTCGATGTGCAGCGCGATGGCCGCACCGAACCCTGGTTCACCGAGACGCGCCCGAACGGCGTACGCATCAATACGGGCAACGACGACTTGCTGCCGACACCGGCCGAGTTCACCTACACCCTGCGTTACCGCACGTCGCGGCAACTGGGCTTCTTCGCGCGGAACGACGAGCTGTACTGGAACGCCATCGGCACCGGTTGGGATTTCCCGATCGAACGCGGCAGCATCGAGGTCGTATTGCCCGCGCCGGTCCCGGTGGCGGAGCTGCACGCCGAAGGCTATGTCGGCGTCCAGGGCGCCGCCGACCAGGACTACACCGCAGCCCTGCCCGCGCCGGGGACCGCACGCTGGGAGCTGACGCGCCCGCTGCAGCCACGTGAAGGATTCTCCGTGGTGCTGACATTCCCGAAAGGCCTGGTCGCCGAGCCCTCACGCGCGCAGAAACTCCACTGGCTGCTGCGCGACAATCGCGGCGCCCTGCTCGCCTTCGCCGGACTGCTGGGGTTGCTGGCGTACTGCATCGCGACCTGGCGCCGGATCGGCCGCGACCCGTCCGCGGGCACGATCATCGCGCGCTACGATCCACCTGCAGGCTACTCGCCCGCCGGCCTGCGCTTCATGCAGCGCATGGCCTACGACACGCGCTGCTTCTCGTCCGAGCTGCTGTCGCTGGCGGTGGCCGGCGGACTGACGATCCACCGCGACAAGCAGCTGTTGAAAGATCACTGGGACCTGAAGAAGGGGGCCGGCGCCGCCACCGGCCTCGTGCCCGAACAGCGGGTGTTGCAGCAGGCCCTGTTCCAGGGCCGGAATGAACTGGAACTCGACAACGGCAATGCCGCCGAGATCCAGTCGATCCTGCGCAAGCACACCAAGGCACTCGAAGCCCGCTTCAAACCGGCGATGTTCTCGACCAACGGCGGCAAAGCGCTGATCGCGTTGGCGATCGCGATGCTGGCCATCATCGCCGCCCTGCTGTTCTCCGGCGGCACCGGCATCCTGCTGATCCTGCCCTCGGCCTTGCTGATGCTGGTGACGGTCATCGTGTTCGCGTTCGTGGTACGCGCACCGACGCCGCAGGGGCGCCGGCTGCTCGACGAGATCGAAGGCTTCAAACGCTATCTCAGCGTCGCCGACCAACCCGACCTGCAACGTCTCAAGGGGCCGGACGCGCCGGAGCCGTCGCTGGATGCCGGGCGCTTCGAAGCACTGCTGCCATACGCGGTCGCGCTCGAGGTCGAAGATGCCTGGACGAAGAAGTTCACGCTGGCCGTCGGCGCCGCTGCAGCCGCAGCCGCGACCACTGCGATCGGCTGGTACAGCGGAAGCCATCTGGGCAACGACCTGGGCGGATTCACCAAGGCGCTCGGCAGCAGCCTGGCATCGCAGATCTCGTCATCGGCGTCGCCGCCGGGTAGCGCATCGGGCAGCGGCGGCGGCGGATTCTCCGGCGGAGGTGGGGGTGGCGGCGGTGGCGGCGGACGCTGAGCGCGGCACATGACGCCTGCATAGCATCCCCATGGGCAGGAGGAGGCCGCCGTCATGAGGCGCGTGAAGCAGCCCCAGACAGCGCCGTCGCGCCGATGGCGCCTGCTACGCGTCGCGATCCAGCCAGCTGGCGCCCGGGCCCCGCGCGGCCATTTCGTCGGCCGGGTTGCGCAACGGGCATTCCTTCAGAGACAGGCAGCCGCAGCCGATGCAACCGTCCAGATCGTCGCGCAACCGGGTCAGGCGTGCGATGCGCTCGTTCAACGACAAGGTCCACTGCCGCGACAGGCGGGCCCAGTCCGAGGCATTGGGCGTGCGCGCATCCGGCAGCGTCGCCAGCGCGTCGCGGATCTCGGCCAGCGGGATGCCGGTGCGCTGCGCCACCCGGATCACGGCGACCCGACGCAGCACATCGCGCGAATAGCGACGCTGGTTGCCGGCGTTGCGCCAGCTGTGGATCAGGCCGCTGCTCTCGTAGAAATGCAAGGTGGACACCGCCACGCCGCTGCGCGCCGCGACCTGGCCCACGCTCATTTCCTTTGGCGACGCACGCAATGGTCGCTCGTTCCCCATGTCCGGCCTTGACCTCAAGCAATCTAGAGGTTGCATCATACCAACCCCGCCTTCACCGATCACCCTGCCCATGCCGATACGGAGCGCAGCCGACATCCGCTTCAGCCGCGCTGCGGTCGGGCGCGGCCCTCGCTCGCATGCCATCGCCCGCATGCGATCGCCCGCCTCCCATCGCCGGTGACGGGAGCGAGCATGACTGGCGCAAGACCGCCCGATGGCCACGCGCCTTTGCCGATGACGACGGCAGAGTACAATCGCCGCCATCGGGTCTTCCTGAAGCCAGTCGTCGATGCAGGCCATGATCGCGGGAACGCCGGGAACCGGCGTTGTTCCATTGCCGCTACCGTGCTGCAGCTCCGGCAGCCCGGTGCCCGCACCGCGTCATCCGGCGACGATGTGCCGCTTCACGGCCAGAGACCCGCACACGCGTATCGATCGACCGCGTGGCCGCGACCTGACATGCGATACGCGCCCCCGCCGTCCACGGGTGGCCCGTGAGCACCTTCGTCGCGACGCCGGTGCTGCGAAGGATTGAACCGATCCTGCGCCCGGCACTTCAGCGCGCATCGGCATGACGACGGCGACCGCCCCCCGCCTGTCGCGCCACCGCACCACCCGCCACCACCCCATGACTGTTGTACTGCAAGGATGATCCACTGATGTTCCGCTGGTTCGAAAGCCGCCTCAATCCATTCCCCGACGCCCTGCCCGCGCAGCCGCCGAAGTCGCTGTACGCGTTCTGCCGCCATTACACCCGCGGCGCCGAACACTGGCTGCTGGTGATGGCGGCGTTGACCGCCGCGATCGCGGTCGCCGAAGTCTCGCTGTACGCCTTCGTCGGCAGCCTGGTCGATCGCCTCGGCAGCCATGGCACCGACACCTTCCTGGCGGCCGAGGGCCGCAGCCTCGCGGTCATGGCCGTCGTGGTGCTGCTGGTGTTGCCGGTGCTGACGCTGTTCAACTCGCTGGTCATCCACCAGGTGCTGCTGGGCAACTACCCGATGCGCATCCGCTGGAACGTGCACCGCTACCTGTTGCGGCAGTCGATGGGCTACTTCCAGGACGAGTTCGCCGGGCGCATCGCGACCAAGCTGATGCAGACCTCGCTGGCCGTGCGCGAAACCGTCCTCAAGCTGCTGGACGTCGGCAACTACGTGCTGGTGTACCTGAGCGGCGCGCTGATCGTCGCGGCCTCGGCGGACTGGCGGCTGATGCTGCCGTTCATCGCGTGGCTGGTGGGCTATGCGGTACTGATGCGCCATTTCGTCCCGAAGCTCGGCGAGGTCGGCGCACGCCAGGCGGATGCGCGCTCGGTGATGACCGGGCGCATCGTCGACAGCTACACCAACATCGCGACCGTGAAGCTGTTCTCGCACTCGCGGCGCGAGCAGGCGTATTCGCGTGAGGCCATGGACGGCTTCCTGGGCACCGTGCACGAGCAGATGCGACTGGTGACCTGGGTCCACAGCGCCAACTACGCCCTGAACATGCTGATGCTGTTCTCGGTCGCTGGGCTGGGCATCTGGCTGTGGATGGGCGGCGCGGTCAGCATCGGCGCGGTCGCCGTCGCCATCGCGCTGGCCCTGCGGATCCTGGGCATGTCGCAATGGATCATGTGGGAGCTGTCGGCGCTGTTCGAAAACATCGGCACCGTCAAGGACGGCATCAATTCGATCTCGCTGCCGCCGACCGTCGACGATGCCGAAGGCGCCACCGCGATCGCCCCGGTGCGCGGCGACATCCGCTTCGACAACGTCAGCTTCCACTACGGCAAGGACAGCGGCGTCATCGAACAGCTCGACCTGCACGTGCGCCCCGGCGAGAAGATCGGCGTGGTCGGCCGCTCGGGCGCCGGCAAGTCGACGCTGGTCAACCTGCTGCTGCGCTTCCACGACCGCGAACGTGGCGCGATCCTCGTCGATGGCGTCGATATCGCCAGCGTCGAACAGGACTCCCTGCGGGCGCAGATCGGCGTCGTCACCCAGGACACCTCGCTGCTGCATCGTTCTGTCCGCGACAACATCCTCTATGGCCGCCCGGATGCGACCGAGGCCGAGATGCTGGACGCGGCCCGGCAGGCACGCGCGCACGAGTTCATCCTCGAACTCTCGGACGGCAGCGGACGCCACGGTTACGACGCGCACGTCGGCGAACGCGGCGTCAAATTGTCGGGCGGCCAGCGCCAGCGCATCGCGATCGCGCGGGTCCTGCTGAAGAATGCGCCGATCCTGGTGCTGGACGAAGCCACGTCGGCGCTCGACTCCGAAGTCGAAGGCGTGATCCAGGAAAACCTGTACCGGTTGATGGCGGGCAAGACCGTCATCGCAATCGCGCATCGCCTGTCGACGATCGCGGCGATGGATCGGCTGATCGTCATGGACCACGGCCGCATCGTGGAACAGGGCACGCATGAAGACCTGATCGCATCCGGCGGCCTGTACGCGCAACTGTGGCAACGTCAGTCCGGCGGCTTCATCGATGCCGGCGCGGACGCAGTGCCCGCCTGATCGCAGAGCATGTGGGGCGGGCAGCTCTGGGCTGCCCCGCCCGATCGGGTCGGTTGATCGGCCCCGTTGATCAGGCCGACTATCAGGCCCGTCCAATCAGCCCCCGTCAGATCAGGCCCCGCCCAATCCGGCCTGCCCGCTCAATCCGCCCCGGTCCTGCGGGCCGGACGCGTCACCGGGACCACCGGGCCGCCACGCGTCGCATTGCCCTGCGTCGCCCCTGCCGAAGATGAGGACCCGGGCGTCCCTGCGAGCCCAGTCTCCGCCGCGACCCCTTCGGGATGCGCCGTTTCCACGGGCCTGGACACAGGCGGTAGCAGGCTCACCGGGATCAGCCGCTGCAGATCGGCATCGGCCATGCCATCGAACTCCGACATCGGGCTCTCCGCCGGGCAGGCCTCGTCCGGGAAACCGAACTGCTTGCGCAGGTCCAGACCGCAGCTGTTGAGCGTCTCGAGTTCGGTGTCGGGCGCCTTGCAGCGCAGATCGAAGGCCCGCACGAACGCGTCCCGGCGCGCGACGAAATCCTGCCCGCACTTGCGCATCAGTCTCAACCGGTCGAGGTCGTCCTGCGCCGGATTGATGCCGTCGAGGCCATACAGCTGCAGTTCGTCGGAGGTCAGCAGGCGCAGATTGCGGTTGGGCACGGCCATCATCAGGTCGGCCACGGCGGTCGCGACACCGTTGCGCTCCAGATAGTCACGCACGCGCTCGTAGACGGCACGCAGTTCCTTGTTGAGCTCGACCCGCGTCGATGCGGTCGAACTCATGCGGATGATGCGGTGGATGCCCACCCGCCCGCTGATCATGCGGACATCGCCCGCCCCCAGCACGAACACGCAGGCGCTGTGGCAGACCGCGCCTTCGCGTACCCAGATCGTCCAGCGCGACTCGGCGATCAGGTCGCCGGCCTTGATCGCATCCTCGACCAAGCCGCCGCTGGAGTTCAGGTCGAGCACGCGCTTGTTGATCGCCATCGCGTCGGCGACATCGGCCACGCGCTGGATCAATGCCGTGAACTCGGCGGTGATCTTGCCGGCGTAGCGCAGGCGCAGGACGCCACGCTCGCGACAGGGCTCGAGCAGCGCGGCGATGCGCTCGCGCGACAGCTCCAGCAAGGGCTCGCCATCGCCCTGTGCGGCATAGTCCAGCTCGCAGCTGATCGACGTGGTGCCTTCGGGCAAGGCCAGCGGCGACCAGTCGATCTGCGGAGGTACCGGTGCCGCCGCTGGCGCTGTTGGCGCATGCGGCTCGTCGGCGACCGGGCCGGTACTGACCGCGCCACCATCTTCAGGGCTGTCGACCGGGACGGTTTCGACCGCCGCCGCGACCGGTACGGGTTCAGACGGCTGGCACGCCGCAAGCAAGCCGACGACCACGCAGCCCAAGCCGAACAGCCGCAGGGCGGACGGGCGGACGCAGTGTGGATGCGTGGCAACGGCTGTGGGGAACGGCGCGGTCACGGCAGAGACAGGAAGAGTCGACAACGACCCCCAGTGTAGAGGTGGCCCATGGTGGCAGTCGAACATTCGATGAACACGCCGCCATCGATGCCGCCATCACGCCCATCTGCGTGACACCACGCCCGACTGCCGATCGCGTCCGCGCCCCGCCAGCCGGCGCATGCCCCCGCGGCGGCGTTCGCGTCAGAACAGCGCCCACAGGATCCGCAGGATGCCCAGCACTGACACCGTCCAGACCAGTGAGCGCAGGTAAGGCACTCCCGCCAGATACAGCGGCACATAGGCCACGCGCGCCCACAGGTAGAGCTGGGCACCGAGCGCGGTCGTGGCATCGGCGCGACCTGCCGCCACGACCGCCAGCACCGCGGCCGCGAAGAACGGGAAGGTCTCGAGAAAGTTGCGCATCGCCCGGTCCGCGCGTGCGGCCACGCCGGTCAGGGGCCGGGCCTCGCCGTCACGCGCACTGGCATTCCAGGCCAGGCCGCGCTGCCGCGTCATCAGCGCCGAGGCCAGCGTCAGCTGCACGAACCCCAGTACGATCGCCCAGGCCAGCATCTGCAGTTCAATCGTCATCTCGAAGGGCATCGCGGCACGCTCCTGCTACGGGAATGATCGAGCCTAACCTCAGCGCGAAGCTGGCGCGCGCCGTCGATCGGGATATCCGAACCGGCGTCTGGCCCGCGCCGCAGGCCCGGTCTTTCGCATCCGCGCTCAAGGCTGCAAAGCCGCCAGCTCGCGCAGCAGCGCTGCATGGAAGACCGCCGGTGCCTCGACCTGCGGCGAATGGCCCAGCTCCGGAAACGACACCAGGCGTGCCCCGGGAATGGCGTCGGCCGCGCGCTGGCCAAGCACCGGATAGTCGCCCAGCCTGGCCGCAAGCTCGGGCGGCGCCCGGTTGGCACCCGGCGCGGTGCGATCCTTGCCGCCGATGATCAATACCGTCGGCATGCGCAAGCGTGGCAACTCGTGCACGACCGGCTGCGTGAACAACATCTCCGAGGTCTGGGCCTGGTTCAGCGCCACGACCTCGCCATCGGGACCGGCATACATCCCCGCCAGCATCTCGACCCAGCGGTCGTAGCGCGGCGCCCACTGGCCGTTGTAGTAGTACTTCAGCTGGTAGGCCTTGATGCTGTCGGCACTAGTCTTGCGCTCGCCGGCCAGCAGCGTGTCGATCGAGGCATAGGGCACGCCTTCGGCCTGCCAGTCCTCGAGCCCGATCGGATTGACCAGCACCAGCTGCTCGACGGCCTGCGGATGCATCAGCGCAAACCGCACCGCCAGCATCCCGCCCATCGAGTGGCCGACCAGGGTGACCCGGTCCACCTGCAGCGATTGCAGCAGGGCCTGCGTATGGCTGGCCAACTGGGCAAAACTGAACTGGTACCCGCGCGGCTTGCTCGACCCGCAGAAGCCGACCTGGTCCGGCGCGATCACGCGGTAACCCGCGCCCGTCAGCACCTGGAGGGTGTCGGCCCAGGTCGCCCCGCAGAAATTCTTGCCATGCAGCAACACCGCCGTGCGCCCGTTCGACGCCGCCGTCGGGGCAACGTCCATGTACGCCATCGTCAAGGCCTGTCCCTGCGACTGCAGCGCGAACTGCTGGCGCGGATGCGGGTAAGCGAAGCCCTGCAGTTCCCCGCCGTAACGCATGGGCTCGGCCGCAGATGCAGAGGCAAGAAGGCCAGGCAGCAACAGCAAGGCAAGCAGGCAGGTCGATCTCATCGCGATTCCCGGACGCAGGCAGCGATCAGGGTAATCGACGCCGCGTGCAGGGGGAGTGGGCCCAGGACCGGCCTCACGCAGGAACCAGACGCCCAAATAGACCAAATAGAAACGGCGCAAGCCATCTGGCTGCGCCGCATCGGGTCTTCGGGTCCACGCCGTAAAGCGTGGTGGGCGGTACAGGGTTCGAACCTGTGACCCCTACCATGTCAAGGTAGTGCTCTACCGCTGAGCTAACCGCCCCGAAGGGTGCGCATCATACCCTGCCGGGAGCAGAAACAGAAGCCTCCCGTGCAAAGTTCATCACATCAGGCTCGCTTCGCGGATCTGGCGGATCTGGTCGCGGACCTGGGCGGCCTGCTCGAACTCCAGGTCGCGGGCGTGCTGGTACATCTGCTGTTCCAGCGCCTTGAGCCGCGCCGCCAGCTTCGCCGGCTCCAGCGCCGCGTAGTTCTCCGTAGGCTCGGCGACGCGGCGGCCCTTGCCCTTGCCGACCTTGACCAGCTCGGGCGCGTCGCGGGCGCCTTCCATGACGTCCATGATCTCGCGGACGACCGATTGCGGCGTGATGCCGTGCTCGGCGTTGTACTCGACCTGCTTCTGCCGGCGGCGGTCGGTCTCGTCGATCGCCGCCTGCATCGAGCGGGTGATGCGGTCGGCATACAGGATCGCCTTGCCGCGGACGTTGCGCGCAGCGCGACCGATGGTCTGGATCAGCGAGCCGGTCGAGCGCAGGAAGCCCTCCTTGTCGGCATCCAGGATCGCGACCAGCGACACCTCCGGCATGTCCAGACCTTCGCGCAGCAGGTTGATGCCGACCAGCACGTCAAACTTGCCCAGCCGCAGGTCGCGGATGATTTCCACGCGCTCGACGGTCTCGATATCCGAATGCAGGTAGCGCACGCGGATGTCGTGGTCGCCGAGGTACTCGGTCAGGTTCTCCGACATGCGCTTGGTCAGCGTGGTCACCAGCACGCGATCGCCCATCGCCACGCGCGCGTGGATCTCGCTCAGCAGGTCGTCGACCTGGGTGCCGACCGGACGGATCTCGACCGTCGGATCGATCAGCCCGGTTGGCCGGACCACGAGCTCGGTGACCTGCCCTTCCGATTTCTCCAGCTCGTACTTGCCCGGCGTCGCCGACACGAAGATCGTTCGCGGCGAACGGCCTTCCCACTCGTCGAACTTCAACGGGCGGTTGTCCAACGCGGACGGCAGCCGGAACCCGAACTCCACCAGGGTCTCCTTGCGCGAGCGATCGCCCTTGTACATCGCGCCGATCTGCGGAACGGTGACGTGGGACTCGTCGATGACCAGCAGCGCATCCGGCGGCAGGTAGTCGAACAGGCACGGCGGCGCCTCGTTGGGCATGCGCCCTGTCAGGTGCCGCGAGTAGTTCTCGATGCCGTTGCAGTAGCCGACCTCGGCCATCATCTCCAGGTCGAACTGCGTGCGCTGCTGCAGCCGCTGCGCCTCGACCAGCTTGTTGGCCGCGTAAAACTGCTCGAGGCGCTCGGGCAGTTCGGTCTTGATCGCTTCGATGGCGTCCAGCGTCGTGCGCCGCGTGGTCACGTAATGCGACTTCGGATAGATCGTGTAGCGACCAAGGGTTCGCTGGGTCTCACCGGTCAGTGGGTCGAACAGCACCAGCCGCTCGATCTCGCCGTCGAACAGCTCGATCCGCAGCGCCTCGGCATCGGACTCGGCCGGATGCACGTCGATAACTTCGCCGCGCACGCGGTAGGTACCGCGACGCAGCTCGGTATCGTTGCGGGTGTACTGCATCTCGGTCAAGCGGCGGATCAGCTCGCGCTGGTCGATGCGCTCGCCGCGGACCATGTGCAGCACCATCTTGAAGTATTCGTTGGGATCGCCGAGGCCGTAGATCGCCGACACCGTACAGACGATGATGGTGTCGCGACGCTCCAGCAGCGCCTTGGTCGCCGACAGGCGCATCTGCTCGATGTGTTCGTTGACCGAACTGTCCTTGTCGATGAACGTATCCGACGACGGGATATAGGCCTCGGGCTGGTAGTAGTCGTAATAGCTGACGAAGTACTCGACCGCGTTGTGCGGGAAGAACGACTTGAACTCGCCATACAGCTGCGCCGCCAGCGTCTTGTTGGGCGCCATGACCAGGGTCGGCTTCTGCACCTGCTGGATCACGTTGGCGATCGTGTAGGTCTTGCCCGAGCCGGTCACGCCCAGCAGCGTCTGCCGCGCCAGCCCGGACTCGAAACCGTCGATCAGGGCCGCGATCGCCTGCGGCTGCTCGCCCGCCGGCTCGTACGGGGCGGCAAGCTGGAATCCGGCGGATGGCGTGGTGTCGTCGCTGCTCATGGGGGTTTGGCTATCCGGAAGGGTGTACGCGCCAGCGCCGTGGCGGCGCTGTGGCAGGGCTCGCCGCGACGCGACCAGGCAGTGTAGCGGCAAGCCTTGGATGGGGACTGCAACGGGATTTTCCTACCCCCCTGCATGACATCGGCCGATGCCTGCCGGGGTATCCGCGATCACAGACTACCCCCTCGATACCCGGCCATGGAGGGCAGGGAATGACTCGCAGCAGCGCAGGATTCACGCTCATCGAAGCGATCGTGGTGGTCGCCATCCTGGCGATCGTCGCCTCGGTCGGAATCCCTGCGTTCAGCCAGATGCTGGAGCGGCATCGGGTAGTCGCCAGCTCGCATCGGCTGGGCCACGACCTTGCGCTTGCGCGGGCGTCCGCGCTGATGCGTCGACAGCCGGTCATGCTCTGCCCGCTGGGCCCGGAGGGCCGCTGCCAACCGGGGACGGA
Organism: Luteimonas sp. RIT-PG2_3; assembly: GCF_054902115.1. Lineage (NCBI taxonomy): Bacteria > Pseudomonadati > Pseudomonadota > Gammaproteobacteria > Lysobacterales > Lysobacteraceae > Luteimonas > Luteimonas sp. RIT-PG2_3. Next base: position 400,764 of record NZ_JBUBPF010000004.1, on the reverse strand, counting down.
CTGGAGCGGCGGCTGGATCGTGTTCATGGATCGGGATGGTAACGGCCGCCCCGATGATGATGCCGACGTCCTCTGGGTACAGCGTCATCCGGCAGGGCGCAGGTACGTCCCGGTCATTGTCGCGAATCGCCGTTTCCTCCGGTTCCGACATGACGGCACAAGCCCCGGGACCAACCTCACCATCAGCGTGTGCATCCATGCCCGGGTGGCCACGCAACAGATCGTCAGCAATACCGGGCGTGCCCGGCGTTTCGATCCGCCAGATCGCCTTCCCTGCCCTTCATGAGCCCGGAAATGGCGGCGACATCCCAAAGAAAAAGCCTGCATCTTCCGATGCAGGCTTTCCGGTGTCTGGCGCCCGAAGTTGGACTCGAACCAACGACCCCCTGATTAACAGTCAAGTGCTCTAACCGGCTGAGCTATTCGGGCGGGGACCGGTATTCTAATGCTTGCGCCAGCGAGGTCAAGCACCCGGGAGGCCGGAAAGAAGTCTCCCGGCCGCGTCCCGGTTCACCAGCAGGTCATCGGATTGGCTCCGGTCGCACTGACCGCCCGCACGCCCCGCTGGTTGATGGACAGGGTCGCGCAGGCGGTGTCCCGATCGGCCTGCTGCCCCTGCGGGACAGCCTGCAACGTATAGGTATTGGCAGCAGGATCCGCAAGAAACGAGATCTGATAGAACGCCTGCACCTCCTGGCATTGCGCGGGATTGGGCGCACCCACATACGTCAGGTTCGTCGTGTAGTACCGCTCCATGAACTGGGCACGCTCCAACAGGCACGCCGCCGCAGTCGCCCGACGGGTCCTGGTGACATGGTCGTTGTAACTCGGCAGGGCAATCGCAGCCAGGACCGCGATGATCAGCACTACGATCATGATTTCGATCAGCGTGAATCCTCGCTGGACAATCAACGCCCGGACTGCGGGCACTGGCATCTGCTTCATCTGCACCCGCTTCATCAGGACTGGCTTCATCTGGGTTGGCTCCGTCTGCATCAGGCTCACTCCACAACCACTTCGCGCCAGGACACACGACCGGACGTCCTGTTGTCGCGGGTCCGGATCTGCCCCCGGCCGCCGGACGACCCACCAGCCACGGCAAGGTCGCGCAACAGGTTCGGCAAGGTCGGCATGCCCACACCCAGATCCACCGAACCGATCAGCAAAGATTCGTCGCCCGAGGTCAACTTGTCGTTGGTAAAGCTGCCATCGCCGTCGACGTCAAAGTATCCCTCTGACAGACTCGTCCCGGTGAATGCATCCAATGCGTTGATGTAACCACGTCCGTCGGATTGACAGGCATCAGCGGTCGGAATGATGCTCGCGGCCACCAGAACACGGTTGATGACCTGGGCTTCGGTGACGATGCGTTCGCCAATCGCGCTCTGGTTCGGCGGCTCCAGCAGGTCGATATACCAGCCACGTACGAGTTCGTTGGCTGTCGTTCTCAAGGGCAATGGCGCATGACCCTGGAAAGAACGCACCGGCCGCGAACTGAAGTTGCCGGCCACCACCGTCTGACGTTGGATCAGGCTGCTCCGCTGCACAACGACGCCATCATCGCGGATTCCATACAGACCCTGCGTCGTCCGGTTGGCGACGTCGTCAGTGGTAACGAACCGACCAGTACCGAAGAACACCCACGTCGTGAAATTCGAGGGATGCAGAGCTACCGTCAAGCGCCCACTGATCGGTTGGCGGATGCCCGCGCTATCGGTCGCCACGAACATCGGATTGCCGCTGTTTGCGACAGCCCAACTACTGGGCGCACCCGCGGTGTTGAACTTCCAGACATTGCCGAGGGTATCGCCAGCATAGATGTATTCGACGACGCCATCGCCATTGGCATCCCAACCCACGGGCGCCGAAAGACCATTGGGAGACGTCGCCGACCCAGCACCTGTACTGATCTCGCGAACCAGATCGCCCGAGACGAGGTCGTAGACCAGCAGCACGGAACGATTGTTGGTGCTGTTGACGCCATTACCGACGATCAATGCATTGAACGTACCGCCCGTGGCGGTCGGCAATTTGGCGATGATGGGCTCACCCTGCACCAACCCCATGTTGCCACCGGGCGTTTCATTGCGCTCCCAGAGCACATTGTCGACACCGAACGTGGCCGGATTGGTGACATCCAACGCGTACAAGCCCTTGCCGCCCTTGCCCAATGTTCCGACCAGTATGTTGCGATCGGTCGTCTGCTTGCGCGTCGAGACCACCACTGGCCCATCGACGAAATAGCGATGCGAGTAATCCGGACGGCTCAATGTCTCCAATGCCCCCCAGTTGACGATATTCGGGATGTAGGCGAACAGTTCCCTGCCATTGGTCGCATTGACCGCGTGCAGCATGCCGTCGTTGGCGCCGACATAGACGGTCCCAGTGTCCTCCACATAAGCAGGCGACGACGACACGATGTCTCCGAGCAGAGAATTCCTGTTCCTCAAGGTTCCGCCAGTCTGGCTCATCTCCAGATTGCGCGCACCCGCAATATAGGCCGCATTGTTGACTCCGGTGACTGCCGGCGACGAAATCCTGGTCAACGCCGCCAACTGTGTCGTTGTGGCCTGTGATGGAAACAGGCGACCCACGGTGCCGTTATAGGTAATCACCTTCCGGCCCGTCGCCGGAATACCCGTCGAGGCGCGCCAACTGGGCTCTCCGGCAATCACGTTCTCTACCACGCGCGGCGACGTGGAAACGACGCGTTCCACGAACGGATAGGACGCCAGTTCACCAGACCACACGCTGGACACGTAATTCGCCTGGAAGATGCGCGTCCCCGTATCAAGCGACGTGGAGTTTGCGGCGACGTTCGAGAAAGAACCGGTGCGTTCCACGATCGTCGAAAGCGCCGCTTTCAGACCTGTCGAGAACTCCGATGGATTGGATGCCGACAGGAACGTTCCTCGCGAGTTGACAGCCGCATGCAGCAGATCGTCGATGCGATCGGCGTCTTCGGCATTGGTCGGATCCGGCCATTGCGAATAGTTGGCCGGCACGTCATCAACACTGGTAAAACCCGTGTTTCCACTCAATCCGATCGAAATCCCAAACGTCACCATGTGCTGCCAGAACGCGGGATTCTTGGTCGTCGTCGGGACGATATTGCTCAAGCCACTCGTGCCCGCGCGCAGGTCCGTCTTCCAGTAATACATCGCGACGTCCGCGAGCGTATTGGAAAAGTTGTCGCGATAAGGAGCAGACGCAGAGTACTGATAGGTACTGCCAGTCGTTCCGTGTGTGATAGTAACGCCGCTGGCGTTATCCGTATTTCCGATGTTGAAGTTATCGTCGCTGTTCCAGTAACCATCCGTGGTCAAGATCGTGAAATTCTGGCGGCATGCGAGTTGACCGACCCCTGATTGCGGCCCATAAGGTCCATCGGAAGCACTACTGCTGAAATAATCACCGGCACTTTGGAGCGCGCTACGCAAAGGCGTTCCGTTATAGCCGATGGTACTTTGCAGTCGCGTGTACCACTTCGTCCGGTTGTCATAGGTATTTGAGCCATCGACGACGTCGGAGAACAGGCCATTGTTGTACTGCACCGGAATCGGGACGGCCTGTCTGGGCCAGTTGCCGGTGACCGTCGCGCCATTGCGCTGCCAGATTGTCCGGTAGCCCACCCGGACATCGCTACCCAACTCGCTGAAGGCTTCACTGGCACCGGCTTTCGCAGACTTCATGCGCGTGCGATGGTACGAGAACCAGGTCGCAAAGTTCTGCCGCTCATCTGCAGCGCTGCGCCCGGTTGGCGTCGTCGCCTGGCAGTTTCGCCACCCACTGCCACTGAACGTCGTGGCGCAGCCCAGCGCGCCGTCGACGGTTTCGTAAGACATCGACACGGTCACAGCACCAGTGAAAGCAGTCTGCGCGTACAGCCTTGCATACCAGGTTCCGGCCGATGGCGACGGGACGGAGATCTCTTCGGCATTGCCATTGTTCTGCGATCGGTGGGTGTAGCTGCCGGTAGTCACTGTCGCGTTGTTGTAACGTACGAACAGGTCCGCACCACGATTCGTTCCGCTGACTGAACCGCCCGAGCTGGTGATCACCAGATTCCGCGCATTCGCCGGCACTGTGAACGACCATGCCGTCAGCGCAGGACGGTAACTGTTCGAGGAAATGGATCCGGTTCCCGAATTGCCAAGCGTTTCCGTGTAGCTGCTACTCGGCGAGCTACCTGCACTGTATGTCAACCACTCACTACGGATCACCCGACCATCTGCCAGGATCTGATAGCGATAGAAATTCGCCTGATCGGCCAGATAGGCCGCATTCGTATTGGCCCGGTCCTTGGGCACATAGAAGGTCTGCACACCTCCGCAGACCTGGGTTCCGCCTACCAACATCTCTCCTGACGTAGCATTATTGTTCTTGTTGTAACTCCGACAACTGCTACTGTCGGCCAGATCGATCGTGCCGCCACTCGCAAGGTTGAAATCGCCGTAGACGGCACCGTAAGAAGTACCGCCTGTCATCGGCGAACCGTTGGCCGCGATCCATGGCTGATAGTTGGTTGCCGGATTGTAGTAGACCGCATTGTGCACGTAACTGCGATTGTCCCACTCTGTACCAATGCTACTGTCCGGCATGGCGTCGAACGCCATCGAACCCGAGTCATCGAGGATGAAGAGGATGTTGGGCGGAACACGCGCACCCGTCGTCAACGGATCGGTGGGAATGTCGATGGCCGCGGTTGCGGGCAATGCCAGCAACACGGATAGCAACGACAGGCAGAACGCGAGCATACGTTCGCGAAGCTTGCGTTGCGGCGGAATGGACCTGGACCTGGTGGACATGACGTGACTCCGTCAGCGCATGACGTAGTTGGATTGCAGGATCACCGGCGCGCGGTCGGCTTGGACGCTGCGTGCGGTAATGCGATACGACGGCCGCATGCACAGATTGGGAACCGGGACCATCCGGTCGCATCCCGGCCACGACGGTGCGAGCCCCATGAACTCGACGATGAAAGACGAGGCCGGCAGCAAGGCGGCCTGCGCTTCGGTGGACCGAGTCCCGGCCCGCCACCCGGTAACGAAGGCGGTATCCAGCCAGCGCTCCGTGCTGCCGGCTGCAGGCGTCGCGCAGACGCCATTGGCACAACCACTGGCGGGTGGCGTGGGGCCCGTCGCAGCCACCAGCTCTCCTTCGCGCAATGCCGATTCGGCCGACTGGAAGCTGAGGCTGCGATCGTAGAGATTCGCCGTCATGCGCTCTTCCAGCAGGGTCGTGCGCAGCACCGCGACGCCCAGCAGGGTCATCACCAGCAGCAGTACCAGCACGACCAGCAGCGAGACACCCTGCTCGTTCCTGCGCGCAGAGGACAGATTCATGCGTTCCGACTCCTCAGGCTGACGGTATGCACCAAGGTGCGCGACAGGGGATTGCCATTGGTTCCACGCGCGTTCTCTGCATTGACCGTCACCGTGACCCGGACGGCGACCACATCACCCCAGCGACCCCCGACGCCGGCCTGATTGACATAGTTGGAATCGCCTGTCCGCAGATACTGGAAGCTCAGCCCGGTCACGCCGTCCACCATTTCCTGGTTGGTCATGCCCTGCCCATTGGCATTCGTCCTGGACAGATACAGCGAACTACCGCCGCGCCCGTTCAGGCCCACAAACCAGCGTGAGGCGTTCAACCTGGAGATCATCGAATTCGGCGTGTAGGAGAATGCCTGCGCCCCGCAACCGGCAGGCAACCCGAGGTTGCCGGTGCAGTTGCCGGGCGTCCCCGTAACCGGGTGTGTCACCAACGTGCCCGCCACCGTGCCCTGGAAGGCCGAAGCCTGCCTTGCATTGCAGACCAGCAACAGGTTCCCGCTCTGCAGGCCATGCGCGGCGGTATTGAGCACGAAGGTCGTCCCGTTGTGCGATGTCACCGTCGCCACGGAGGTATCGGCCGACAGCAACTGGATCGCCTCAGTGCCTGCAAGCCGGCTACCGGCAGCCGTGCCTTCGTCGGTCGCGAGCGGGGCGACCCCCAGCAATGTGTTCCACCAGGGATTGGTCAGCTCGCCAGCAGCATCCTCGGCAGAATTCAGATTGGTCCACCAGCGCGTGGCGGACCCGTTGATGACATTGGACAGCGGCACATGGTGGCCACAGGGATTTCCGCCTGCTTCACGCAGGTCGTGCGCCATCAGCTCAAACGCAAAGCGCATGTTTTCCTGGATGCGCCCAACGCCTTCGGTGGTCGTGAAAGTCTGCCGGTTCGACGAAAAGATGCCGATGGCCGCCACCATGACCATGGTACCGAGCAGCAGCGAGATCATCAGTTCGACAAGGCTGAAGCCGCCGACACGCCGGAATGAAGCCTTCATAGCCTTGCCCTCGTCACCAACTGGCTCTGCGCGGCACCGGCCGCCACCGCACCGCCATCTGCGGCGGTCTCCGACGCGCGACTGTCATCCCAGCGGATCGTGACCTGGCACTCGGCAGCCCCTGCCGCGCATTCGATTCTTCCGCAGGCGTCCGGACCGAGCGCGTTCTTCAGGTCCGTGATCCACCGATTGATATCGTTGGTCGCCAGGTTCCCGCCAGCTGCTCCCGTAGGCAAGGTGCATTCGAGTGCTGCCATGTTGTAACCGCCGGCCAATGCCTGCGTCCGATTTCCCCGCATCGCATCCAGCGCTGCGTAGCTCTGGATGACCGCCTGACTTCGGCCCAGCGAACTGCCGCTGTTGCGCAATGCTGTCGCCTGCATCGCAGCGATCCCCAGCAGGCCGATAGCCAGCACCAGGACGGACACCATCACCTCGATCAGGCTGGTTCCGCGCTGCATCTGCTTGTCATCAAGCGCCTGGCGACGCCCGCGATTACGATTCAAATGACTGGTCATGGCCCTCATCCCGCGTTGCACTGGCCATTGCCGTTGCGGCGCGCGACCGCCGCCCTGCCCCCCACCAGCAGACTGACGACACGCTGGTTCTCGACGGGAAGCGTGGTGGCAATGCACAGGGTGAAATTGGCATCGGCATCGGCCATGCCATTGGCCAGGAACCTGACCGTGTTCGTGCTGCCGAACAACACCACCGGCTGCTTGATCGCAAAGCTCCGCACCACAGCGCCATTGGCGATGACGACCCATTGCATCTGGCCCGCCGGCGCAGCGCCACAGGTCGCACCATCCGCCGTCTGACACAGCGTCACGGCCTGGCTGCGACGCAAGGCTTCGCTCCTGGCGAATTGCAGGCTGGAGACGAGCTCCTCGGTCTGCGAGCCGAGCCGGTTGCCATTGACGACCGAGGTGAAGCTGGGCGTGGCAATCGCGAGTACGACGGCCATCACCGCCACCGTCACCATCAACTCGATCAACGTGTAGCCACGCACAGGCGCTGCCATGCCGCCTCGACCGCGCCAAAGGCAAACCCGCCTCATGATCTGTATCCCCTGCTACCCATGGCCGCACAGTAGAGAGCCGTGCAGGCAGATCCAAGCATGGCCCGATGAGCGGTGCGGTCCCTTGCATGAGTGGCGGCATTGCCGGCCGTGGCAGGCAACGAGCATGATGTGCACATCCTTCCGGCTCAGACTTCGATGCAGGCAAAGCCACCCGCCACCACGCCACTGGACGCGCTCCATCAGCCTTCAGTCCTGATCTGGACGGTCCTGGCGGGCGAGGGCCTGGCCGTCGTGCTGGCGCTGGCGCCGGGCGTTTCCGGCGACCGGCTGATCCATTTCGGCCTGGCCTCGCTCGCGATCCAGTGGGTCATGCTGAGCACCTTGGCCTCGCTGTACCTGATCAGGGCACCGTTGTCGCGGCTGCCGCAGAAGACCGTGCTGTACATCGCACTCCTGCTTCTGTTGCTGATGACCCTGCTGGTGCACGGCCTCGCCGGCTGGTTGATGGCGGGCCCAGCTGACGCGCCCTCATCGCAATGGTCCCAAACCCTGCTGCGGGCGGCAGGCATTGCCCTGACGGTCGGCCTGCTGGGGCTTGCCGCCTTCCAGAACCATCTGCGCGCGCAGCAGTTCGCGGTCCAGGCCAAGCACGCCGAACTGGAATCGCTGAAGGCCAGGACCCACCCGCATTTCCTGTTCAACACGCTCAACACCGGTGCCGCGCTGATCCATGCCAAGCCGGAGGCAGCCGAACACCTGCTGCTGGATCTGGCGGATCTGTTCCGGGCAGCGCTGACCGGGCCGGAGCACATCACGCTGGCCTCGGAGATCGACCTGGTGCAGCGCTATCTGTCGATCGAGCAGCTCAGGCTCGGCGATCGCCTGCGGACCCACTGGGAGCGACCAGACCCGTTACCCGACATCACCGTGCCCGCCCTGTGCGTGCAGCCGCTCGTGGAGAATGCGGTCCGCCATGGTGTCGAGCGCATCGTCGAAGGCGGCGACATCGAGATCCTGATCGCGGTCGACGCCGACAACGTCATGATCACGATCCGCAACGACATGCCGGCGGCCGGATCCCCGAGACAGACGTCCGGGCACGGCATCGGCATGGCCTCGGTGTCACATCGCATTGCCGAGCTGACCGCGGGTGCAGGCTCCCTGACAACGGGACAGCAGGCCGGCCGCCACGTCGCAACGCTGACGATCCCGTTATACCGCTGATGCGCGGCAGGTCCCGGTTTTCCGGTGCCCTGCCGCTGGCTCAGACCACGACGTCGTAGCAGGGCTTGTAGGCGCCCGAAATCTTCATGCGCCGCTGTTCGACGAAGGCCTGCAGCAATGCGTCCAGGGCGCGCATGATGTCGGTATCGCCGCTGATCTGGAACGGGCCGAACTGCTCGATCCTGCGCATGCCGTCTTCCTTGACGTTGCCGGCGACGATGCCGGAGAACGCGCGACGCAGGTCGGCCGCCAGTTCGTGAGGCTTGCGACCATGGTGCAGGTCGAGTGCGGCCATCGCTTCATGCGTCGGCTGGAACGGCTGCTGGAACGACAACGGCACTTCGAGTGCCCAGTTGAAGAAGAACGAATCCTTGTGCGCGATCCGGTGCTCGCGGACCTTGCGGATGCCGGCGGTCATGTGCCGCGCGACCTTGTCGGGCTCGCCGATGATGATCTCGTAGCGCGCGGCCGCAGCTTCGCCCAGGGTCAGGCGGATGAACTGGTCGATCTGCTCGAAATACGCAGCCGACGCGACCGGGCCGGTCAGGATGAACGGGAACGGCAGCTTCGCGTTCTCTTCGCGCAGCAGGATGCCGAGCAGATACAGGATCTCCTCGGCCGTGCCGACGCCACCGGGAAACACGATGATGCCGTGCCCCAGCCGGACGAAGGCCTCGAGGCGCTTCTCGATGTCCGGCATGATCACCAAGTGATTGACGATCGGATTCGGCGACTCCGCGGCGATGATGCCGGGCTCGGTGATGCCGATGTAGCGCGTGCGGCGCTTGCGCTGCTTGGCGTGCGCGATCGTCGCGCCTTTCATCGGTCCCTTCATCGCGCCCGGGCCGCAGCCGGTGCAGATATCGTGACCGCGCAGGCCCAGCTCGTAGCCGACCAGCTTGGTGTATTCGTATTCGTCGCGGCCGATCGAATGTCCGCCCCAGCAGACGACCAGGTTCGGATCCGACGGCTGCAACAGGCGACCGTTACGCAGCAGGCCGAACACCGCATTGGTCAGCCCCGCGGACGACTCCAGGTCTTCGGCATATTCGGGTCCCAGTTCGATCGCGGTATAGGCCAGGTCGCGCACGACGGCGAACAGGAGTTCGGCGACGCCGCGGATGATCTCGCCATCGACAAAGGCCATGGCCGGCGCGTTCGACAGTTCGATCTTGATGCCACGGTCCTGCTGCTGGACCTGGATGTCGAAATCCGGATACAGCTCCTGCGCCGCGCGCGGATCGTCGGAGGCGCTGCCACTGGTCAGCACCGCCAGCGCGCAACGGCGCAGCAGGTCGTGCATGCCGCCACTGGAGGCATCCTTCAGGCGCGCCACTTCGTCGCGCGACAGGATGTCGAGCCCGCCCTTCGGGTAGATCCGGGCGTTCACCACCGGCAGCGCCCTCGCTGCCGTCTTGCCTGTTGTCTCGGTCATGTATCCCTTCCTCTTTGAAGCGCGACTTTAGCGCACCCATGTCCGCAAAAGGAAACGGCCGGGTTTCCCCGGCCGCTTCGCATATTACGTCCGATCACCCGGATCAGAACTTGTAGCGGAAGCCCAACTGCAGCGACCAGCGCGATTCCCAATCCGTCCAGACCGGGGCGGCGACATTGCCGAAGTTGTAGATGTACTGGTTGGTCGCAGCATCCACGCCCTGGAAATTGACCGCGACGCGATCACCATAGGGAGAGTTGTACTGGATACGACCCCAATCCTTGTTGATCAGATTGCCGACGTTCATGACGTCCAGCCAGATTTCCGACTTGTGCCCGCTGAAGAAGCCAGGCAACTCCTGGCTGATGCGCAGATCGAACTGGTTCACCCAAGGATTGCGCATGCCGTTGCGCGGCACCACTGCACCCTTGTACTTGTCCAGTCCGTTGCTATTGACCCAGTCGAAGAAGGCCTGCTCCATTGCGGCGCCGCCGGTGAACAACACCTCGCCCGCGCCACCTGGAATATAGAGCAGGTCGTTGGTGTAACCGTCGCCATTCATGTCGTTGGCGAAGCGCCAGCTGTGCGGGGCGCCCGAGCGGCCCTCGTAGAAGACGGACAGGATCGTCGCGTAATCGCCGAAGAAGGCTTTACGGAATTGCAGGCTACCGGTGAAGCGATCACGAATCTCGTAGTTCGACCTGGCCGCCTCATCCGAATTCGGATCGAAGATCGCCTTGTTGGACCAGTTGGAGATCGCGCGCGAGCTGGTCAGCGGGTTGACCTCGGTCGCATTCGTGTAGGTGTAGTTCAGCGACCAGCCCCAGGTGTCGACAAGCGGCTTGTTCAACCCGAAAGTGAACTGCGCACTGCGGCCATTGTCGGTATTTTTCAGCAGCAGCACACCGTCCCCGGCCCAGCCCGTGACGTTCTCGTAGCCCGGGATCGTATCTGCCAAGGCCGCCACACCGAGACTGCCATTGGCGCGCGCAGGATTAGGCCGAGCGGAAGTATTCGGCGGCGCATAAACATTGGTGGTGTAGAAGGTGCGTCCGTCGTTCTGAGTGTCGACGTAAGTCGGAGTTCCCAGATCGAGACGCTCGAAGTGCAATCCCTTGTTGACCCTGGTGTACAGCAGTTCGGCGGACGCGACGATCCCATGCCATGGCAGCTCGGTATCGAATGCCAGATTGGCCTTCCACACCGACGGCTGCTCGAAATCCTTGTCCATCAGGTTGACCATCATGCCGTAGCCGCTGGCGGGATTCGGCTTGGGCATGTTGTCCACGTCATCCAATACCACCGGCAGCCAGCCATCTGCAGTATTCCGGTCGTTGTAGCCAATCAGGCCGAAACCGGTGTTCTGGTACGAGTTGCCCACCCAGACGTTTGCCGCCGCGCCCTGGAACAGGCCCAGACCGCCACGCAGTTGCGTCGGACGCTCGCTGTCGAAGGTATAGTTGAATCCGAAACGCGGCTGGATCAGTGCGCCCTCCAACTTCTCGCGGTTGTCGTAACCGTAGTACTGCTGCACCAACTGGTTGTGCACCGGCACGTCATCCATGCTCGGCTTGTCGACGCGCAGGCCGAACAGCAGGGTCAGGTTGTAATTCACTGCCCAGCTGTCCTGCACGAATACGCCGGTATTGGCATGCTTGTAGCGCATTGCAACCGAATCCAGGTTGCTGCCCGGGATCGGAGCATTGAGGTCATACACCGAATACTGGCCGTTGCGGAACGCGTCCAGACCGGCGAACACATAGGTTCCCCAGATATTCTGCGCGTACATGTTGTAGACGTCGTTGCGCTCCCAGTCGAAGCCGAACTTCAGTGTGTGGTCACCGACGTACCAGGTGCCGGCAGCGAATACGTTGTCGGTGGTGGTATTGATCTGGTTGCCATGGCGGAATTCGTCCGTACCAAAGTTCAGGTAGGGCGGGGCCACGCCGGTATCGCCGAAGGTGACGACAACCTGCGGCAGACGCGAATACACCGTGCTCAGCGAATCGTAGGTGCGGCGACCGACCTTCAGCTCGGTGGAAAAGTTGTCATTCCAGTCGCTGAACAATTGCACGACCGACGTTTCGACTTTCTTGGTGACATCGTACCAACGGCTGTTCAGACCCAACGCCGGACCGAAGGTCCCGACGTTATGGCTGTTGTAGTTCATGCTGTTACTGGAACCAGAGAGATTGGGCTCGATCTGCTCAAGCTTGGAGAACCGTGCCGACAGACGGTGATCATCAGTGATGTTCCAGTCGATCTTGGCGGCGTATTCCTCGACTTCGTTCTTGATGCTGTCGGGCGACTCCATGCTGCCGATGTCCACGCCATACACGTCACGTGCGATCTGCTGAGCCTCCGTGATCTGCGCGGGCGAAATATTGACGATCGTGTTGGCACCAGAACCGATCGGCCCATACGACGCAGCAGCACGGTCGCGAGTGAACTTCTCGTAGTTGACGAAGAAGAACAGCTTGTCCTTGATCAGCGGGCCGCCAAAGGTGGCGCCATAGGTCTGCTCGCTCTTGAAGCCGGTGAAGTCCGCACCGGATACCGGATGCTCACCCCACCAGTCGCCATCCCGGTAGGCGCCATACAGCGAACCATGGAACTCGTTGGTGCCGGACTTGGTGACCGCATCGATCACGGCACCCGTCGCGCCGGTAATGGTGGTGTCATAGTTGGACACGTCGACGTTGATCGCCTCGATGGCGTCCATCGACACCGGCTGGCGCATGGTCGGGAAGTTGTTCGATTCGAGACCAAAGGTATCGCTGGTGTTGATGCCGTCGATGCGGATGGCGTTGTAGCGCGGATTCTGACCACCGACGCTGATCTCGCCGCGCGCCTTGTCGCTCTGGGCGATTCGCGGGTCCATCCGGACATAGTCCTGGATGTTGCGGTTGGCGGAAGGCAGCGCCTGGATCTGTTGCTGGGAAATATTGGTGCCGGCGCCCATCTTGGTCGAACTGAACACTTCAGACCCCATGACTCCGACCGCAGTCACGGTTTCCAGCGTGGTCATGTCACCGGTCAGCGCGGCATTGACCGTGCTGACCTGGTTCAACGCCAGATACACGTTGTCCTCCGTCCTGGTGCCTTCACCGGCCTTGGTCACGGTGATCGTGTACGGACCGCCGACGCGCAGGCCGCGCGCGTTGTAGCGGCCGCTGGCATCCGTGGTGGCGCGGCTGACCGTGCCCGACTCGGTATGGGTGATCGTGACTTCAGCGCCGACGACCGGCTGGCCGCTGGCTCCAACGACCTGTCCGCCCACGCCGGACGAGGTGCTCTGGGCAAAGGCGGGGGCGATGGCGAGCGCAGCGATCAGTCCAAGCGAGAGCTTGGAGTATCGGACACGGTGGCGATGGATCATGGTGGTAAGCCTCGATGCAGTTTGGGAATGTGCAAGGTGAAACGAAGAACTGAAGGTCTGGACAGCCGATCTCTCGAATCGACAGCGTTGCGCGTGCGCCAATGCTGACGCCCACAGGCGGCTGTCTTCGCCAATGTGGACGTGCTGTGAAATTCCGGGTGGTTAACGACAGATTAACACGGTAACCGGGTCAGATGACAGCCGAGTGACACCCTCGCGACGGTCTGAAACATGCGCCGTGAAGGTGTTTTAAAGCCGGGCTGAGGAACGCTTCGCAAGCCCCTGATTCAAGGACGTCATACCTGTCCGGGGGCCATGCCCTGCAGGTAGGTGGCGATGCCGTCGAGCAGCATCTGCACCGAAATGGCGACCAGCAGCATGCCCATCAGCCGCTCCATCGCAGTCAGTGCGCGGATGCCGAGCAGGCGGTAGAGGTAGGTCGCCGAGAACAGGATCGCGGCGGTGGCGGTCCAGGCCAGCATCAGCGCCAGGCTCCATTCGCCCAGGCGATCGGGTTCGTTGCTGCCCATCAGCATCACCGCGGCCATGCCCGAGGGACCGGCCACCAGCGGGATCGCCATCGGCACGATGAAGGGCTCGCCGTCCGGGATCTCGCCCATCAGGCCTTCCGGCGGCGGGAAGATCATCCGGATGCCGATCAGGAACAGCACGATACCGCCGGCGATCGATACCGACTCCTGGCGCAGGTGCATGACCTCCAGCGCGTACTTGCCGCCCCACAGGAACACCATCAGCACGCCCAGCGCGATCAACAGCTCGCGGGCCAGCACGATGCGCTGGCGTCGCGGTGGCAACCTGCGCAGCATGCTCAGGAAGATCGGGATGTTGCCCAGCGGATCCAGGATCAGGAACAGCAGCAGGGCGGCAGACAGGATCGTCATGACCGGGCCAGGGCCTCGCTCGCGGTCAGCACCCCGCCGCGATGCACGGCGCCCGCCGGCGACAGCAGGTGCACGCAGGCATCGGCATAGCGCACAGGATCCTTGGCGACGCGGTCTTCGGCTTCGACGAAGGCACGCGCGCGCAACGGCGTGCGCATCGGGCCGGGGGCGATGCCGCTGACGCGGACCGGCGCCTCTCCGAGTTCGGCATGCAGCATCGCGACCAGTGCAGCCAATCCGGCCTGGGCGACACCGTAAGCCCCCCAGTAGGCCTGGCCCGCGCGTTCAGCTTCATCGATGGCGAAGACCACGGCACTGTCGTCCGCGCGTCGCAGCAGCGGCAGGCAGGCCTGGGTCAGCCACCAGCGTGCGGTCAGATTGACGTGCAGGCTGCGCGCGAACTCGGCCGGGTCGGTATGTTCGAGCGGCGTGAGCCCACGGAAATGCGCCGCGCAATGCAGCAGCCCGTCGAGCCGGCCGAAGGCGTCGTCGATCCGCTGCGCGAGCTCGGCATGGTCGTCGGCCGACGCGCCCTCGAGATCCATCGGATACAGCAGCGACTCCCCGCCCTCGGTAGAGATCGCATCATGCAGGCGATTGAGCCTGGGTACCTTGCGTCCGAGCAGCACGACGGTCGCACCGGCGCGCGCCACCGCCAGCGACGCGGCGTGGCCGAGGCCCCCGTGTGCACCGGCGACCAGCACCACGCGGCCCGACAACGGCAGCGTCGCAGCGTCTACAGTGTCCGGCCGCGCGCTCACGCCTTCTGGACCTCCGCGATCATCCGTGCGAGCTCGCCGGACTCATGCAGTTCAAGGGTGATGTCGCAGCCGCCGATCAGTTCGCCATGGATGAACAGCTGCGGGAATGTCGGCCAGTTGGAATAGCGCGGCAGGTTGGCGCGGATCTCCGGATCCTCCAGCACGTTGATGCTGTGGAACGCGGTGGCGCCGGCATCCTTCAGGGCCTGCACGGTGCGGCTGGAGAATCCGCACATGGGGAACTGCGGCGTCCCCTTCATGAACAGGACCACGGGGTGGTTCTCCACCTCGGTCTGGATGCGTTCGAGTACGGCCATTCGGAAACTCCGGCAATGCGCTGCCACGCACGATGGCGGCCGGCAGGCGTGGGGATTGGAAGCAGTGTTGTGTATTGTAAGCCGCGCAAATGCCGCCCAACCGCCGGCCGCCCCACCCCCGCAGCCGGCCCGGCCGGCCTGCCGATGGGCCCACACAGGATGTCCCGCCCCATGCCGATCGATTTCCCCGCCCTCCCCTACGACCGCAGCGCCCTGGAGCCCCATCTGTCGGCGGACACGGTCGAGCAGCATCACGACCGCCACCAGAGGGCGCATGTCGACGAGGTCAACGCCCTGATCGCGGACACGCCGTTCGCGGAATCTTCGTTGGAAGAGATCGTCCGCAAGGCCCAGGGGCGCCTGTTCGACCACGCCGCGCAGGCCTGGAACATCCAGTTCTACTGGCAGGGCCTGAAGCCCGCGTCCGGTGGCGGCGGGGGCACGCCGGGCAAACGCCTGACCGAGGTCATCGCGCGCCAGTTCGGCGACAGCAAGGGCCTGCAGCAGCAGTTCAACACCGCGGCCATGCGCCTGTTCGGCGCCGGCTGGGTCTGGCTGGTGCAGCGCCGTGGCGGGGGCCTGGCGATCATCGCCACGGCCAATGCGTCCACGCCGCTGACCGGCGACGACACCCCGCTACTGGCCTGCAGCCTGTGGGAGCACGCCTGGTACCTGGACTATCGGCATGCCCGGGACAAATACCTGGACGCCTTCTGGCATCTGGTCGACTGGGATGCGGTGGCAGGCCGGCTGCGCGGCTGATCGGGTTGCAGGCAGCCGGCGTATCAGCTCAGGCGAGGTAGGCCGGCTGACGCATTCCGGCCGTCGTCAGCGCTTCCGTTGCGATCGGCGAGACGCCCATCGACGCCACGATCGCCCCATCCCTCACATTCCCGACAGCGCGCCGATCACCGGTGCGACCTGGGCCTTGCGATCGAGCGCGTCGCCGACATCCGCCAGGACATCGGCCAGGGCCATCGGCGCGTCGGCACGCAAGGTGGCGTGGCCGACCTTGCGGCCAAGCCGGGGCTGCTTGCCGTAGTCGTGCCAGTGGCCGCCGGCAACGCCCAGCACGGGCGACGGGTCCGGCATCTCGCCAATCCAGTTCAGCATGCAGGCGTGGCCGATCATCCGGGTCGCGCCCAGCGGCAGGCCGAGCACGGCACGCAGGTGGTTTTCGAACTGCGAGGTCTCGGCGCCTTCGATCGTCCAATGCCCGGAGTTGTGCACGCGCGGCGCGAGTTCATTGGCCAGCAGTTGGCCATCGCGGCAAAACAACTCCAGCGCGAACACGCCGACATAGTCCAGCCGTTCGGCCAATGCACGCGCATAACCGTAGGCGGTTTCGGCCAGGTCTGCGTCGACGGTCGCCGGCGCAAGGCTGGCCGACAGCACGCCATCGACGTGCCAGTTCTCGGTCAGCGGCCAGGTCCGGAACTCGCCATCGCGGGCGCGCACCGACACCACGCTGAGCTCGCGCTCGAACGGCACGAAAGCTTCCAGGATCAGGCCGACACTGGCGGCCTGCGCGCCCAGGGCCGACCAGGCGGCATCGGCGTCGCCAAGACTGCGGATGCGGAACTGGCCCTTGCCGTCATAGCCGAGCCTGCGGGTCTTCAGGATGCACGGCACGCCGACCTGGGCAATCGCGGCATCGAGCTCCTCGCGCGTCGACAACGCCGCGAACTTGGGCACCGGAATGCCGAGTTCACGGAACAGGGTCTTCTCGGCCAGGCGATCCTGGCTGACGCCCAGCGCGCGCGGATTCGGAAACACCGGCACGCGCTCGACCAGCCATTCGGCACTCTCGGCCGGCACGTTCTCGAAATCGAAGGTCGCGACATCGACCCGCGACGCGAAATCCGCCAGCGCGTCCTGGTCGCGGTAATCGCCGACCAGCAGCGGCGCGAACTGGCCCGCGCAGGCATCGTCGGCGGTGTCCATGACCAGGAAGCGCAGGCCCAGCGATGCGCCGGACAAGGCGAGCATGCGGGCCAACTGCCCGCCTCCCAGGATTCCAACCGTCGTCATGGCGTGTCGATCACTTGCGGGGGTCGTCGTTGGCGGCCACGTCGTCGGTCTGCCGCTGGCGGAAGGCATCGAGCGCGGCACCGATGTCAGGATGGGTCGGCGCCAGCAGCGATGCGGCGAACAAGGCGGCGTTGGTCGCGCCCGCGTTGCCGATCGCGAACGTGGCGACCGGGATGCCGCCCGGCATCTGCACGATCGACAGCAGGGAATCCATGCCGTTGAGCGCCTTGCTCTGCACCGGCACGCCCAGCACCGGCACCGCGGTCTTGGCGGCCAGCATGCCCGGCAGGTGCGCGGCGCCACCGGCGCCGGCGATGATCGCGCGCAGGCCGCGCCCGGAGGCCGTGGCGGCATAGTCGAACAGCACGTCGGGCGTGCGGTGCGCTGAGACCACGCGGACCTCGTGCGGTACGCCGAGCGCCTCGAGTTTCAGCGCGGCATGCTGCATGGTCTCCCAGTCGGATCGCGATCCCATCACGATACCGACCAGTGGGCCGACCGCTGGGTTGGATGACGCTGCGGACATGGGTGTTCCCCGGCTTAAACACGTATTCTACGCCTTCCGTTACAAACGATCAGCCCCACGCCATGGATCGCAAACTGCTCGACATCCTCGTCTGCCCCGCCAGCCGCCAGCCGCTGCAGCTCCTCAACAAGGCCGGCCTGGCCGCGCTCAATGGCGCCGTGGCCGGTGGCGGGCTGCGGCGCATCGACGACACCCCGCAGACCGCCGCCCTCGGCGCCGCGCTGGTGACCCAGGACCGCAAGACCGTCTACCGCATCGACGATGGCATCCCGGTGCTGCTGGTCGAGGAAGGCATCGCGACCGCCCAGATCGCGGACTTCCCGAAGGCATGAGCGCCAGCGCGGCCCGCACGTTGTCGCTGCGGTTCGATCCGCCGCTGGCCGCGGTCGCGGCGGATGTCCGCGCGGCACTGGCCGAGGACATCGGCAGCGGCGATGTCACCGCGTCGCTGCTGCCCGACAATGCAGATGTCGCCTACCTGCTGTGCAAGCAGGACGCGGTGGTCTGCGGCCGGCCATGGTTCGATGCCTGCCACCTGGCGCTTGATCCCGAGGTCCGGATCGACTGGCAGGTCGACGAGGGCGAGCGCGTCGCCAAGGGCACCGTGCTGGCCACCCTGACCGGCCGCTCGCGCGCACTGGTCAGCGCCGAGCGTGCCTCGCTGAATTTCATGCAGACCCTCAGCGCCACCGCGACCGTCACCGCCGCCCATGTCGATGCGGTCCGGGGCACGCGCGCGCGCATTCTCGATACCCGCAAGACCCTGCCCGGCCTGCGCCAGGCACAGAAGTACGCGGTACGCGTCGGCGGCGGCGACAACCATCGCATGGGCCTGTTCGATGCGGTGATGCTGAAGGAAAACCACATCCGCGCCGCCGGCTCGCTGACGCATGCGGTGCGGACCGCGCGCACGCGCTACCCGCAGCTGCCGCTGATCGTCGAGGTCGAGACGATTGCCCAGCTCGAGGAGGCGCTGCACAGTGGCTGCACGCGCATCCTGATCGACGACTTCGACGCCGCTACGCGTCGCGACGCCGTCCGCATCGCACACGCCGCGCCGTTCGAAGGCCGCATCCCGCTGGAGGTCTCGGGCGGCGTCGACCTGCAGGGCTTGCGGGCGATCGCCGAGGACGGCGTCGACTGCATCTCGATCGGCGGGCTGACCAAGCACGTGCAGGCCATCGACCTGTCGCTGAAGCTCGGCCGGAAGGCCTGATCGCGGCAGGGGCGGCAGGGTTTGCGCCGCCCCACGAAGATCTTGCATCCCGCCAGCATCGCCGCCACATTGCGCGGATGCCTGACTTTCCTACGATGATCTTCGTGATGATTGCCGGTGCGTTCGCATTCGCCTACTGGAATGCAGCGCGCGCGGCGGCCGAACGTGCCCAGCACCTGGGCCGCGATGCCTGCAGTGCGGCCGGGGTCGTCTGGATCGACCAGACCGTGCATGCCAGCGGCCTGCGGGTCCGCCGCAACGAGGACGGGCGACTGGGCTTCGAGCGGACCTTCCGCTTCGAGTATTCCCACGATGGCGCCGATCGCCATACCGGCAGGCTGGTGCTGCGTGGCGAGCGGCTGGTGTCGTTTGTCGGCCCTGTGCGGGCCGCGCCTGTCAGCCTGAACTGAGCCGGCGGCACTGGCCGGGGGACCATAGGTCCATCGGGGCAAAGGGCACTAGGCGTGACGCGACGTCGCGATCTTCGATGACAGACCTGGATGCGGTGCGGGGCCAGGCGCCCGGAGCGTCGCTCGCGGCTTACTTGACCACGCGCAGATGCGCGCCACGCCGCGGTGGCGCACCCGGACCATCGTCCGGCGGTTCGTCCTGCGGCGCGCCATTGAGGGCATCGATGTCGTCGACCGGCGACGACACATCCTCGTCGGCCGAATCGGCGCCCATGTCCTCCGGCAGGGCCATGCCCTGCCCGGTCTCGCGCGCGTAGATCGCCAGCACGGCGGGAATGGGCACGATCACGACCTGACTGACGCCACCGAAACGGGCGGTGAAACTGACGTTGTCGTTGTCGAGTTCAAGCCGGGCGACCGCGCGGTCGGCGATGTTGAGCACCACCCGCCCGTCCTTGACGGTATGCGGCGGCACGCGCACGCCGGGGGATTGCGCATCGACCAGGATGTGCGGGGTCATGCCGTTATCGGCGATCCACTCGTACAGCGCCCGCAACAGGTACGGGCGATGACTGGTCATTCGGCTTGAGGACTCGCTCATGCCGCTAGTTTACGCCAGTGGCGCCGGCCCGCCAGCCGCTGCGGTCGGCACTGGACCGCACGCAGCGCATCGGGGTCGCATCGAGGTCAGTCGGGCAGGACGCGAAGCAGCTTTTCCTGCGGGGTCAGGCTGCGCACGAATCCGGGATTGCGGAAGATGCGGTTGCCATAGTCCTCGATCGCCTTGCCATCCTTGGGCAGCGGGATGTCGAGCGCCTGCAGGCGCCAGATGATCGGCGCCATCGCGCAGTCGGCCAGGCTCATTTCCGGATTCAGGAAGAACTTGCTGGCCTTGAACAGCGGGACGGACGCGGTCAGCAGTTCCTTCAACCGCTTGCGGGCGGCATCGGCCTGGGGCTTGGTGCCCAGCTGGATCGCCTGCACCTGCGGCACCCAGTCGTGCTCGATGCGCAGCATGGCAAGGCGCAGGCGCGCACGCGACAGCGGATCGACCGGCATCAGCGGCGGATGCGGGTAGCGCTCGTCGAGGTATTCGCTGACCACGCTGGCCGCGTACAGCACCAGGTCGCGCTCGACCAGGGTCGGCACAGAGTGGTAGGGGTTCAGATCGATCAAATCCTCGGGAGGATTCTGCGGGTCGACTGCGATGAAGTCGTAGGTGACGCCCTTGGCGGCAAGGACGAGGCGCACACGGTGGCACAGGACATCGTCCACGGAGGAAAACAGTGTCAACGCGTTACGCATACGCACGCTTGTTGCCATCATCTGCAGGTCTCCCACGACCGGTTACCGTCGGTCGCTTCGGCGCCGCCTACCCCTCGCAGGCGGTCGCCACGGTCCTCGCCTTCTTCCCTGTCGATCCCGTGGACCTGTCGACGACAGGTCCCAAGGTACGACAAAGGCAACGCAACCTACGCTCCCCGGCTGGCCGATCGCTGGCCCGGCTTCAGTGCACGTCCTTCCAGTACTCGTTCTTCATCATCCAGGCGAGGAAGGTGAAGAATGACAGGAACAGGATCACCCACACACCGATGCCCTGGCGCTTGGGACCGATCGGCTCGCTGGCATACGCCAGGAAGGCCGACAGGTCGCGGGCGGTCTGGTCGAACTCACGTGCGGACTGGGTCCCGGCATGCGCGATCTGCAGGCCAGTGACGTGCGGCGTACCGGTCTCGTCAGGCTCGCCGTAGATCGGGCTCTGCAGTCCCTGCATTTCCCACAACGGATTGGGCATCGATGCGTTGGGGAAGAACGTGTTGTTCCAGCCCAGCGTCGACTTGTCGTCCAAGTAGAACGACTTCAGGAAGGTGTACACCCAGTCCGGTCCGCCGAGCTTGCTGCGCACGACCAGCGACAGGTCCGGCGGCGGCTTGCCGAACCAGGTCTCCGCGTGCACGGCCGGCATCGTCGAGCCGATCTGCTCGCCGAACTTGGCGCCGGTGAAGTTCAGGTTCTGCATCACCTGCTCTTCGGTCAGGCCGAGGTCGTCGGCCATCCGCGAATAACGCAGGTACTTCAGCGAGTGGCAGCCCGAGCAGTAGTTCATGAACAGCTGCGCGCCACGCTGCAACGACGCCTTGTCGGACAGGTCGATGCCCGACTGCTGCAACGGGGCACCCGGCTCCGCGGCGATGGCGGTAAACGAAAGCAGCAACCCGCTGGCAAACGCAGCGATGCGGGTCTTGAAGGTCTTAGTCATGCGTCGTCACCCGGTCGGGCACAGGCTTGGTCTTGTCGATCTTCGTCCAGACCGGCATGGTCAGGAAGAACAGGAAGTAGTACGCGGTCAGGAAGCGGCCGATGATGGTCTCGACCGGGTCGGTACCCGGGCCGGCGCCGATCTTGCCCAGCCAGATGAAGCAGATGGCGAAGATCGCCAGCAGGAGCTTCGACAGCAGTCCACGGTAACGGTAGGACTTGACCTTGGCGCGGTCCAGCCACGGCACGAAGAACAGGATCACGATCGCACCGCCCATCACCATCACGCCACCGAGCTTGTCGGGGATCACGCGCAACATCGCGTAATACGGCGTGTAGTACCACACCGGCTTGATGTGCTCCGGGGTCACCAGCGGGTTGGCCTCGACGAAGTTGTCGTGCTCGAGGAACCAGCCGCCGAACTCCGGCGCGAAGAAGATGATGAAGGCACCGGCGATCAGCAGGAAGCCGACGTAGAAGGTGTCCTTGACCGTGTAGTACGGGTGGAACGGGATGCCGTCGGACGGCGCCTTCTCGGACCAGCGGTTGCCCTTCGGGCCCTTCTTGATCTCGACGCCATCGGGGTTGTTGGAGCCCACTTCGTGCAGCGCACCCAGGTGCAGCACGACCAGCAGCAACAGCACCAGCGGCAACGCGATGACGTGCAGCGCGAAGAAGCGGTTCAGCGTGGCATCGCCGGGCAGGTAGTCGCCCATGATCCACTCGGTGAGTCCGTTGCCGATCACCGGGATCGCACCGAACAGCGAGATGATCACCTTGGCGCCCCAGAACGACATCTGGCCCCACGGCAGCACGTAGCCCAGGAAGGCCTCGGCCATCAGCACCAGGTAGATCAGCATGCCCAGGATCCACACCAGCTCGCGCGGCTTCTGGTAGCTGCCGTACATCAGTCCACGGAACATGTGGATGTAGACGACGATGAAGAACAGCGATGCACCGGTGGAGTGCATGTAGCGGATCAGCCAGCCCCACTCCACATCGCGCATGATGTATTCGACCGATGCGAAGGCTTCCGCCGCGCTCGGCTTGAAGTGCATCGTCAGGAAGATGCCGGTGACGATCTGGTTGACCAGCACCACCATCGACAGCACACCGAAGATGTACCAGATGTTGAAGTTCTTCGGCGCGTAGTACTCGGTCATGTGCTTGCGGTACATCGGCATCAACGCCGGCGCACGCTCATGGACCCAGTTGTTCACGGTCGTCGCGACACTGGTCGCGGTCCGCACGATTGCATTCGACATGGCTTAAGCCCCTCCCTTGCCGGCCGAGGGATCAACCCCGATCACCAGGGTGTTGTCATCGGCGTAGTAGTGCGGCGGGACCAGCAGGTTGATCGGCGCAGGGACGCCCTGGTAGACGCGGCCGGCCATGTCGAACTTCGACTTGTGGCAGGGGCAGAAGTAGCCGCCCTTCCAGTCAGGATCGAACGGGGCGGGCCGGATCTCGGCCACCATCTCGGGCGAGCAGCCCAGGTGGGTGCACAGGCCGACCAGCACCGAGATGTCGGTCTTCAGTGAGCGCAGCTCCGGATTGGCTTCGCGGACATAGGCCGGCTGCTGGTCCAGGTTTTCGGACATCGGGTCGCGCAGATGGCTGTCCAGCGTCGGCAGCGCTTCCAGGATCGCCTTGGAGCGCTTGACGATCCAGATCGGCTGGCCGCGCCATTCGGCGATCAGGCGCTGGCCTTCCTGCAGGGCGCTGATGTCGACCGTGACCGGTGCACCCGCCAACTGGGCCCGCGCACTGGGATTCCAGGACTTGATGAACGGCACGGCTGCGCCGGCTACGCCCACTGCGCCGACCACCGCGGTGGTCGCGGTCAGGAACCGTCGCCGGCCGGAACTGCTTGGCCCCTCCTCGTGGACGGGGTCGATCACCGCTTCATTGGACATCCGGCACTCCGCAAATCTTTCGGTAGCTAATGGTGTGGCTGCCGCGTACCACTTCCCGCGAGGGGAGCGGCCGCAAAGACGACAAAGTGTAGCGGAACGCTGAATCCGCCGACAATGTCCATGCACGCGGAAGACGCAACCACACCATGAAACAAGGAGTTGCGGCGCGAACGACCGGGATCGCACGGCCGACGCGGGCGCGATGCGCGGATACGCATTCACGTCATTGCGCGCGGGATGGCCTCGCCCCGCGCAGGCCAAGGCGGTCGCCCGGGGGCGGCCTGCGTTCGTCTGCCTTAGTGGTGCCGCCTCGGCTCAGGTGCCCCGACCCGATCAGCGCCAGCGCGCCAAGGCGCTAGTTGGACGCGACGTGGCCGCGATAGCGCTCGGCGAGCACCGCCACGCGCTGCACGTAGCGCTGGGTCTCGCTGTAGGGCGGCACGCCCTTGTGCCGGTCGACCGCGCCTTCGCCCGCGTTGTAGCCCGCGGCCGCCAGGGTCAGGTCGCCCTTGAAGCGCTTCAGCAGCCAGGCCAGGTACTCGACGCCGCCATTGATGTTCTGACCCGGGTCGAAAGCGTTGATGACTCCGAACCGGCGTGCGGTGGCCGGCATCAGCTGCATCAGGCCCTGGGCACCGGCGCGCGATAGCGCGTTGGGATTGTAGGCCGACTCGGCGTGCATGATCGCCCGCACCACGGCCTCTTCGACGCCGTGCCTGCGCGCCGCGTCGCGGATCTCGGTCTGGTAGGCGCTGGTATTGAGGCGGATCGAGCCGAAATTGACCCCCGGCAGGCTGCCGCAGGCGAAGCAGGTCTCGAAGAAGCTGTACTGGATCGTGCGCACCGCGGTCGCGCCGGAGTTCCCCGCCGGCCGCGCGCTGGTGTAGTGGCGCACGCCATCCTTGACGTAGGAGTAGACCTGCCCCTGCTGCAGCCTGCGGGTGCCCTGCTGCGTCGCGGTGGCCGGTCGCGGCATCGCGGCGGCAGGTGCCGGCGCGGCGACCGTGGAGGCCGAGGCGCCCATGAAGGTCGCCGGGGCATTGTTGTTGACGCCCGCAGGGGCACCGGCGTCGCTGCCACGCGCGACGCTGCGGGCCGGTGCCGGCGCAGCGGCCTGCGCCGCCGGACGCCGGCTGGGGGTATAGGTGCTGACCGCCGCGCACTTGGCACCGGGGATCCGCTTGCTGACATAGCTGCGCGCACCGTCATCGCCATCGCAGCGATAGACCGTGCCTGCCCGTGCCGGGCCGGCCACGAGGGCCACCAGCAGGCAGATGCTTCCCAATCCCCCCAACACGCGCTTCATCGCCGCCACTATCCTCTGATCCTGCCGACAGCCCTTGCGGACGGCCAGCCTGTTGATTATCGAACGCAAGCCGGCGCCAAAACCAGACAAGCTCCGCCAACCCGGCCCCATATCCGCGCATTCCGTTCAGCCCCGCCCCTCCCTGTCGGCCTCCATGCCCCGCCCGGCTCGCCCGGGCCAGTGGACCGCTTGCCACTGGGTCACTTGCCACTGGACCGCTTGCCAGCGCGTGGATCGCCCTGCGGTTAAACTGCCGCCCCACTCAGCCATCCGGCCCGGACTCACCGCCGTGCCCCCGGAAACGCCATGATCGAACTCCACGTCCTGACCGGCGGCACGCCGTCCGCGAGCCCGTCCCTGTCTCCCGTCGAGGCCGCGCCGGCCTCCGCCCCCGCGGCGCAGCAGGACACGTCGGCCGTACCGATCCGCGGAAAGCTGTTCATCCAGACCCACGGCTGCCAGATGAACGAGTACGACTCGGCGCGCATGGCCGACGTGCTGGCCGCCAGCGACGGCCTGGAGCTGACGCCGCATGTCGAGGAAGCCGACGTGGTCCTGGTCAACACCTGCTCGATCCGCGAGAAGGCGCAGGAGAAGGTCTTCAGCCAGCTCGGCCGCTGGCGCCTGCTCAAGGAAAGCAGGCTCAAGGCGGGCGGACGTCCGGTCATCATCGGTGTCGGCGGCTGCGTGGCGTCGCAGGAAGGCGAAGCCATCGTCAAGCGCGCGCCGTACGTCGACCTGGTGTTCGGCCCGCAGACCCTGCACCGCCTGCCCGAGCTGATCCGCGCCAAGCGCGAGAGCGGCAAGCCCCAGGTCGACATCAGCTTCCCGGAGATCGAGAAGTTCGACCGCATGCCCGAACCTCGCGCCGAAGGCGCCAGCGCGTTCGTGTCGATCATGGAAGGCTGCAGCAAGTACTGCAGCTTCTGCGTGGTGCCCTATACCCGTGGCGAGGAAGTCAGCCGTCCGTTCGAGGATGTGCTGGTGGAAGTGGCGCAACTGGCCGCGCAGGGCGTACGCGAGGTCAACCTGCTGGGCCAGAACGTCAACGCCTACCGTGGCCCCTATGGCGAAGGCGACGATCTGCAGCATGCCGACCTCGGCCTGCTGATCCGCGCGATCGCGCAGATCGAGGGGATCGGTCGCATCCGCTTCACGACCTCGCATCCGCTGGAATTCAGCGATTCGCTGGTCGAGGCCTATCGCGACGTGCCGCAGCTGGCCAACTACCTGCACCTTCCGGTCCAGGCCGGCAGCGACCGCATCCTTGCGGCGATGAAGCGCGGCTACACCGCGCTCGAATTCAAGCAGAAGATCCGCAAGCTGCGCGCGGTGCGCCCGGACATCTCGATCAGCTCGGATTTCATCGTCGGCTTCCCCGGCGAGACCGATGCCGATTTCGAGAAGACCATGAAGCTGATCGAGGACGTCGGCTTCGACCAGAGCTTCTCGTTCATCTATTCGCGGCGCCCCGGCACGCCGGCCGCCGATCTCGAGGACAACACCAGCGACGCCGACAAGCACGCGCGGCTGTCGCGGCTGCAGGCGCACATCAATGCGCATGCAGCGTCGCTGTCGCAGGCGATGGTCGGCAGCGTGCAGCGCGTGCTGGTCGAAGGCCCGTCGCGCAAGGATCCCAACGAGCTGACCGGCAAGACCGAGAACATGCGCTCGGTGAATTTCGCCGGCCATCCGCGGTTGCGGGGACAGTTCGTCGATGTGCTGATCACCGAGGCGATGAGCAATTCGCTGCGTGGCCGCGTGCTCCTCGACGCTGCGTCCTCGGCGACGGCAGACACATCGCTCCTCACGGCGAACCAGGCGATCGCATGAGCCGGGTCGCATGAGCCGATCGGGCAGCCTGTGGTCGCGACATGCGCTGGCGCTATGGTTCAGCGGCCTGGGCGCGCTCGGCCTGCTGCGGTTCTGGTTGAAGCTGCAGCGCAGCGGCAACGCCGCGCTGACCGTGGACGGCTGGCTGTGGCTCGGCGGCGGCCTGGCCTGCCTGCTGGTCGCGGCGATCGCCGTGCTTCGCAGCGCGCGCAATCCGCGCAGCGCAGGGTACTGACGATCGTCCCATCGCGTACCCGCCGCACGATCCACGTCGCGATGCCGGCCACCGGCATCGACGGGGCGATGTCCGCAACATTTCCTTGCCACTTTCCGCGCTAACCTTCGCCCATGACTGCCATGCCCCATCAGGATTTCATCCTCGAGCCCGCTGACACCGAGCGACTGGCCAACCTCGCCGGCCCGTTCGACGGCCATCTGCGCCAGATCGAACTGCGCCTGGGCGTGGAGATCGCCAATCGCGGCAACGTGTTCCGGGTCAGCGGTCGCGACCGCCGCGTCGTCGAGCAGACCGAGAAGCTGCTGCGTGCGCTGTACGCCGAAGCCGAGACCGAGACTTTCGACAGCCAGGCGATCAATCTGCGCCTGAGCCAGTCCAGCGTGACCCAGGCAGCGGAGTCCGGTGACAGCTACACGCCGCAGGACGTTGCCGTCCGCGTCAAGCGCGGCACGATCCGCGGCCGCGGCGCCAACCAGGCCAAGTACCTGCACCAGATCACCACCCACGACATCAATTTCGGCGTGGGCCCGGCCGGTACCGGCAAGACGTTCCTGGCCGTGGCGATGGCGGTCGAGGCGCTCAACGAATCCAAGGTGCAGCGACTGATCCTGGTGCGCCCCGCTGTCGAGGCCGGCGAGAAGCTCGGCTTCCTGCCCGGCGACCTGACCCAGAAGGTCGACCCCTACCTGCGACCGCTGTACGACGCGCTGTACGAGATGCTGGGCGTCGAGAAGGTGGCCCGGCTGCTGGAGAAGAACGTCATCGAGATCGCGCCGCTGGCCTACATGCGCGGACGCACGCTCAACGATGCCTTCGTGATTCTCGACGAGGCCCAGAACACCACAATCGAACAGATGAAGATGTTCCTGACCCGGCTAGGCTTCGGCAGCACGGCCGTCGTGACGGGCGACCTGACCCAAATCGACCTGCCCAAGCACATGAAGTCCGGCCTGCGCGATGCGCTGGATGTGCTGCATGGCGTGGATGGTGTCAGCTTCACGTTCTTCGAGGCGCGCGACGTGGTCCGCCACCCGCTGGTGGCCCGGATCGTCACCGCCTACGAACGGCGCGACGCCCAGGACGCGGCCAGCGGCCCGGCGTAGGATGACGTCCATGACACAGGGTCCCGTCCGTCTCGATGTCGCCGTCGGTTACGCCATCCCCCGCAAGGGCCTGCCAGCGGCGGTGAGTTTCCGCCGCTGGGTGGACGCGGCGCTGCACAACCGCATCCGCGAAGCCGACCTGGCGATCCGCATCGTCGGCAGCAAGGAAGGCCGCGCCCTGAACCGGCATTACCGCGGCAGGGACTATGCGACCAACGTGCTGAGCTTCCCCGCCGAGGTCCCGGAAGGCCTGCCCGAAGGCGTGCACTTCCCGCTGCTGGGCGACCTGGTGATCTGCGCGCCGGTGGTCGCCCGTGAGGCCAAGGAGCAGAAGAAGGCGCTCAACGCCCACTACGCGCACCTGACCGTGCATGGCGTGCTGCACCTGCTGGGCTGGGATCACGAGGACGACAAGGAAGCCGATGCCATGGAACAGCTCGAACGCGAGATCCTGGCCGGCCTGGGCGTCGGCGACCCCTACGCGGAAGGTTGATGGCGCAGGCGGCACCTGCCCGGTCTCTCGCCGTCGGCCCTGTCTTCAGCCCCCGTCCGATACGGCTTGCAGCCCCCGCCCACAGCCGCGCCCCGCATGCGGGACGCGCAGATCCGTCGCGGTCACGCTAGACTTGCCGCTGCCGCCCCCACGGGCATAGATGAATCAACAACTTACTGCAATGTCCGAGGACGACAGTAGTAGCGGTGCCCCTGAAACCGCTGAAAAACGACGCAGCTGGCTGGAACGCCTGAGCTCTGCGATCTCCGGAGAACCCAGCACCCGCGACGATCTGGTCGAGTTGCTGCGCGACACCCACGCCGACGGCCTGATCGCCGCCGATACGCTGCGGATGATGGAGGGCGCGATCGCGGTCTCCGACATGACCGTGGGCGACGTGATGGTGCCCCGCGCCCAGATGATCGCGCTGTCCGCCGACGCCCGCTTCCTGGACCTGATGAAGCAGGTGGTCGAGTCCGGCCATTCGCGTTTCCCGGTGCATGGCGAGGACAAGGACGAGATCCTGGGCATCCTGCTGGCCAAGGACCTGTTGCGCGGCGTGGTCGCCGACAATGGTCCGGGCTCGATCCATGCGCTGGTGCGGCCGGCGGTGCTGATCCCCGAGTCCAAGAAGCTCAACGTGCTGCTGCGCGAGTTCCGCCAGTCGCGCAACCACATGGCCATCGTCATCGACGAGTACGGCGGCGTGGCCGGGCTGGTGACGATCGAGGACGTGCTGGAAGAGATCGTCGGCGAGATCGACGACGAGCATGATGACGCCGAGGATCCCAACGCGCTGATCGCCGCGCAGGCCGACGGCCAGTACATGGTCGATGCGCTGACGCCGATTGCCGACTTCAACGAGCGCTTCGGCGCCGATTTCGAAGACGACGAGTACGACACCATCGGTGGCCTGCTGACCGCGGCGATCGGGCACCTGCCCGAGATCGGCGACGAGCTGACGCTGGGCCGGTTCTCGTTCCGGGTCACTCGTGCCGATGCCCGCCGCCTGCATGCGCTGCAGGTCAGCGTGCACGCAGACCCCTGATGTCCAGGTGGCTGAGGTCGGGCGCGCCGTCGCGAGGGATCGCAATCAATGCGCTGTGCCGTCGCGCCCACGCCCATGCCGCCCGCCGTACCTGGAGCCTGCCCGCTTGATCCGCACACGCCATGCCCTCGCCCGCACCCTGGTGCTGGCCTGCTTGCTGCTGACGTCCGCACTGGGGTCGGCACTCGCCTGGTCGCAGCCGCGCATCGGCGTGGCGACCATGCAGCCGGGCGAGATCTTCTTCGAGCGTTTCGGCCACAACGCGATCGTCGTCGACGATCCCGGCCAGCCCGAAGCGCTGTCCTACAACTTCGGTTTTTTCGACCCTGAAGCACCCGACTTCATCAGCGGCTTCATCCGCGGCCACATGCAGTACAACCTGGTCGCGCTGCCCCTGTCACAGGACCTGGCCTACTACCGCGAGATGGGTCGCGGCGTATCGATCCAGTGGCTGGACCTCAGCGATGCCGAGGCGCAGTCGCTGGCGGCGGCGCTGGCCGAGAACGCCCGGCCCGAGAACGCGCGCTACCGCTACGACTACTTCACCGACAACTGCTCGACGCGCGTGCGCGACGCGCTCGATACCGCGCTGTCGGGCCTGCTGCGCAGCCAGTTGGAAGGCCGCTCGCGCGGCAACACCTATCGCGGCGACGCCGTGCGCCTGGCCTCACCGGCCGCGTGGATGTGGCTGGGTTTCGATCTCGGTCTCGGACCCAGCGCCGACCAGCCACACTCGTTGTGGCAGGACGCCTTCGTACCGATGCGGCTCGCCGACGCCCTGGCCCACCTGCAACGCGCCGACGGCCGTCCGCTGGTCGCCGAGACCGTCGAGGTGCTGCCACACCGCCTGCCCGCAGAACCGCAGGACACCCCGCGCGCCTGGTGGCCATGGCTGCTCGCCGGCCTGGTCCTGGCCGGCGGCCTGTGGGCCCTCGGGCAACGCCATCGCCACCGCGTCGCCCAGCTCGCACTGCCCTTCTGGTGCGCCTCTGGCCTGCTGGGCCTGTTGATCGGCTTCATCTGGCTGGGCACGGAGCACCGCTTCGGTTGGGCCAACCAGAACCTGCTGCTGCTGAGCCCGCTGTGCCTGCTGCTGCTGCCGGGCGGCTGGCGGATCGCCCGGGGTCGCGACGGTGGACGCTGGTTCCGCGTCGTACTGGCCGCGATCGCCCTCGGCACGGTGGCCGCATGGTTCCTGCACTGGTTGCCGGTGCTGCCCCAGCGCAACGTGCACTGGATCGCGCTGCTGTCGCCGCTGCACGCGATGCTGTGGTGGCTGCTGCGCAAGCCCCGCCCCTAGCCTCGCAACCGGCGCGATGGGCGCACGCAGGCGCCCGTCGCCCGTATGCAAGCCCTGCTCCGCGCCGGTGCGATACGCGCGGCGTTTGCGAGCGACGGCGCCCTCACCCTGTGGGAATTGCGCGCATGCCGCCCGCGAACGCGCGCCGCGCTTGCCGCGCCGCGCTGCCGGGTGCAGGATGCGCGCCATGGATGCCTCCCCACCTCGCGCGGTTCCCGATTGTGTCGTCAACTGCGCCGTCTATCGCCGCAACGGCGTCCGTGAAGACATCTCGCTGGAAGCGATCAGCGACGTGCTCGCCGTCGACGACGGCAGTTTTGTCTGGATCGGCCTGTACGAGCCCGGCGACGATGTGCTCGACATCCTGCAGGCGGAGTTCGGCCTGCACGACCTGGCCATCGAGGACGCCAGCAACGCCCACCAGCGCCCCAAGATCGAACCCTACGGCGATTCGCTGTTCGTCGTGGCCAGCACCGCGCAGGTCGTCGAGGAGCGCATCGCCTATGGCGAGACGCATATCTTCCTGGGCACGCGCTACCTGGTGACCGTACGCCATGGCGCCTCGCTGTCCTATGCCGGCGCGCGCGCACGGGTGGAACGCGAACCAGAACTGCTGGCACTGGGGCCGTCGTACGCGCTGTATGCGGTACTCGACGCCATCGTCGACAACTACCTGCCGATCGTCGACGAGTTCAAGGCCACGCTGAGCGCGCTGGAGAAGGACATCGTCAGCGAGACCTTCGAGCGGCGCACCGTCACCCGGCTGTACGACCTCAAGCGCGAACTGACCTACATGCGCGTCGCAGTGACCCCGATGCAGGACGTGCTGTCGCAACTGGTGCGCAGCAGCAGCCCGCTGATTTCGCCGGACGTGCGCTTCTACTTCCGCGACGTGCTCGATCATTCCTCGCGCATCAACGAATCGATCGACGCGTTGCGCGACATCCTCGGCACCGCGCTCAGCGTCAACCAGTCGCTGGTCACGCTGGCCCAGGGCGAGGTGGTCAAGCGCCTGGCCGGCTGGGCCGCGCTGCTGGCGGCGCCGACCCTGATCACCAGCTGGTACGGCATGAATTTCGAGCACATGCCCGAACTGGCCGGCCCCTACAGTTATGGCGTGCTGATCGGCGGCGTGCTGCTCGTGGTCGGCGGGCTGTATGTTTACCTGAAGAAGATCCGCTGGCTTTGACCGCTTCCGGGGCCACCGCCAGGGCACACGCAACACGGCTACGACCAAAGTCTTAGCCTGAAAACCGCGTAAATCCGGGGCCTCGCATTGACCTCTCCTGGTACAGGCGCGACTCTTCCCATCAGTCACTGGAGGGCGTCAGATGAAAGGTACTTTATCCAAGGTCGCATGGGCCGCGTTGGCCGTGCTCGGCGCTTTCTGTCTGCGCACCGTCGCCCTGCGGCGGGGCGAGCAGATCAATGCATTGTGGATCGTGGTCGCGGCGGTATCGATCTATCTGGTCGCCTATCGTTATTACAGCCTGTACATCGCGAAAAACGTGATGAAGCTGGACCCGACACGGGCCACGCCGGCGCATATCAACAATGACGGCCTGGACTATGTCCCGACCAACAAGAACGTGCTGTTCGGGCACCACTTCGCCGCGATCGCGGGCGCAGGTCCTCTGGTCGGGCCGGTGCTGGCCGCGCAGATGGGCTACCTGCCCGGCATGCTGTGGCTGATCGCCGGCGTGGTCCTGGCCGGTGCGGTGCAGGACTTCATGGTGCTGTTCATTTCCAGCCGTCGCAACGGCCGCTCGCTGGGCGACCTGGTGCGCGAGGAAATGGGCCCCGTGGCCGGCACCATCGCCCTGTTCGGTGCCTTCCTGATCATGGTCATCATCCTCGCGGTGCTGGCGATGATCGTGGTCAAGGCGCTGGCGGAAAGCCCCTGGGGCATGTTCACGGTGATGGCGACGATGCCGCTGGCCATCTTCATGGGCATCTACATGCGCTATATCCGGCCCGGAAAGATCGGCGAAATCTCGGTGGTCGGCATCGTGCTGCTGATCGCGGCCATCTGGTTCGGCGGCAAGGTCGGCGCCCATGAGTACTGGGGTCCCGCATTCACCTTCACCGGCACCCAGATCACCTGGATGCTGATCGGTTACGGCTTCGTCGCCGCCACCCTGCCGGTGTGGCTGCTGCTGGCTCCGCGTGACTACCTGTCGACGTTCCTGAAGATCGGTGTGATCGTCGCGCTGGCGATCGGCATCGTCATCGCCAGCCCCGACGTCACCACGCTGAAGATGCCGGCGCTGACCCAGTTCACCAATGGCGACGGCCCGGTCTGGAAGGGCGGTCTGTTCCCGTTCCTGTTCATCACCATCGCCTGCGGCGCGGTCTCGGGCTTCCATGCCCTGATCTCCTCGGGCACCACACCCAAGCTGCTGGCCAATGAAACCCATGCCCGCTACATCGGTTACGGCGGCATGCTGATGGAGTCGTTCGTGGCGATCATGGCGCTGGTCGCGGCATCGATCATCGAGCCCGGCGTCTACTTCGCGATGAACAGCCCGGCGGCCGTCATCGGCACCGATGCGGTCAATGCCGCGTCGGTGATCAGCCAGTGGGGCTTCCACATCACGCCCGACCAGCTTGAGCAGACGGCCCGGGATATCGGCGAGCACTCCATCCTGTCGCGCGCCGGTGGCGCTCCGACGCTGGCGGTAGGCATCGCGGTGATCCTGCACGATGCCCTGCCCGGCGGCGACGGCATGATGGCGTTCTGGTACCACTTCGCGATCCTGTTCGAAGCGCTGTTCATCCTGACTGCGGTCGATGCAGGCACGCGTGCGGGTCGCTTCATGCTGCAGGACCTGCTCGGCAACTTCATCCCGGTGCTGCGCCGGACGGACTCGTGGACCGCCAATGTCATCGGCACTGCGGGCTGCGTCGCGCTGTGGGGTTACTTCCTGTACCAGGGCGTCGTCGATCCATTGGGCGGCATCAACACCTTGTGGCCGCTGTTCGGCATCGCCAACCAGATGCTGGCCGGCATCGCGCTGCTGCTGTGCACGGTGGTCCTGTTCAAGATGAAGCGTGACCGCTATGCCTGGGTGACCATCGTGCCCACGGTGTGGCTGCTGATCTGCACGACCTATGCCGGACTGATCAAGATCTTCGATCCCAAGCCGGCGATCGGTTTCCTCGCGCAGGCCCGTCACTACCAGACCGCGATCGCCAACGGCGAGCTACTGGGCGCGGCCAAGACGGCCGGACAGATGAAGCAGGTCGTCATCAACGGTTACGTCAATGCCGGACTCACCGCGCTGTTCCTGTTCGTGGTGTTCAGCGTGCTGCTGTATGCGGTCAAGGCCATCCTGAAGGCACGCCGCAGCGCCGAGCGCACCGATCGCGAGACGCCGTACGTGGCGTTGACCGAAGAGCAGCAGAAAGCCTGGCTGTAATGCAGCCAGGCCTGGTCGAGTCGATTTCGAGGGAGATGCACTGATGGGCACTCAACTGGTTCCACTCGAACACTTCGCCACGCACAAGCGTGTGTGGCGGAGGCTGGTGCAGACGGCGAGGCTGTGTTGCGGGGTTCCGGACTACGACAATTACGTCCGGCACATTCTCGAGAAGCACCCGGATCGCGAGCCGATGGACTACAAGACGTTCTTCCGGGAGCGCCAGGAAGCCCGCTTCGGCGGGCGCAGCGGATTCCGCTGCTGCTGAGAGAAAAACGCGCCTCAGGGCGCGTTTTTTTATTCCCCTCCGCATTGGGGAGATCGAAGACCTGCCGGATTTCTCATGCGTGATGGCCGAAGCCGGATCGTCGGTGTTGGATTTGCAGCAGCGTGCCGGGCTGCGGCTGATCTTCCCTCGGTCAGGGCATCCTGCCCTGACTCGGGCGCATGCCATCCATGGCGTGCTTGGCGCAGCCTCCGCCCGACCCGCCACTGCCTCGTGCGTCAGGATTTTGGTGCCGCTACGCTTTTGACGCATGCCCTCGCCGTCGAAGACGCAGGCCCATCCGACACCAGTGCGTCGCCTCGCCGGGGATTACGGAGAGCGGGCCATGGATGGCCCGCGGCGGCGAGTCAGCCATGGGTGAGCAGGGGCTGCTTGCGCGGCACTGCCGCGCAGCCCATGCGAACGCCCGGCGTGCTGCGCCGGGCCGGACCGGGCCGCACAGCGGCACGGGCTGACCGAGCCGAGGAGCAGTTCCCGGACGGGGCGATGCAGCCTCAGAAACCGATGCCGTTTCCGCTTTTGCTGGTGCGTGAGAGGAGGAAAGGCCTCAAAGCCGGATCACTGATGTCGGATCCGCAGCAGCGAGTCAGCCATAGGTGCGCAGCAGCTGCTTGCACGAGTCTGCCGCGCAGCAATTCCCGGCCGGAGCGACGCAGATTCAGGAACGAACGCTGCTCCGCAGAAGACTCAGGCGCCTGCCATCGCGCGCAGCACCTGCCCCGTGATGTAAGCCAGCAACGTCCCGCTGGCGTAACCCAGCGTGCCCAACAAAGCTCCCACTGGCGCCAGCGAGGGATGGAACACCGAGGCCACGACCGGCGCCGAGGCCGGCCCGCCGATGTTGCTCTGCGAGCCCATCGCGAAATAGAAGAATGGCACGCGCAGCAGCTTGCCCAGCCCCCACAGCAGCGCGATGTGCACCAGGATCCAGATCAGGCCCAGCAAGAACAGCCAAGGCCGGTCGGCCAGCGCAAAAATGTCCATCTGCATGCCGATGCAGGCAATCAGCACATACAGCAGCAGCGTGCCCACCTTCGACGCACCGGCTCCATCGAGCGTGCGCGCACGCGTGAAGCTCAGGCCGAGGCCAATCATCGTCGACAACACCACCACCCAGACGAAAGGCTCGTGCAGGCTCACCTGCCGCGCCCATGGCACGTGCGCACCGAACCACGCCGATGCCGGCCCCGCGATCGCATGCGACAGCCCGACCACACCGAAAGCGATGCCGACGATGATCACAAGATCGGCCAACGTCGCCACACGCTCGTGCTCGGCCTGGTAACTCGCCAAGCGCAGCTTGAGATCCTCGATCGCGCGGGTGTCGGCCCCGCTGCGGGCATCGATCGCCGCCGCACGGCCGGCCAGGAAGATCAGCATCGCCATCCACACATAACCCACGCCCACATCGACCACGACGAACTGGCCGAACGTGGTTTCATCGACCGCGAAGACTTCCTTCATCGCGACCATGTTCGCACCGCCACCGATCCAGCTGCCGGCCAGCGCCGCCATGCCGGCCCAGGTATCACCCGCCACGGTCTGCGGATGGATCAGGCCCATCAGCCAGAATGCGACGAAGGCGCCGATCATCACCGTCAGCGATGCGCCCAGATACATCAACAGGATTTTCGGCCCCAACCGCAGCACGGCCCGCAGGTCGATGGTCAGTGTCAGCAGCACCAGCGCCGCAGGCAACAACACGCGACTCGCCACCGGGTTGTACAGCGCGCTGCCGGTGCCATCGATGAGGCCGATGGTGTTGTAGATGCCCGGGATGAAATAGCACAGCAGCAAGGCCGGCACATAGGAGTAGAACGTCTTCCACGGCCCACTGGGGCGCGATGCGGTCCAGAAGATCGCGGCGAGCGTCGCCGCGATCAGGCCGAACAGGACGATGTCATTGGTGATCAGCGCGGGCGCTGCGGACGCATTGGGATCGACAGCCACCTGCACTCACTCCAGAACCCCGCCCCGACAGCAGCGGCCGCAACGGCGGAGGTCGCGGCCAAGGCCCGCTCCGCGATCCGGAGACGGTCAGCGGCGCATCGTGACATAGCCAAGACAGACCGCAAGTGCCTCGCGGCGCGGGCTCAGGCCCCCGCCATCCAGCGCAGGGTCTGGCCGATGAAATAGGCGATGACGGTGCCGGTGGCATAACCCACCGTGCCCAGCAGTACGCCGACCGGCGCCAGGCTCGGATGGAAGGCGGCGGCAATGACCGGTGCCGACGCCGCGGCCCCAATGTTCCCCATCGAGCCCACGCCGAAATAGAACAGCGGCGCCTTGATCGCACGCGCGGCGAACCAGATCACCAGCACGTGCACACTCATCCAGATCACGCCGATCAGCAGCAGCTCCGGGCGATTGGCCAGCTTCAGGAAATCCATCTGCATGCCGATGCAGGCGATCAGGAAATACAGGAACACCGTGCCGACCTTCGAAGCGCCGGCGTTCTCGAGCCGGCGCACGCGGGTGAAGCTCAATAGCAGGCCGCCCAGCGTCGACAGCACCACGATCCAGACGAATGGCGCGTCCAGACTGAACCGGCTGGACCAGGCCGCATTGGCCTTGAACCAGGCCGACGCCGGCTCCGAAACCGCGTGTGCCAGGCCGACGATGCCGAAGGCCCAGGCGATGATGACCATCAGGTCCGACAACGTCGGGATGCGCGCATTCGCCGCCTCGTAGTCGGCGATACGCTGCTTCATCTCATCCAGCGCGGTGGTGTCGGCGCCGGAACGCAGGTCGATCTGCTGCGCGCGGTTGGCCAGGAACAGCAACGTCGCCATCAGCACGCTGGCCAGGGCCACGTCGACGACCGCGAACTGCCCGAACAGCGTCGCGTCGACCTCATAGATCTCACGGATCGCGACCATGTTGGCGCCGCCGCCAATCCAGCTGCCCGACAACGCCGCCATGCCCTTCCAGGTATCGCCGGCCACGGCGGCCGGCCAGAACCATTCCATCAACTGGAACGACACTACCGCGCCCAGGAACACACCGAACGTGCCTGCGGCGAACACGAACAGCAGGCGCGGGCCGAGCCGCAGGATGCCCTTGAGGTCCACCGACAGCGTCAGCAGTACCAGTGCCGCCGGCAGCAGGATGCGGCTGGCGATCGGGTTGTACAGGGTGCTGTTCTCGCCGTCGATCAGGCCGATGGTGTTGTACAGCGCCGGCACGAAGTAGCACAGCAGCAGGGCCGGTACCCAGGCGAAGAACTTCTTCCAGAACGGTGTCGGCCCGCTCGCCAACCAGAAGATCAATCCCAGTGTCGCCGCGATCAGTCCGAAGACGACGACATCGTTGTCGATCATTGCCAGGGTGGGGTGTGCCGATTCGATCGCCATGCGTGCTCCATTGGATGCGCCTTCCAGAAGACGCGGGGGATCGCATCCGGCGACGTCTCGTCATCGCCGGATGCGTCCATGTTGATGCCTGCACAAAGAAAAACCGGCCTCGGCCGGTTCTTCCCTGCATGCCCTGGATCACTGGCCAGTGTGCTGTTTCAACCAGGCATTGACCGTATCGTGCCACAAGATGCTGTTGTCGGGCTTCAAGACCCAGTGATTCTCGTCCGGGAAATACAGCAGCTTCGACTCGATGCCCTGTCGCTGCAGCGCAGTGAATGCCGACAGGCTCTGATCGATCGGGACACGGAAATCGTTCTGCCCGGCGACGATCAGCGTCGGCACCTTCCACTTGGCGATGTGGCGCGCGGGGTTGTGCTTCTCGTAGGCTTGCGGGTTCTCGGCGACGGTGCCACCGTTCTCCCATTCGGAGAACCACAGCTCCTCGGTCACCAATCCCATCGACCGCGTGTCGAACACACCGTTGTGGGTCACCAGGCATTTCCACGGCGAGTTGCCGGCCCTGTCGAACCAGTTGCCGGCAATCCAGTTGGTCATGTAGCCGCCGTAGCTGGCGCCAAGCGCGCAGGCGCGATCGCCGTCGAGGAAGGCATACTGTTTCAGCGCGGCGTCCCAACCCTTCTGCAGGTCGACCAGCGGCTTGCCGCCCCAGTCGCCGCTGATCGCATCGGTGAAGGCCTGGCCATACCCGGTGGATCCGTGGAAATCGATCATCACCACTGCGAACCCCTGCCCCGCATAGGTCTGCGGATTCCAGCGCGTGCTCCAGCTGTTGCCGAAGCTGCCCTGTGGCCCACCATGGATCAGGAAGGCCACCGGATACTTGACGCCCTCACGATAGCCCGCAGGCTTGACCACATAGGCGTGCACGGTGTCGTTGCCGGCGCCCTTGAAGGTGAACTGCTCGAAGACGCCGAACTGCAGTTCCGGCATGCGTTCTCCGTCCGTCGG
Source organism: Luteimonas sp. RIT-PG2_3 (assembly GCF_054902115.1). Lineage (NCBI taxonomy): Bacteria > Pseudomonadati > Pseudomonadota > Gammaproteobacteria > Lysobacterales > Lysobacteraceae > Luteimonas > Luteimonas sp. RIT-PG2_3. The sequence continues at coordinate 361,679 of NZ_JBUBPF010000004.1, read as the reverse complement.
CGTGATCTGGCGCAGGTTGGAGGCCGCGGTCGACGTCACGTACAGCACGTTGCCGCTGTCGAGCGTATTGCGCGTCAGTGCCAGCGTATCGCCCGCCAGCGCGAAGGCCGACACCGTGCCATCGCCGACCAGCCGGGTGACTTCACCGCTGGCGACGTCGACGCGGAACAGCGGGTATTCGCCGGTATCCTGCGCCGCCACGTACAGGGACTTGCCATCGGCCGACACGGCCACGCTGCTGGGAGAACGATCCCAGCGCGGTGCGATCTCGCGGACTCGGCCGCTGCCCAGGTCCATGGCCATCAGGGCGAAACGATCGGCCTCGAAGCCGGGGCGCTTCATCGCGCGGTAGAACAGCGTGCCGCCATCGCGACTGAATACCGGACCGGCATCCCAGGCGGGATTGGCCTGTGTCAGATTGACCGGCGTGCCGCCTGCGACCGGCAGCCGGTACAGGTCGAAATTGGTCGACCACGGTTCGGTCCTGCCGGCGATGCGCACGCTGGCGACGACGGACTGGCCGTCGGGAGCCCAGGCGTAGTCGCCGGCATCGCCGAACGGCTTGGACGGGATGTCGCCATCGAGCGCAGCACTGAGCGCTCTAGCTTCGGTGACGGGCTTGGCGGCTGCCGCCGACCCGTCGCCAAGATCGGCAAGAAACAGGCGGCTGCGTCGACCGTCATTCCAGGTGTCCCAATGGCGCACGAACAACTGCTCATAGAGCACGCCGCTGGTCTTGCGCGCCTTGGTGGCGTCGAGCCGACTCTGCGTGCAGGCGAAGTCGGCGCCACACTCGGCAAACGTCTCGGCGCTGAAGGCCACCCGCTTGCCGTCGGGCGACAGCTGGTAACTGCCGACATCCAGCGCGAACGCGGTCAGTTGCCGCGGCTCGCCGCCGTCGGTCGCGATGACGTACAACTGCTGGGAATCGCGCTTGCCGCTGAGGAAGTAAACGCTGCGGCCATCGGGCGAAAACACCGGCGAGGTGACGTTCCAGCCCGCCGGGGTCAGGCGTTTGGGCGGCCCCAGGTCGCGGGTCAGCAGGTTGCGGATGTAGAGCGCGGTCTCGGCCTTGCCGTCGGCGCCGACCGAGCGTTGCGCCAGCACGACGTAGCGGCCGTCGGGCGACAGCGTCGGCGACGAGACCCGGTCCAGCTTGACCAGATCGCGGACGTCGAGCCCGCGGACGGCGGTGCTGCCCGTGTTGGCGCCGGCAGCCGCGGGGCCACCCTCCGGAGCGCCCTCCAGGTTGCGGGCATGGCCGGACACCGGCAGGGCGGCGAGCAGGCACAGGGGAAGCAAGACGTTTCGCAGGGACATGGGGCGACTCCGGACGGTAAGCCCGCATGGTAGGCCGTGGGCAGGCGACTGCAAAGTTGCGCTGCAACCAGGCCGGGTGCGCACGCAAGCGCTGCGCCTATACTTGCGCTTTCGTCAATACGGAGCATCGCCTTGGGCACCGTCAATCCCGCTCATGTCGACACCGGGGATTTCCTCGGTCACCCCAAGGGCGTCTTCGTCTGCTTCTTCACCGAGATGTGGGAGCGCTTTTCCTTCTACGGCATGAAGGCGCTGCTGCTGCTGTACATCCTGAAATACCATCTGTTCGGCGACGATGCGGGCTACGACCTGCTCGGTGCCTATGGCGGCCTGGTGTATGCGGTGCCGGTGATCGGCGGCCTGCTGGCGGATCGCTACCTGGGCATGCGCAAGGCGGTGGTGCTCGGCGGCGTGCTGCTGGTGCTCGGTCACCTGGGCATGGCCTACGAAGGCGAACAGGCGCGGATCGTCGATGGCGTCATCGTCCGCGACGAGGGCGCGCTGCAGGTGTTCTACCTGTCGCTGGCGCTCATCATCATGGGCGTCGGCTTCCTGAAACCCAACATCTCGACGATCGTCGGCAAGTTGTACGCGCCGGAAGACCCGCGCCGCGATTCCGGCTTCACGCTGTTCTACGCCGGCATCAATGTCGGCGCGCTGTTCTCGAGCCTGGTCTGTGCCTTTCTTGGCGAAACCTATGGCTGGAAGTACGGCTTCGGCGCCGCAGGCATCGGCATGGTCGCCGGCCTGATCGTGTTCATCTGGGGCCAGAAGTACCTGTATGGCCATGCCGAACCGAACGATCCTGCCAAGCTGCGCGAGCGCGTCGGCCCGCTGACGCGCGAATGGTGGATCTACATCGGCAGCTTCGCCGGTGCGCTGGTCGTCTGGCAGCTGATCCAGCGGACCTGGACCGTGCACGGTGCGATGCACATCATCGCGATCGCATTGCTGGCATGGTTCGTCTGGTTCCTGGTGCGCCACTGCAACAAGGTCGAGCGCGAACAGATGCTGGCGCTGGTGGTGCTGATCATCGGCGTGCTGATCTTCTTCACCCTCTACGAGCAGACCTACGGCTCCTGGGTCACGTTCACCGACCGGCTGTTGACCAAGGACCTGTTCGGCAGCGTCCCAGGCAACTACACGCCGGGCGTGCCTTGGGCGATCTTCGCACTTGCCATCAGCCCGGTGCTGATGGTGGTCGCACTGCGTGCCAGCGATCGTGGTCATGCCGGACTGGCGAAGGCTGCCGTGGTCGCGCTGGTGGTCGCCCTGGCGATCGCGCTGGTCCATGACGTGGTGCTGGTGCCGCAGACCGCGGGCTCGCTGACCTTCCTCGGCGCGTTCTTCATCGTGGTGCTCGCGCCGGTGTTCTCGTGGCTGTGGCCATGGCTGGAACGCCGTGGACGCAATCCGAGCAAGCCCGCGAAGATGGCGATCGGACTGATCTTCGCGGGGCTAGCGTTCGTGCCGCTGATCCTGGCCGCACAGGCCGCCGGACACGGCGTCTTGGCCAGCGTCTGGTGGCTGGTGCTGGCGTACTTCCTGCTCGAGGTCGGCGAGATGTGCCTGTCGCCGATCGGCCTGTCGGCGGTGACCCAGTTGTCGGTCGCGCGCGTGGTCGGCCTGATGATGGGCGCGTTCTGGCTTGCCACCGCGTACTCGGAAGTGCTCGCGGCGCAGTTCGGCAAGCTAACGTCGATGGACGTGCTGGAAGGCGAAACCCTGGACATGGCGGTCGCCGCGGCCAAATACGGCGAGATGTTCCAGTTGCTGCTGTGGATCGGCCTGGGTTCGGGCGTGGCCTACTTCGTGCTCGCGCCGCTGGTGCGTCGCTGGATGCATGGGGTGCGCTGACGCCGGACAAATCCGGACGCTGCATTGAAAGCCCGCTTCGGCGGGCTTTTTCTTTGCTGCAGCGAGCGCTGCTTGCGGCACTGAACCGCGGGACGCAACGCCCGGTCGCAGCTCAGGCCGCGCGGGCGGGACTCAATTCATCGAGTATACGTTCGAGCTGATCGCGCCAGTCCGGCAATACGACTCCGCCCACGTCCGCCAGCCGCGAGACATCCAGGCACGAATAGGCGGGACGCCGCGCAGGTGTCGGAAACGCCTCCGTGGTGATCGGGATCACCCGCGGTTGCCGTGGCAGCAATCCGCGCGCGTGCGCCGATTCCATGATCGCCGACGCGAAGCCATGCCAACTGGTCTGGCCGGACGCGGTCAGGTGCCAGATGCCCGATGGCAGACGCGCGCTCGCCAGCACATCGCGCGTAGCGTCGGCGATCAACGCCGCCGGCGTCGGCGTTCCGAACTGGTCTGCGACGACGCGCAGTTCATCGCGGTCGGCAGCCAGACGCAGCATCGTCAGCAGGAAATTGCGCCCATGCGATGCATAGACCCATGCGGTCCGGAAGATCAGGTGGCGCGCACCGGAGGCCTGGATCGCCAGTTCGCCGGCCCGCTTGCTGGCGCCGTAGACGCCGAGCGGATCGGTGGCATCGTCCTCGCGATAGGGCCGGTTTCCGCCGCCGTTGAACACATAATCGGTCGAATAATGCACCAGCAGCGCATCGCGCCTGGCGCAGGCCTCGGCCAACGCCTGCGGCGATTCCGCGTTGGCACGATACGCAGCGTCCGGCTCCGTCTCGGCCCGATCCACGGCGGTATAGGCGGCCGCATTGACAACGACATCCGGTGCGATCCGATCGACCAACGAAGCCAGCGACGCTGGCAGGTCGAAATCGGCAACCTCGCACCTCGCTCCGTCCTCCAGCACACCATGACGGGTCGCACGCACCAGCTCGGTGCCGGCCAGGCTGCGTTGTAGTTCGCGCCCGACCTGGCCGTTCGCCCCCAGCAGCAGGGCCTTCAACCCCGGTACACCGGCAAGCGCGCCTCAGGCACGTCCGCAAGGAACGGCGCATGTGCGTCCTTGGCGGACAGCGATGGCGCGCGCACCGGCCAATCGATCGCCAAGGTCGCATCGTCCCAACGAATGCCGGTGTCGGCCGAGGCATCGTAGGTCGCCGTACAGAGGTAGCTGAACAACGCGTGCTCGCTCAGCACGACGAACCCATGCGCGAAGCCTTCCGGAATCCAGAAATGGCGCTTGTTCTCCGCACTCAGCAACACGGCCGTCCAACGCCCGAAATGCGGGGAACCCCGGCGGATGTCGACAGCGACATCCCAGACCTCGCCTTCGAGCACCGACACGTATTTGCCCTGCGGGTTCGGCCACTGGTAGTGCAGGCCTCGCAGCACGTCACGCGAGGAACGCGACACGTTGCCCTGGACAAAGGTTGGCGAAAGGCCGTGCGCAGCCAGCTTGCCCTGGTTGAACGATTCATAGAAAAAACCACGGTCGTCGCCGAATACACGCGGCTCGATGACGACGCATCCAGGAAGATCGGTTTCAATCACTTTCACGGCACATATCCGCGTTCAGCCAGGCCGAGCAGGTACTGGCCATATCCGTTCTTGATCAGCGGTCGCGCCAGCACTTCAAGCTGTGCGGCATCGATCCAGCCATTGTTCCAGGCGATCTCTTCCGGGCAACAGACCCGCAGTCCCTGCCGCGCTTCGATCGTCTCGATGTAGTTCGAAGCCTCCAGCAACGACTGGTGCGTGCCGGTATCCAGCCATGCATAGCCGCGGCCGAGTTGCTCGAGATGCAGCTCCCCCTGCTGCAGATACAGCTGGTTCAGGTCGGTGATCTCGAGCTCACCGCGGTGCGAGGGCTTCAGCGTCGCAGCCAGCTCGCTGGCGCGTCCGTCGTAGAAATACAGACCGGTCACCGCATAGTTGGAACGCGGCTTGACCGGTTTTTCCTCAAGGCCCACGACCTTGCCCGCCGCATCGAACTCGGCGACGCCATAGCGCTCTGGATCGCTGACCCAATATCCGAACACGGTCGCCCCCTGTTCACGCGCATCGGCGCGCTTGAGCATCGTCGTCAGGCCGGGACCATGGAAGATGTTGTCACCCAGCACGAGGCAACTCGGGGCGCCGGCCAGATAGTCGCGCCCGATCAGGAAGGCCTGCGCCAATCCGTCCGGGCTGGGCTGCGCCGCGTATTCGATGCGCATGCCCCACTGCGATCCGTCGCCCAGCAGGCCACGGAACAGGGCCTGCTCATGCGGCGTGTTGATCATCAGCACATCGCGGATCCCGGCCAGCATCAGCACGCTGAGCGGGTAATAGATCATCGGCTTGTCGTAGACCGGCAGTAATTGCTTGCTGATCGCCTGGGTGATCGGGTACAGCCGCGTGCCAGACCCGCCGGCCAGGATGATGCCCTTGCGTGCCGTCATGCCGCGCCCCCGATCCGCTCCAGGCGATAACTGCCGTCCAGCACCCGCTGCACCCAGTCCTGATGATCGAGATACCAGTCGATGGTCTCTGCGATCCCCTGCTCGAAGCTGTAACGCGGCTCCCAGCCCAGTTCGTCGCGCAGCTTCGAGGCATCGATCGCATACCGGCGATCGTGTCCGGGGCGATCTGCGACATGGGCGATCTGCGAGACGCGCGGCTTGCCGTCCTCGCGCGGCCGGCGCTGGTCGAGCAGCGCGCAGATCGCCTGCACGACCTCGATGTTCTGCTTTTCCGAATTGCCGCCGACGTTGTACGTCTCGCCGACGCGTCCATTGGCAAGCACCGTCCGGATCGCTTCGCAATGATCGGTCACGAACAGCCAGTCGCGCACCTGCTTGCCATCGCCATAGACCGGCAGCGGTTCACCGGCCAGCGCCTTGGCGATCACCAGCGGAATGAGCTTTTCCGGAAAGTGGTAAGGACCGTAGTTGTTGGAGCAGTTGGTGGTCAGGACCGGCAACCCATAGGTGTGGTGGAACGCACGCACCAGGTGGTCCGACGCCGCCTTCGACGCGGAATACGGCGAGTTCGGTGCGTAAGGCGTCTGCTCGGTGAACTTGCCGGTGTCGCCCAGCGTTCCGTAGACCTCGTCGGTGGACACATGCAGGAACCGGAACGCGTCACGATCGCCGGCAGGCAGACCGCGCCAGTAGTCGCGCGCGCATTCGAGCAACGACAGCGTGCCTACGACATTGGTCTGCACGAAGGCGCCTGGCCCGTCGATCGAACGGTCGACATGGCTTTCCGCGGCGAAGTTGATGATTGCGTCGGGCCGGTGCGCGTCGAGCAGGCGCCTGACCAGGGCCGCATCGCCGATATCGCCGTGCACGAAGACATGGTTGGCATCGCCCTCAAGCGACGCCAGCGTGTCGACATTGCCGGCATAGGTCAGCGCATCCAGGTTGACCACCTTGACGCCATCGGCGACGGCGCCCAGCACGAAATTACCACCAATAAAACCGGCACCACCGGTGACCAGCCAGGTCGGCATCAGGAGCTCCCTCTCTTTCGGATTTGTTGACCAGCGCAACGACTGGGACACGACTCAGAACGGGATGTCGTCGTCCGAGAAGTCGTCCATCGGCGCAGGCTGCTGCGACGGCGCCGGTCGACGCTGCGCGGGCGGGTCCTGGCGCTGCGGACGGGCCATGCGGTCTCCGCCGCTGCCTGCGCTCGCACCACCGCCGCCACCTTCGCCACGGCCACCGAGCATCTGCATCTCGTCGGCGATGATGTCGGTCGAATACTTCTCGACCCCATCCTGGCCGGTGTACTTGTCATAGCGGATCGAGCCCTCGACATAGACCGAGCTGCCCTTGCGCAGGTATTCGCCGGCGATCTCGCCGAGCTTGCCGAAGAACACCACGCGGTGCCATTCGGTGCGCTCCTGCTGGTTGCCGTCCTTGTCCTTGCGGACGCTGGTGGTGGCAAGACTGATGCGGGTGATCGCCATGCCGCCCTGGGTGTACTTCACATCCGGGTCGTTGCCGAGATTGCCGACCAGGATCACCTTGTTGATGCCACGTGCCATGGGATACGTTCCTTGGAGTTTCGCCGGGATCCGACGAGCAATAGTGGATTATAGCCTCCCTGTCGCGGGCATCCGGCACAAGCCTCATCGCCCGGTCAGGTTTCCCCGCGACCGGCGACGCTGTTCGTATAATTGGCTTCCGGCCCCCCGGATCCCCCGCCCCAAACCCTCGAGTGTCATGCCCGGTCCAGACCTGTCCGCGATCCAATCCCTCGCCGCCGCCGACATGGGGGCCGTGGATGCATTGATCCGGCGCCGCCTGGCCTCGGACGTGGTGCTGATCAACCAGATCGCCGAGCACATCGTCTCCGCTGGCGGCAAGCGCCTGCGGCCGATGCTGGTGGTGCTGGCCGGGCAAGCCTGCGCCGCCACCGGGCCGGAACACCACCAACTGGCGGCGATCATCGAATTCATCCATACCTCGACCCTGCTCCACGACGACGTGGTCGACGAATCCGACTTGCGCCGCGGGCGCAGCACCGCCAACGCGCTGTGGGGCAATGCCCCCAGCGTGCTGGTCGGGGATTTCCTGTATTCACGCAGCTTCCAGTTGATGGTCGAACTCGACCGCATGGAAGTCATGCGCATCCTCGCCGACACCACCAACCGGATCGCCGAGGGCGAAGTGCTGCAGTTGCTGCACGTACGCAACCCCGACACCGACGAGACGGCCTACCTGAACGTCATCGAGCGCAAGACGGCCGTCCTGTTCGCCGCCGGCACCCAGCTGGGCGCTCTGGCTTCGGGCGCCGACGAGGCCACCCAGCGCCGGCTCTACGACTACGGCATGCAGCTGGGCTACGCGTTCCAGATCGCCGACGACGTCCTCGATTACAGCGCCGACGCCAGCGAGCTCGGCAAGAACCTGGGCGACGACCTCGCCGAAGGCAAGGCGACGCTGCCGCTGATCCATGCGATCAGCCAGTCCGACGAGGCCACCCGGCAACGCCTGCGGGCGATCATCGAAACCGGCGACCATGCCGCGATGCCCGAGGTGCTGGCCGCCATCCATGCCGCCGGCAGCCTGGACTACAGCCGCCAGCGCGCATTCGACTACGCCCGCGCGGCCGAAGAGGCATTGCAGGGCCTGCCGGACAACCCGGCGATGGACGCATTGCGCGGCCTGGCCCGCTACGCGGTCGAGCGCAGCCACTGACGGCATGCCCCATAGCCCGCAGGAGCGCGCATGAACGTCCACGAACGTCCATGAGCATGAACACGGCGCCCACCGGCCGCATCCGGACCCTGCCACCTCAGCCGCCCGAAACCCCCATCCCCGGGATCTGCGCGATCAGGTCCGGGTCGAAACCCGCCAGTTGCGCGAAATGCCGGCCCCGCTCGGCGTAATCACGATACGCACCAAAACTCGGCGCCCCGGGCGACAGCAGGACCACGCCATCGCCCTCCAGCACCTCACGGGCCAGCGCGATCGCCGTCGGTAGGTCGGCGGCTGACGCCAACCGGAATCCAGGCGCCCCGTCCTGCGCCGCCAGCAACGCATGGATGCGCGGGCCGTTCTGCCCCATCGTGACAATCAGTGCCGGCGGCGCCTCGCCCATCCGCGCCGCGAAATCCGCCCAGTCCAACCCGCGGTCATGCCCGCCGACCAGCAGCGCGATCTTGCGGCCGGCAAAGACCTCCAGCGCCGCCAGACTGGCGTGCGGCGTGGTGCTGATCGAATCGTTGACCCAGGTCAGGCCCTCGCGTACGCCAAGGGTCTGCAGGCGATGCGGCAGCGGCACGAACCCGACCGCCGCCGGCGCCATCGCGCGCGCGTCCAGCCCCAATGCATCGATCGCGGTCAGCACCGCACACAGGTTGCTGCGGTTGTGCCGTCCGGGCACCGGCACCGCGCGCCCATCCAGGATCCAGTCGTCGCCGTGGTACAGCGCGTCTCCGCGCAGGTGCCAGCCATCCTCGCGCCCGTACCAGCAGATGCGGCTGTCCGGCAGCGACAGGCCCGCGAGCAAGGGATGCTGCGCGTTGAGCACCGCGATGCGCGGACGCGCCGCCGTCAGCAGCGCGAGCTTGTCGTCGATGTAGCGTTGTTCGCTGCCATGCCAGTCCAGGTGTTCGGGGAACACGTTGGTGACCACCGCGATCTCGGGGTGCACGCCGCTGGCAGCGACATCGCCGGTCTGGTAGCTCGACAACTCGATCGCCCAGAACTCGGCCTCCGCGTCGGCCAGCTCGAGCAGCGGCTGGCCGATGTTCCCTGTCAGGGCCGTGCGATGTCCGCCGGCGCGCAGCAGGTGCGCCAGCAGCGCGGTGGTCGTGCTTTTGCCCTTGGTCCCGGTGACGCAGATCGTGCGGGCATCGGCATGGGCGGAAAACCACAACGCGGTACCGCCGAGGAAACGCGTGCCGCGTGCCGCCGCAGCGACCGCCTCCTCGCGATACGGGCTGATGCCCGGCGACTTGATGACGATGTCGAACGCCGCCAGCAGGTCGCCATCGACCCGGGTCTGCGCCGTCAACAGCGGATCGGCGATGGACGCGATCTCGTCGGCCTCGGCCGGCGAGCAGAACACGGTCAACGGCAGCGGCGCGGCCAGCCCCGGGTCATGACGGATCGCGCGATAGGCGGCGCGCCCTTCGCGCCCCCAGCCCCACAGCGCGACCCGCTGGCCGTCAAGCCTGGAAAATCGCATGCAGCCGATCCCAGAGGGGGGCCGGGATGCCGTGCTCGACATCCGGGACCAGCAGGCAGGCGATCTCCAGTTCGGCGCTGTCGAGCTGCGGACGGATCTCGCGCGCGAAGCGATCGACGATCGCGTCCTCGCGCCACTCCGGACGTTCGGCCAGGGCCGCCATCGCCGCACGCGACTCGCGGCCTTCGCCGACGCATTCGAAGGGCTTGTGGTCCTGGTATTCCAGCAGGCCGTCGTAGCCGGCGGTCTGCGCCGGATCGTCGAGCAGGTTGCGGCCGAAGATCCGCACCAGCCGTGGTTTGGGCATGAACGGCGCCAGGGCCAGGAACACGAAATGGCACTTCGGGCAGATCCCGCACCAGCGGTTCACCGGACGCTCGCCGAGCAGATGGAAATTGCGGTTGCAGCTGGAGAAATGCGCGTCGTAGTGATCGCCCCGGGCGAACTGCCGCGCGACAGCCAACTCGCTGAGCGGGCGCAGCAGCGAGTAGTAATGCAGGTCGGCGGCGACATGCGAGCGCACATGCGCGGCGAAGGCCTGCTCGAACGCCCAGCCTTTCGACCACTGGTGGTTCACCTCGCCGGTTCCTTCGATCAGGCTGCCGTAGCTGGCCGAACGCTCGTTGGAGAACACCACCTGGTCGACGCCGAGCACGACCGCGGCAAACACCAGGATCGCCGAATTCACCGCGGTGACCGGGATATGTCCGTTCCAGGCGCCGTCGCGGTTGTAGTCGAACAACTGCGAAGCCAACTGGCGTCCGATGTTCAGCGTTGGCAAGCCGGTGCGCTCGGCGCAGGCCTTGATCAGCTGCGATCCGCCAATCCAGCTGACGGTTTGCTCGACGCCGATCGAGCGCAGCGCTTCGATCGACACCAGCGAATCCTTGCCGCCGCCGATCGCGACCAGCGCATGCCGGCGCAGGCCCAGCACGGCGGCCGCATCGGATGTCGTCGCCACGCCCGCGGGGAAGCGCACGTGGCCCTGCAGCGTCAGGCCATTGCGATAGGCAAACTCGCCCAAGCCATTGACGTAGACCATCTCCAGCAACGCGGCGGTGGCCTCGTCGATGGCATCGCCGTCGATGACGATCGCAGGCGGAATCGCCGCCTTGTAGTAGCTGACGCCCGCGATCAGGTGCAGCAGGCGCAGGGCCTGCTCGACGGCCTGTTGCCGCGACGCGTCGAGCACGAAGGGCGCGCCGGGGATGGTCACGGTTTCGGTGAGTTCCGCACCGTCGTCGAAGGCGTACACCAGGCGCGCGATGCCGCTGTCCGCGTCGAACGCACAGCGGACGAAACGGAACGCGCGGATACTGGATTTATCGAAATTGCTCATGCGAAACCCGTGGTGACAGTGCTCGCCTGCGCGCCGCCCGCTTGCTGGTCGGCAGCGTCCGCGATGTCGTCCGTGTCGATGACATCCTCGGCCGGCAGCTCGCGCAGGTTGTAGGTGTTGGCCATGACCATGCCGTAGGCACCAGCGTCGGCGACCAGCACGATGTCGTCGCAGCGGGTGTCGGCCGGCAGCAGCCGGCGCTGGCCCAGCACGTCGCCGGATTCGCAGATCGGGCCGACGATGTCGCAAACCGTGTCGGCCGTCGCGTCGAAGCGGCTCAGGTTGTGGATGCCGTGCCAGGCGTCGTACAGCGTCGGCCGCATCAAGGCGTTCATGCCGGCATCCAGGCCGACCCGGCGGATGCCCTGCTTGTCGACGACCTGGGTCACGCGCAGCAGCAGTACGCCCGACTCGGCGACCATGAACCGTCCCGGCTCGATCGCCAACCGGTAGCGCGGCCAGGCCTGCTTGATCTCGGCCAGGCCGGTGGCCCAGGCCGCCAGATCGAACGGGGCGTCGTCGGGCTTGTAAGGAATGGTTAGGCCGCCGCCGATGTCGATGGTGTCCACCGAACCGATGTCGTCGGCGATCGCAGCCAGCTCGGCGTAGACCTCGCGCCAGTGCCTGGGCTGGTCGATGCCGCTGCCCAGGTGCGCGTGGATGCCGGTGACGCGCAGGTCCAGCGTCCGCGCCGCCTCGACGAAGGCATCGACCGATGCCACCGGCAGGCCGAACTTGGACGCCGCACCACCGGTGACGACCTTGGCGTGATGGCCATCGCCGCGGCCGAGGTCGATCCGCAGCCAGACATGCCGGCCGCGGAACGTCTCCGGCCAGTTGCGCAGCAACTCGACGTTGTCGACGGTCACGGTGACGCCGCGCGCGAAGGCCGCCTCGTACTCGCGGCGCGGCGCGAAGCTCGGCGTGAACAGCACGCGGGTTGGATCCAGGTCAGGCAATGTCGCGAACACATGCGCGATCTCGCCCTGCGACACGCATTCCAGCCCGAAACCCTCGGCGGCCAGCGCGCGCAGGATTTCCCGATGCGGATTGGCCTTGATCGCGAAGTAGCGCTGGTCGATCGCCGCGATATCGCGCAGCGACCGCGCACGCGCCCGCACCGTGGGCAGGTGGTACACGTAACGCGGCGTCTCGGCTTCGGCCAGCTGCAGCAGACGCCCGCGCGCGTGTTGCCACCATGCCGGTGCGCGCTCGGGCTTGCCGTGCGCGATCTCGTGCCAGCTCGGGCCGAACACGCTGGCGTCGTCGACCGGCATCGCGCCGCTGTCGATCAGCTCGGCATGCAGCACCGGCAGCAGGCCGTCGGCATCGGCTTCATCGATGACGAAGGTCAGGTTGAGGTCGTTCGACGACTGCGAGATCAGGTGCACGCGTTCCTTGCCGAACGTCGCCCAGACGTCGGACAGCTTGTGCAGCAGCGAACGCATGCCGCGGCCGACCAGGGTGATCGCCGCGCACGGCGCGATGACCTTGACCCGGCAGACCTGCGCGAGGTCTTCCGACAGGCGTGCCAGCACGTCGGTGCTGACCAGGTTCTCGCTGGGATCCAGCGAGACGGTGATGTTGGTCTCGGCCGAGCCGATCAGGTCCACCGACAGCCCGTGGTGGCGGAAGCGTTCGAAGATGTCGGCCAGGAAGCCGACCGACTGCCACATGCCGACGGTCTCCATCGACACCAGCACGATGCCGTTGCGCCGGCTGATCGCCTTGACGCCGGGCACCGTGGCCGCGTCGCCATCGATGCGCGTGCCGGGCAGATGCGGACGCTCGGTATCGAGGATCGACATCGGCACGCCGGCCACGCGGCACGGCCCCAGCGAACGCGGGTGCAGGACCTTGGCCCCGGTGGTCGCGATTTCCTGCGCCTCGGCGTAATCGAGCCGCGTCAGCAGGCGTGCATCGGGCACGTCGCGCGGGTTGGCGCTGAACATGCCGGGCACGTCGGTCCAGATCTCGACGCCCTGGGCGCGAAGCAACGCGCCGAACAACGCCGCCGACGTATCCGAGCCGCCCCGGCCGAGCACGGCGGTGCCACCATCGGGATGGCGCGCGATGAAGCCCTGGGTGATCAGCAGCCGCGTGGGCTGGGCCTCGAAACGCTCGCGCCAGCCGTCATCGGACTCGCGTCGGCACGACACCGACAACCGCCGCGACCAGTCGCTCTGGTTGGGCAGCTCAAGCGCGTCCAGCCAATCGCGGGCGTCGCACCAGCCGAAGTCGTGCCCCTGGCTGCGCAGGTAGGCCGCGCCCAAGGTCGACGACAGCAGCTCGCCCTGTGCAAGCACTTCGGCCTGCCAGTCCAGCGCCAGCGAGGCAGCGCGCGGATCGTCGAGCAGGGCCTGCAATGCGCCCAGGCGCTCGCCCAGCACCGCATCGGCATCCAGCTCAAGCGCCATCGCGAATTCGCGATGGCGCGCCACCAGCGCGGCGACGCGCGCCGAGCCATCGCCATCGCCGGCCGCGATCGCGGTCAACTCATTGGTTACACCTGAAAGCGCCGACACCACCACCAGCACGCGCCGACCGTCGTCGCCTGCCCGTTTGTCCGCCAGTTGGCCAATCGTGTTCCAGCGATGGCGTTGCGACACCGAAGTGCCGCCGAACTTGAGCACGACCCAGGGCGTACCGGTCAGGGAAGGAGACATGGCGGAAGAAAAGGATCCAGGAAACGAAGGAAAGGAACGGAGCAGCGCGGCCGGAACGGTTAAGATCACGGCCCCGCCAGGACGGCAGGCATGAACGTCCAATCTTAGAGCATCCCGCCTCCGAACGTGGCCCCCGGCGCGTGTCGTGCACGCCATCGCGCGCCCTGCATAGCACACCGGCGCCAGACCCGAAGGCCGCCGTCCGCAAGCGATTGCGATCGGTGCGGATGCCCTGCCCGGACGCCCCCACTGCAACGCCCTCCCCCAGGATCCAAGATGACCGCACGCCGCTTCCTGCAACTCGATGTCTTCGCCGATCGCCCCGGCGCCGGAAACCCCCTGGCCGTCGTGCTCGATGCGCAGGGACTGGACGACGGTGCGATGCAGGCGATCGCCCGCTGGACGCGACTGCCCGAGACGACCTTCGTGTTCGCGTCCGACTCGCCGACGGCGACGCATGCCATCCGCATGTTCAGCCCGCGCCGCGAGGTCCCGTTCGCCGGGCATCCCAGCGTCGGCACTGCGCATGCCGTGCTGGAGTCAGGACTGGCCGTGCCACACGACGGCCTGCTGGTGCAGTCGGGCATCGCCGGCGAACTGCCGCTGCGGGTCTCGGGCGAAGGCGCGCAGCGCACGATCGCGGTACGCACGCCGCGCGCCAGCATCGTCGAGATCGGCCAGCCCGGGGATCCCCGGCTCGTCGCAGCGCTGGCCGGATTGTCGCTGGGTGCATTGCCGCCGGTGCTGATGGACGGCGGCCGCCGCTGGTGGCTGGTCGAGATCGAGAGCGAGGCCGCCCTGCGCGCGGCGACGCCGGACTGGAACGCGATCGGCGAACTGGCGCAGCAGACCGGCAGCATGGGCGTCTGCGTCTTCGCCCGCAGCCCGGATCCGGTCTACCACCTGGCCGTCCGCGCCTGGGTCGGTGCGACCGGACATTTCGAGGACGCCGCCTCCGGTGCAGCCAACGCGACGCTGGCTGCGTGGCTGGCATCGCAGGGCGCACTGCCCGGCAACGACGGCCGCTACCGCATCAGCCAGGGCCGGGAAGTCGGCCATGACGCCATCATCGAACTGCAGGTCGACCACGACGGCGACGTCTGGTCCGGCGGCCGCGTGCAGACGGTGATCCGCGGCACGATCGACTGGACCACGCCACGCGCATAACGGTCATCCCGCCGGCCATCGCTGCGAGCGCGAGCGCCCGGCCATGCAAGGCCGGGCCGGCGTCTCCGGAGCTAACCAGGCCACGTGATGGAAGGTCGCGTCATGGATGGCAGCAGTGGCCCAATCTCGTCGCCGCGCCGGTCGTCATTGCGTCGGAACCGGCGGGACCCGCACACCCGCTACTTCGCTTCCGTTTCCGCGTCATATACCGCCTTCCCGTCCACCCAGGTTGACCGCACCACCAGGTCATCCAGCGCGGATGGCGCGATCGCCAGCGGATCCGCGTCGAGGATCACGAAATCGGCACGCAGGCCGACCGCCAGTCGCCCGACCCGGGCCTCGTCGCGATTGGCCCAGGCCGCGTCGGCGGTGAATCCACGCAGGGCTTCCGCCGGCGTCAGCACCTGGTCCGGCAGCCAACCGCCCGCCGGCTGGCCCTCGCCATCCTGACGCGTGACCGCGGCCCGCAGCCCCAGCCGGGGATCGGGCGATTCCACCGGGAAATCCGAACCCAGCGCCAACGCGACGCCCTGCTCCGCGAAACGCCGCCAGGCATAGGCACCCGCGATGCGCACCGGACCCACGCGGTCCTGCGCCCAGGGCATGTCGGACGTCGCATGCGTGGGCTGCATCGAGGCCGTGACCTTCAATGCCGCGAAGCGCGGGATGTCGTCCAGTGCGACGATCTGCGCATGCTCGATCCGCCAGCGGTGGTCGCTGCGGGCGCGATCGCCGAGCACGCGCGCATAGGTATCGAGCACGATGCGGTTGCCGCGATCGCCGATGGCATGGGTCGCGACCTGCAGCTTGCAGGCATCGCCCTTGCGCACGATGCGTTCGTAGTTGGCTTCGTCGACGATCAGCAGGCCGCGGTTGCCCGGATCGTCGCTGTAGTCCTCGATCATCGCCGCGCCGCGGCTTCCGAGCGCGCCATCGATCAGCAGCTTGAGCCCGCGCATCTGCAGGCGTCCGCCGGCATGCTGGTAGGGTCCGTTCGCGCACAGCCACGCCAGCGCTTCATTCTCGCCGTCGGCATAGGCACTGACCCGCAACGGCAGCCGCCCTTCATCGGCAAAGCGTCGCAGCTGCAGGAAATCCTGCTGGCTGGTGCCCATGTCGTGGACGCCGGTCAGCCCCTGCCGCACCGACATCGCCAGCGCACGTTCGAGCGCATCGTCGCGCGAGGCCTGCGTCGCCGCGGGCACCACCACCGACACCACGCGCTCGGCCAAGTCGATGAACACGCCGGTCGGCTTGCCGTCAGCATCGCGGATGATCTGGCCGCCATCGGGCTGGCCCGATGCCAGCCAGCGTGCGCTGGCGGGATCCTGCGCGGCCGCGCGCAGCGCCGCGGAGTTCGCCCACGCGGCATGCCCATCCACGCGCGACAGCCAGACCGGACGATCGGGGAATGCGGCATCGAGGTCGGCCACGGTCGGGAAGGCCTTGCCGGGCCAATGGTTCTGGTCCCAGCCACCGCCGAGCAGCCAGGCATCGTCGGGCAGCGTTTTCTCGAAGGTGCGCAGCCGCTCGATCACTTCGGCCATGTTGCGGGTGCCGACCAGGTCGGCATGGGTCAGGGCCTGGCCCAGCCCGACGATATGCGCATGCGCATCGATCAGTCCGGGCACGACGGTCGCCGCACCGGCATCAATGCGCCGGGCATCGGGATACTGCGCCTGCAACGCGCGGGCATCGCCGGTCGCGACGATGGCACCGCGGGCATCCCAGACCATCGCCTGGACCGTCGGCCTGGCAGGATCCTGCGTATGGATGCGCGCCGCCTGCAGCAGCGTCAACGCATCGTCCCCAGCATGCAAGGACGTGCACGCCATTAGGGCCAAAGACAACACCGCGATCCTGCAACGCATCCCGCACTCCCCCAGCGACAAGAGTGCGGATGCTACTACGCGCGTGCGGCGCTGTCCTTTGTCGGCGCGGCGATCCGTTAGCCTGATGGCCACCGAACCGGAGAACCCCGCGATGACCAGGCTCGCTTTCGCTGCCATGGCTGCTGGACGCCTGCGCCGTCATGCCTGCGCCATCGCAGCGCTGTCGCTGCTGGCCGCCGCCTGCAGCCGCACACCGCCTATCCAGCTCGAACCCACATGGACCGCGACGGGCCTGCTGGACCCGGAAAGCCTCGCGCTCAGCGAAGACGGCAGCGTCCTGTACGTCTCCAATGTCGATGGCGATGCCTCGGCCAAGGATGGCAAGGGCAGCATCAGCAGGCTGGGACGCGATGGCACGATGCTCGAGGCCGCCTGGATCGACGGCCTGCATGGCCCCAAGGGCATCGCCGTGCGCGACGGCCGCCTGTATGTCTCCGACATCGACACCCTGGTCGAGATCGACATCGCCAGTGCCACCATCGTCAAGCGCCATGCCGTCACGGACGCACAGTTCCTCAACGATGTCGCCATCGCCGACGATGGCAGTGTGCTGGTCAGCGACTCCAGCGCCGGACGCATCCACGTGCTGCGCGACGGCCAGGTCTCGCCCTGGCTCGACGATCCGCTGCTGGCCCGCGTCAATGGGCTGTTGCCGCAGGCCGATCGCCTGATCGCAGCGACCATGGAAGGCCGCTTGCTGGCGATCGACTGGAAGACACGCGCCATCGCGCCGCTCGCGAAAGGCCTGGGCAAGGCCGATGGCATCGGCGCGCTGGCCGAGGGCGGCTTCGTGGTCAGCGATTGGCCGGGACGCCTGTTCCATGTCGATGCGCAGGGCCGCAAATCGATCCTGCTGGACCTGCGCAAGCAGGAGCACACGATCAACGACCTGCTGCTCGACGGCGACGCGCTCTACCTCCCCAACTGGGAGCCCGGCACGATCACCGCCTACCGGATCAAGCGCTGAAACCTCGCTGCCAACATCAGATCAGGTAGAGGTCAGCGCACGGCATTGAACGACTCCGCGTGCATCTCCGTGCGCATCACCGCCGGCAGCAGGCAGCAAAGGCCGACGGTTGCACGGGCTGACGGCTGCAAAGGGCGACTTGTGCAGGCCGGCTAATCCGCCCGCACATCGACGCGGATGCGGATGCGTTCGCCGGGGTGATGGTTGGTCCGGGTCACATAGTCGCGGCCAGCGTAGCGGTAGGTCACGTCATAGGCATTGACGCCAGCGGCGTCCGGATAGCCGTAGGCGCCCCCCTGGCGATCGTCCGCGCCGTAGTAGCGGCTGCCGCCACCCTCGCGATAGACGCGCCCATCATCCTGCACCGGCTCGCACACGGTGACCACGCCGTCGCGCGGCTGGCGTGCGCGACGGTTTGCGTCGTAGATGCCGCGACCGGCCATGCCGCCGACCATCGTGCCTACCGCGGAGCCGACATAGCGGCCACTGCCATCGCCGATCTTGCTGCCCAGCACGGCACCGGCAATGCCGCCGACCACGGTCGCGATCGTGCGTCCGTTGTCGGTGCGACGCTCGACCTCCCGCACAGTATCGCGATCGCCGTAACGGTCTGTCGTGACCTCGCGTCCGTAGGCATCGTAGTCACGGTCATCGCCACGCCCGTCATCGACGACCTCGCCATATTCGTTGCGGCGGTAGCATCGCTGCTGTCCGCGCGCGCCTGCGTCACGCGCGTCGTAAAAGACCGGATGGACGCTGACCACCTGGGCGTATTCGTAGTGCACGTTGTCGGACTGTATGTTCCGCCCGTCACCGTCGCCGTAAGCGCGCTGATCGAGCGGCGGATAGGACTCGCGCCCGGCGGGATAGGCATAGGTCTGCGCCAACGCGCCGCCTGACGCGCCGGCCAGCAATGGCAGCGCAAGGACCGTGTAGAAGATGGGGTTCATGGTCGACTCTCCACGCCGGCATCGGCGTGAGGCTCACGCTAGAGATGCGCGGCTAAAGGCGTGCTGAACTGAAAACGCTTGCAGGTGCGCTGTCCAGATGCGTTTATCTCGTCGACAGCCAGGACAGCACCCCGGCCGCACAATCGGCCGCGGTCCGGCCCAGCAAGGGACCAACGTGGCTGACCGCAGAGACCTGGATCATGTCCGCGTGCCAGTCGGCCGCGAGCGCTGCGGTCAGGGCCGGCGGCACCTCGTCGTCGACCATCGAGGCCACGCACAGCACCGGACAATCCGGTGCCTGCACGCGGATGCCGGCATGGCTTCGCCGCAACACCTCGCCGCTTTCGTCGCGCCAATGCGTGAAGGCCAGCCGGGCCATGGCGTCGTCGGCGTCGGGCAGTGCACGATGGGTCGATGTCAGCCTTGCGTCCGTGCCCCATGGCACGATGTCGGGCCACTGCCGTTGCGGCAGCTGCGAATGCCAGGGCGCCGGCGGCAATGGATTGACCAGCACCAGCGCATCGGCATGTTCGGCGCAACTGGCCGCCAGCAGGCCGCCCAGGCTGGCCCCGACCAGCGCACGTGGCCGGGGCAGTTGCGTCAGTGCCTGGAAAACCTGGCTGCGATAGTGTTCGAAGCGCGTCTGCGCCAGCCCCGACGCTGCCGGCTGCAGGTCGGGGCTGTCCACGCGAACGCCGGCGGCCTCGAAGACCTGCCGCCATACGGTCCATTCCCAGCCGCCACCACCGGCGCCATGCACGCACAGCACCGACAGTCGCGCACCGGAGAACAGGCCTTCATCCAAGCAATTCCGCCTCCAGCGTGATCGGCACCGCGCTCAAGGCCTTGGACACCGGGCAATTGTGCTTGGCATCGTCGGCAATCTTGCGGAACTGCGCGTCGTCGATGCCCGGGATCTTGGCCTTCATGCGCAGGCGGATCTGGCTCAGTGCCGGCCCGCCTTCCAGCGACAGGTCGACTTCGGCCGTGGTGTCGATCGCATCGGGGGTGAATCCGGCTTCGCCAAGCTTGGCCGAGAACGCCATCGTGAAGCAGCCCGCATGGGCGGCAGCGATGAGCTCCTCGGGATTAGTGCCCTTGACGTCGCCGAAGCGGCTGTTGAAGCCATATGGGGTCTGGTCGAGCAAGCCGCTCTGCGGCGTGTCCAGGCGTCCCTTGCCGGATTTCAGGTCGCCTTCCCAGTGTGCGTTGGCCTTGCGGGTAATGCCCATCGGTCTACTCCTCGACAAAAGAGTCGACACATTACCGCGCGCCCCGTTACGACGCCGTGCGTGGCCCTCGACCGCCCCTGCCGGACCTCCTGCACATCCCCTGCATCTGCTGCGATGCAACGCGACGCTCGCGATGCCGGCGCGCTATCTTGCAGGTCCGCCATGACCGCCTGCCGGGTCCAGCCCCGAACGGCAGCGTCTCCCCGGCAGTCAGCCATGACGGCTCCAGCGGCACGCGCCGCACGCCCGGCCCTCACCGGCCGGACTTTCCGATGTCCATCGATGCCGCCAGCGGCAGGACCCAGCCAGGAGAGTCAGGCATATGCCGTACAGCACCGAGCAGATCCGCAACGTCGCGCTGGCCGGGCATCCGGGTGTTGGCAAGACCTCCCTGTTCGAAGCCCTGCTGCATGCCGGCGGCACCCTGCAGGCAGCCGGCAGCGTCGAACGCGGCAATACCCTGTCCGACCATGACGCGATCGAACGGCAGCGTCGCCACTCCATCGATGCCGCCATCGCGAGCCTCGACCACGCGTCCACCGCATCCACGACGTCCGCGCCCGCCAGCATCCACGTCAACCTGATCGACACGCCCGGCTACCCGGATTTCCGCGGCCCCGCCCTGGCCGCATTGAGCGTCGTCGAGACCGTCATGGTCGTCGTCGCTGCCGACAACGGCATCGAGCACGGCACCGAACGGATGATGGCGCGCGCGAAGGACCGCGGGCTGTGCCGGGTCATCGTCGTCAACAGGATCGATGCCGGTGCGGCCGCCTGCGCGACCATACTGGACGCGCTGCGCGAACGCTTCGGCAACGAAGTACTGCCATTGAACCTGCCCGCCGGCGATGGCACGCGGATCGTGGACTGCTACGGCCAGTCGACCGGCGACAGCGACCTGGGGCCGGTCGCCGACTGGCATCGGCGCATCATCGACCAGGTCGTGGAGATCAATGAGACGGTCATGGACCGGTACCTGGACCAGGGCGAAGACGGCCTGGACCAGCAGCAACAGCACGACGCCTTCGAACAGTGCCTGCGCGAGGGCCACCTGCTGCCGGTGTGCTTCGTGTCGGCACGGACCGGCGTTGGCGTGCGCGAACTGCTGGACATCATGGCGCGCCTGTTCCCGCATCCCGGCGAGGCCAATCCGCCGCCGTTCCAGAAAGGCCTCGGCGACCAGGCACGGCCGTTCACGACCACGCCCGATCCGCAGGCACACGTGGTCGCGGACGTGTTCCGCATCGTCAACGATCCCTTCGTCGGCAAGCTCGGCATCTTCCGCGTCTACCAGGGCACGGTGCGCAAGGACACCGCGCTGTTCGTCGACGACGGCCGCAAACCGTTCAAGGTGGGACACCTGTACCGCATCCGCGGCAAGGAGCACCTGGAGATCGAACAGGCCGTGGCCGGCGACATCGCGGCGGTCGCCAAGATCGACGACCTGCATGTCGATGCCGTGCTGCACGACAGCCACGACCAGGACCACATCCACCTGGCGCCGATCGATTTCCCGCGACCGATGTTCGGCCTGGCGATCCAGGCCAGCAGCAAGGGCCAGGAACAAAAGCTGGCCAACGCGCTGCACAAGCTGGCCGAGGAAGATCCCTGTTTCCATGTCGAGCACGAAAGCGAGACCAACGAGACCGTCGTCCGCGGCCTGTCGGACCTGCACCTGCGCATCCAGCTCGAACGCCTGCGCGATCGCCATGGCGTCGAAGTGGAGACCCACCCGCCGCGCATCGCCTACCGCGAAACGATCGCCGGACATGCCGAAGGCCACCACCGCCACAAGAAGCAGACCGGCGGCGCCGGGCAGTTCGGCGAGGTGTTCCTGCGCGTGGAGCCGTTGCCGCGCGGCGGTGGCTTCGAATTCATCGATGCGGTCAAGGGCGGCGTGATCCCGGGCCAGTTCCTGCCCGCCGTGGAGAAAGGCGTCCGCCAGGTCATCGCCGAAGGCGCGCTGGCCGGCTATCCGATGCAGGACATCCGCGTGACCGTGCATGACGGCAAGTCCCACGCCGTCGACAGCAAGGAGGTCGCCTTCGTCGCGGCCGGACGCAAGGCCTTCCTGGATGCGGTCGGCAAGGCCGGCCCACAGGTGCTGGAGCCGATCGTCGACCTGCAGGTCAACGCGCCCGAATCGAGCATGGGCGACATCAGTGGCGGCCTCGCCGGCAAGCGCGCGCGCATCAACGGCACCGATGCCGGCACGCGCGGCGACATTGTCGTCAAGGCCCAGGTCCCGCTGTCGGAACTGGAGGGGTATGCGGCCGAACTCAAGTCCGCCACCGCCGGCCAGGGGCGTTACAGCCTGGACTTCAGCCACTACGAACCGGTGCCGCCGCAGGTCCAGAAACGCCTGGTCGATGCCTGGAAGCCACGTCACGAGGACGACTGAGCAACGCATCCACGTGCGCAGTTCGCGCCTTTTCCCTGCCGCAGTGCGGCATCCACGACGCGTGCGAGGCGCGGATGCATCGGCGGTGCTGCATGCGCCATTGACCATCGGTCATCTGCACATGCCACCCACGCCATGACCCAAGGCCCAGGTATCCGGAGGCGGATGCGCATCGGCAACACGCTCGCGACGCTCCCGCCTTCGCCCTTGCCTCGCGTAGACCGGCAGCGTGATCGCACTTCAAAAACGAGCAAATCAGGCTACTTAGCGCTGATCCTTCATGCAGTGGATCGCGAGCATTCGCGGCAAACACCGGCAACGAACGCGCACGAACGCAGCGCAGCCGCACCCGAGGCGCCGCGCCCATCGTGGATCGCGCAGGGACGATCCCCATCGTCCGGCATGAACCGTATCCCCGCCCGATTTTGGATGCACGCGAAAAACCACTGTTTTTTTGCCGTTTCCTATTGGCGATTCGATTGTGATGCCCTACATTTCGCATGCCGGCACGTTCGGCCCTAGACATCACAAACCCATCAGAGGGAATACAAGACCCATGGCAAAGAAGAAGGCCACCAAGAAAGCTGCTCCGAAGGCTGCTCCGAAGAAGGCCGCTGCCAAAGCCGCAGCTCCGAAGCCGATCAAGGAAGCACTGAGCAAGTCGGGCCTGGTTGCACACATCGCCGAAGCGTCTGGCGTTGTTGCGAAGGACGTGCGTTCGGTCCTGGCGACGCTGGAATCGGCCGTGCACGGCTCGATCAGCAAGAAGGGCGCCGGCGCGTTTACCCTGCCTGGCCTGCTGAAGATCACGGTCGTCAACGTTCCGGCCAAGCCGAAGCGCAAGGGCATCAACCCGTTCACCAAGGAAGAGCAGGTCTTCGCGGCCAAGCCGGCCTCGGTGAAGGTGAAGGTCCGCCCGCTGAAGAAGCTCAAGGACGCGGCCGCCTGATCCAGGCAGTCCAAGCCTGACAGTCGACTGCGCTGCCAGGCTGCGATACGAACGGGACGGCTTGCCGTCCCGTTTCTTTTGGGAAGCATCGCCACGGCTTGCCGTCCCGATTTTTTTGGAAAGCATCTGCTGAGGGCTTGCCGCCGCCCATCCCTGAACGTCGGCAAGGCGGCTTTCATCTTTGCTGACGCCACCCACCTACAATCGTGAGGACTGCGCTGCGATGGCGCCTTGCGCATCCGCCCGCCCCCACCTTCCTCTCACGAGATACGCCATGAGCCTCCAGGGATTCCTCGACCACCTGCTGAAATCCGCCACCTCCAGTTCGGGCCCCGCATCCGGCGGCGCGCCGATGGGCAATGGCCCGGGCAGCCTGCTCAATGCCGATTTCGGCAAAGGCGCGCTTGCCGGCGGTGCACTGGGCCTGCTGCTGGGCAAGAACAAGAAGACCCGCAAGCTGGCCACCTACGGCGGGTTGGCAGCGATTGGCGTCATGGCCTACAAGGCCTACGGCGACTACAAGCAGAAGCAGGGCGACAGCACCGCGCCACAGACGGTCGACCGCCTGCCGCCTCCGCAGGCGGAGACGCACAGCGCCGCGATCCTGACCGCGCTGGTCGCTGCGGCCAAGGCCGACGGCCATGTCGACGATCGCGAGCGTGCCGTCATCGAAGGCGAGTTCTCGCGCCTGCCGATCGGCTCCGACGTCCAGCAATGGCTGCAGCGCGAACTCGCCAAGCCGCTCGATCCGGTCGAAGTGGCCGCCAGCGCGACCACGCCTGAAATCGCCTCGGAGATGTACCTGGCCAGCCTGGTCGCGATCGACGAGCAGAACTTCATGGAGCGCACCTATCTGGACGAACTGGCACGCCAGATGAAGATCGACCCGGAACTCAAGGCCAGCCTCGAGCAGACCTATCGCCAGCAAGGTTGACGCCCTCATGGAAGCACCTGCGTATCGATCGCAGGCGCTTCCGGCCTCCCCGCCGACATCGCGCCCCCACCCGGGGACGCACCTTCCCCATCCCACGCGAGGAATCCAGATGCGCATTGCAACGCGGACTGCCCTGATGCTGCTGGTCGTCTCGATCCTGGCGGCCTGTTCGACGATCGGCGCGGTCTCGGCCTGGCTCAACAACCAGGTGGCGTTTACAGCGCCACAGATCCAGCGCCATCTCGATCGCCGCTTCCCGCGCGAGTTCGACAAGCTCGGCGGCCTGGTCTCGGTCACGCTGGACAATCCGCGCGTATCGATTCCGTCCGGCAATTCGCGCATCCGTCTCGACTTCGATGTCGGTATCGGCGCGCTGGGCAGCCAGGGCGCGACCACCGGCCGTCTGGCGCTGGCCAGTGGCCTGCGCTACGAGCCGGCGACGCAGGGCCTGCACCTGCAGGATCCGGAAGTCCTGCAGTTCGAGCTGCCCGGCTCGGGCGCGTTGCTGCAGGGCGGCGCGCGCGGCATCGTCAACAGTCTGCTGGCCGAGTACGCGCGCACCGAGCCCGTGTACCAGCTCGATCGCGACCTGCTCGACAAACTGCCGGCTGGCAAGCGCATTGGCGAGGTCGACGTCCAGCGTGGCACGATCGTCGTCCACCTCGACCGCTGACCGCCCAAGCAGCCTCCACGCCGTCCAGCGCCTGCCCCTTCCGCCCGTCCTGCTTCCGGAGCTTTCATGCGTACGCCCACCGCCTTGCTGACCTTCTCCCTGGTGGCATCGCTTGCGGCCTGCGGGG
Organism: Luteimonas sp. RIT-PG2_3; assembly: GCF_054902115.1. Taxonomy (NCBI): domain Bacteria; kingdom Pseudomonadati; phylum Pseudomonadota; class Gammaproteobacteria; order Lysobacterales; family Lysobacteraceae; genus Luteimonas; species Luteimonas sp. RIT-PG2_3. The sequence continues at coordinate 336,506 of NZ_JBUBPF010000004.1, read as the reverse complement.
GCGACGCGGGGACGCAGTCACATGATCCCGACAATCCCGATGCGCTGCCGCAGCCGCAGGCCACCAGTGGCGGCATCACCGGCATGCCGTCGAAGCCGGGCCCGGGTGAAGTGCCGCTGACCGGCGAACCGCCCGCGTCGCCGCCGCCGTTGTTGCCGGCCGAAGCGTTCGGGCTGCCATCGCTGGAGGACAACCCGGAAGCCGGGCTGCGCGAGGCCGACGCCGCAACGGGCGATCAGGCCGTCGCCGCCAGCGAGCCGGGCCCGGCCGAAGCCGCCGCCGTGGTCTCGGGCTACTACGCTGCGATCAACACCCGCAACTATCCGCTTGCCTATGGCCTGTGGTCCGATAGCGGACGCAGCAGCGGACAGACCCCGGAACAGTTCGCGGCGGGCTTCGCGCAGACGGCCACCGTCGCGCTTGCGACCGGCACGCCGGGCGAGATCGAAGGCGCTGCGGGATCACGCTTCATCGAGGTCCCGGTGTCGATCACGGCGACGATGAGCGATGGCAGCCTGCGCCGCTACAGTGGACGCTATACCCTGCGGCGCGCGGTCGTCGATGGCGCCAGCAACGAACAGCGCGCCTGGCGGATCGCGTCAGCCGACCTCAAGCCGGTCGCGCCCTGATCGTCTGATCCGCTGACAAGTGATCCGCTGACAAGGGTCCGACCGGAAGGAGCGTGCCGCGCGGATGCCGCGCGATCGCGCCCCCGGATGCCTCAACGCTTGGGCTGCAGCATGGTCCCGGTGCAGTCCTTGGATCCGCAGCGGCAGCCCCAGAGCTTCTTCAGCTTCGCGGTATGCCGCTCGTCGAGCGTGATGCCGTAATTGTAGGTCAGCTCTTCGCCGGCCTTGATGCTGCGGATGGCCTCGATGTAGACCTTGTCCTTGTGACGCTTGCCGTTGCTGTTTTCCTCAATCACCGCTTCGCAGTTCGGGCTGCAGCTGTGATTGATCCAGCGCGCGATATTGCCGTCGACGTTGGCGTCGATGACATAGTCGTCGTTGAGCGTGAACAGGAAGGTGTGGCCGTCCTCATCGACGTCGGCATACGCCGCATCGACGTCGTCATGGGTCCGCAGCAGGCCCTTGTAACGGACCACGCGTTCGCCCTTGGCGAGCGCGTCGATGGCGAACACGCCATTGCCGTGGATGGACGACAGGCGGGCTTCGATCTTCTTCTGCTTCTTCGTCATGGTCTGGCGGCTGGCAATGGAGCCGGCATTGTCGCAGCAATCACGGCAAGCCGGCCAGCGCGGCCATGGTGGACGCATCGACGCCGACGGCACGACCCAGTCGCTGCCGGCGATCAGACAACCCGCCTGGTCGGTCATGGCCGATGGCGTCGACACCGGCGGCATCGACACGGTCGCGCGGACCGGACCCGGTACCAGGGCACTCGGCCGCGCACGCCCTTGCCCCTTCACCCTTGCCCCCTTGCTTCCTCACTCCATGCCCCTCCCCCTCGCGATCACGCAGGCGCGATCAAGCAGGGCTACGGTCATCGCGCTGTCGTGCCAGCGTCACGCCGCAACCGGCGGAGATTGAGCCGGCGGGAAGGAAAGCGTACAATTTCGGTACGCTTTCGAGGCCCAGCCCATCCATGCTCCGCGTGACCCGACTGACCGACTACGCCACCGTGGTACTGACCGTCATGGCCAGCCATCACGATGCCGTGCTCAGCGCCGCCGAACTGGCCGAACTGGCCGGCCTGGAAGCGCCCACCGTCAGCAAGCTGCTGAAGCCGCTGGCCCAGGCCGAACTGGTCGAGGGCTTCCGTGGCGTGCGTGGCGGCTATCGGCTAGCCCGACCGGCGTCCGAGATCTCGCTGATCGAGATCGTCGAGGCCATGGAAGGTCCGCTGGCGATGACCGAATGCAGCCTGGACCACAGCCAGTGCGGCATCTCTCACCAGTGCGGCGTGCGCGCCAACTGGCGGCGGATCAACGACGTGGTCTCCGACGCGCTGCGCAACGTCAGCCTGGCGCAGATGCTCGACAACACTCCCTCCCCGGGCAGCAGCGACCGGCGCATCGCCGCGCAGCTGACCCATGCATAGACAGTAGGCAGCCCCCATGGCCACCGACATCGCAGAACCGATTGCGAACAAGCCGCTTCAGAACGAGGCGATCCACGAGCAGCTGGGCCGTCGCTACGACGCCGGCTTCATCACCGATATCGAGTCCGACAGCTTTGCGCCCGGCCTGGATGAGGACGTCGTCCGCGCGCTCTCGGCCAAGAAGGAAGAGCCGCAGTGGATGACCGACTGGCGCCTGGCGGCCTACCGCCACTGGCTGACCATGCCGGTCCCGCACTGGGCCAAGCTCGACATCGCCCCGATCGACCTGCAGTCGGTCAGCTATTACTCGGCGCCCAAGGCCAAGTACGCCTCGCTCGACGAAGTCCCGCAGGAGCTGCTCGACACCTACGACAAGCTGGGCGTGCCGCTGCATGAACGCGCCAGGCTGGCCGGTGTCGCCGTCGACGCGGTGTTCGATTCGGTGTCCGTGGGCACGACGTTCCGCAAGGAGCTCGCCGAGAAGGGCATCGTGTTCTGCTCGATGTCCGAGGCCATCAAGGACCATCCCGACTTGGTCAAGCAGTACCTCGGCAGCGTGGTGCCGGTCGGCGACAATTATTTCGCCGCGCTGAACTCGGCGGTGTTCTCCGATGGCAGCTTCGTGTTCATCCCCAAGGGTGTGCGCTGCCCGATGGAACTGTCGACCTACTTCCGTATCAATGCCGGCCACACCGGGCAGTTCGAGCGCACGCTGATCATCTGCGAGGACAAAGCCTACGTGTCCTACCTCGAAGGCTGCACCGCGCCGATGCGCGACGAGAACCAGCTGCATGCGGCGGTCGTCGAACTGGTCGCGCTGGAAGACGCCGAGATCAAGTACTCGACCGTGCAGAACTGGTACCCCGGCGACGAGAACGGCAAGGGCGGCATCTACAACTTCGTCACCAAGCGTGCCGAATGCCGCGGCGACCGCAGCAAGGTCACCTGGACCCAGGTCGAGACCGGATCGGCGATCACCTGGAAATACCCGTCCTGCGTGCTGCTGGGCGACGACTCGACCGGCGAGTTCCACTCGGTCGCGTTGACCCATCATCGCCAGCAGGCCGACACCGGCACCAAGATGATCCATGTCGGCAAGCGCACCAAGTCCAAAATCGTCAGCAAGGGCATCAGCGCCGGACGCGGGCAGAACACCTACCGCGGCCTGGTCAAGATCGGCAGCGGTGCCGAGGGTGCGCGCAACTACACCCAGTGCGACTCCCTGCTGATCGGCAAGCAGTGCGGTGCGCACACGTTCCCCTACATCGAGGTCAAGCATCCGACCGCGACCGTGGAGCACGAGGCCACCACCTCGAAGATCAGCGACGACCAGATGTTCTATTGCCGCGCGCGCGGCATCAGCCAGGAAGATGCGGTCAGCCTGATCGTCGATGGTTTCTGCAAGCAGGTCTTCCGCGAACTGCCGATGGAGTTCGCCGTCGAGGCCAAGAAGCTGCTGGAAGTCTCGCTGGAAGGCTCGGTCGGCTGAGACCCGCGGCAGACGGGAGGGAGGATCGCGTCGCGACGCCCCTTCCGGCCCTGCCGGATGGCACCGACCCGCCGACGTCCACAGCCCCCCTGCTCCACGGCTGCCTGCTCCACGGCTTCCGGCCTGCCGCTCCAAGGCCAGCACATGTTCCCGCATCCCCATTCCCCATTCCGACTCCCATTGCCATGCTGAAAATCGACAACCTCCACGCCTCGATTGGCGAACGCGAGATCCTCAAGGGCCTGACGCTGGACGTGAAGCCAGGCGAAGTGCACGCGATCATGGGCCCCAACGGCGCGGGCAAATCCACGCTGGGCAACATCCTGGCCGGTCGCGAGGGCTATGACATCACTGCCGGCAGCGCGCGCTTCGAAGACGGCGACCTGCTCGAACTCGCGCCCGAGGAACGCGCCGCGGCCGGCGTGTTCCTGGCCTTCCAGTACCCGGTCGAGATTCCCGGCGTCAACAACACCTATTTCCTGCGCAGCGCGCTGAACGCGCAGCGCAAGGTCCGCGGCGAGGCCGAACTCGATTCGATGGAGTTCCTCAAACTGGTGCGCCAGAAGCTCGCCGTGCTGCACCTCGACGACCGCCTGTTGCACCGCGGCGTCAACGAGGGCTTCTCCGGCGGCGAAAAGAAGCGCAACGAGATCTTCCAGCTCGCGGTGCTCGAACCCAAGCTCGCAATCCTCGACGAGACCGACTCCGGCCTCGACATCGACGCGCTCAAGAGCGTCGCCGATGGCGTCAACGCGCTGCGTTCGCCCGAACGTGCGTTCATCGTGATCACCCACTACCAGCGCCTGCTCGACTACATCAAGCCCGACGTCGTGCATGTGCTGGCCGATGGCCGCATCGTGCAGAGCGGCGGCCCGGAGCTGGCGCTGCAGCTGGAAGAGAAGGGCTACGCCTGGATCAAGGATCGGGTCGCGCCGGAGGCGGTCGCCTGATGAGTGCCCTGCTCGAATCGCTGGCCGCCGGCTTTTCCGGTGATGCGGCACGCAAGGCCGCACTCGATGCCGCGCTGCGCGACGGCCTGCCCGGCCCGCGCAGCGAAGCCTGGAAGTACACTTCGCTGCGCGCGCTGGAGCGGCGCACGTTCGCCACCGCGCCCGCCAATGCAGCCGCGACCGGCATCGACGCCACAGCGGGCCTGGCCGACATCCCGGCGCCGCGCCTGGTCTTCGTCAATGGCCATGCCGACACCGGCCTGAGCGACCTCGACGGGCTGCCCGCGCACGTCAGCGTGCGCCTGCGCACGGCCGAAGACGCGCCGGCCGAAGCGCCCACGGACGACGTCCAGGCCCGCCCCGGCGATGCGGTGTTCCGCAGACTCAACGCCGCACTGGCCAGCGATGGCGTGGTCGTGCACGCGTCCACTGGCGCCAACGACGGAACCGCCGTGCACCTGGTGTTTGTCGGTGTGCCCGCTGCCGGCGACCTCGCCTGGCACTTGCGCCACGATGTCCTGGTCGACGCCGGCGCGTCGCTGGCCGTGATCGAGCATCACCTCGACAGCGATGCCCACCGCCATCTCGACAACACCGCCACGACCGTCCGCGTGGCCGAAGGCGCGCAGCTGACGCATGTGCGCATCCAGCGCAAGATGGCCGGTGCGACCTCCTTCCTGCATACCGACGGCCAGTTGCGCGCCGATGCGCGCTACACCCGCATCGATGTCGAACTCGGCGGCGGCCTGACCCGCCACGAGCTCGACGTGCAACTGCTCGGCGACCGCGCGCAGCTGACCGCCAACGGCGTGCTGCTGGCGACCGGCCGCGCCCACGTCGAAACGCGCCTGGGCATCCGCCACCACGCCCGCGACACCAACTGCGGCCTGATGTGGCGCGGCATCGGCGATGCGCGTGGGCGCGTGGTCTTCCACGGCGGCATCACCATCGAAGCCGGTGCCGACGGCACCGACGCCCGCCTGTCGAACAAGAACCTCCTGCTGTCGAACACGGCCGAGATCGATACCCAGCCGGTGCTGGTCATCCATGCCGATGAAGTACAGGCCGCGCACGGCGCCACGGTCGGCCAGCTCGATGCCAACGCGATGTTCTACCTGCGTTCGCGCGGTTTGCCGGAGGCCGCGGCGCAGCAGTTGCTGACCACCGCCTTCGTGCGCGAGCCGCTGGCGCCGATCGCCGCCGGCGCATTGCGCGAAGCGGTACAGGCGCAGTTGAACATAGCGCTCAGCCAGACGGACGCGCGATGAGCGGATCGCCGTCCACCGCTCCGTCCCGTGATGGCGCTGCCGCAGGGTCGTCTGTGCCGCCCATGCCGTCCGTATCGTCCACGATCGACTGGCAGGCCGTGCGCGCGGACTTCCCGCTGCTGCAGCGCCAGGTGCACGGCAAGCCGCTGATCTACTTCGACAACGCCAACACCGGCCAGAAGCCGGTGACGGTGATCGAGGCGGTGGACGGCTTTTACCGGCACCACAATGCCAACGTCAGCCGGGCCGTGCACCAACTCGGCACCGAGGCGACCGAGTCCTACGAGGCCGCGCGCAGCAAGCTCGCGACGTTCCTCAATGTGCGCACCGACGAGTTGGTGCTGTGCAGCGGCACCACGTTCGCGATCAACCTGGTGGCCTATTCCTGGGCGCTGCCGCGCCTGCGCGCCGGGGACAAGATCCTGGTGTCGCGGATGGAGCACCACGCCAACATCGTGCCGTGGCAACTGGTGGCCGAACGCACCGGCGCCACGATCAAGGTCGCCGAGATCCTCGAGGACGGCAGCCTGGACCTGGACGCATTGCGCGCGTCGATGACCGCGGACGTCAAGCTGATCGCCCTCGCCCATGTCTCCAATGTGCTGGGCACGATCAACCCGGTGCGCGAGATCTGCCGCGAAGCGCGCAGGCACGGCATCGTCACCGTCATCGACGGCTCGCAGGCCGTGCCGCACCAGGCCGTCGACATCGCCGCGATCGGCTGCGACTTCTATGCATTGACCGGCCACAAGATGTGCGGCCCGACCGGCACCGGCGCGCTGTGGGCGCGACGCGAACACCTGCAGGCGATGCCGCCGTTCATCGGTGGCGGCGAGATGATCAAGCAGGTCAGCTTCGACGGCACCGTGTTCAACGACGCCCCGCACAAGTTCGAGGCCGGCACGCCGAACATCGCCGGCTTCGTCGGCCTGGGTGCGGCCGTCGACTACCTGTCCGCGCTGGGCATGGCGCAGGTCGCGTCGCGCGAGGCCGAACTGCTGGCACATCTCACCGAAGAACTGCAGCGCGTGGATGGCCTGCGCATCTTCGGCGCCGCGCCGCACAAGGCCGCCGTGGTGTCGTTCCTGGTCGAAGGCGCGCATGCGCACGACCTGGCGACGCTGCTCGACCTGGAGGGCGTGGCGATCCGCTCTGGCCAGCATTGCGCGCACCCTTTGTTGCAGTTCTTCGGTGTCGCCGCGACCTGCCGCGCCTCGCCCGCGTTCTACAACACGCACGAGGAAATCGAGGCCTTCGTGGCCGCGCTGAAGAAGGTCCGCACGCTGCTGGGCTGAGCCCTCCGGCCCAGCCGGTGCACGCTGCCAGCCCTCCCGACAGCAGGCTGGACCGCAGCATCGGGACGACTGCCAACGCCCGCGAGCGGACGCTAGAATGCCTGCCATGCAGACCATGACCTTCCGCGATGCCACCGAGGACGACATTCCCGTCCTCGTCGACCTGGTGACCAGCGCCTATCGTGGCGACAGCAGCCGTGCCGGCTGGACCACCGAGGCCGACCTGCTGACCGGCAACCGCATCGACATCGAGGTCCTGCGTCGCGACCTCACGCGCGACGGCAGCCGGGTCGTGCTGGCGTACCGCGACGGCGCCCTGGCTGCCTGCGCGCATATCGCGATCGAGGAAGGAGCCGGTTACTTCGGCATGTTCGCAGTGGCTCCGGGCCAACAGGGCGGCGGCATCGGCAATGCCGTACTGGAAGAATGCGAACGCTACGCCCGCGAGGAATGGCGCCTGGCGACGATGCGGATGATGGTCATCGACCTTCGCCACGAACTGATCGCCTGGTACGAACGCCGCGGCTATCGTCGTACCGGCATCCACAAGCCGTTCCCCTATGGCGATGCCCGCTTCGGCGAACCCCAGCGCGACGACCTGCGCTTCGAGGTCCTGGAAAAGCCGCTGGTGCAGGATGCGGTGGCCCCGGCGTGAGCGAGATCTGGACCTTCATCTGCGCGACCGCCGAACTGTTGCCGGGCGAACTCCGCCAGGGCTTCGATGAGGTCACCGGCACGCCGCTGGTGGTCTTCAACCACCAAGGCGAGCTGTACGCGCTGGAAGACCGCTGCAGCCACGAGGACTTCGAACTCTCGCCCGGCGAGTACGACGCGGAGGCCGGCACCATCGAATGCGTGCTGCATGGCGCCCGCTTCGATGTCCGCGACGGCCGGGCCCTTTGCGCCCCGGCATATGAGCCGGTCGCCAAGTTTCCGGTCAAGGTCGAGCACGGCGGCGTCTGGAGCCGCGACGACCGCGACTGACGCGCGCCACGCGATCCGGGCCGCATCCGGGCGACGCGGCTGGGGCCCGCGCAGCTGACGTCCACGCCACTGACACCCTTTCTCCACACGTGACCGCTCGTCGGGCCACCGCGACGGCATGCGCGCAATCTCCTCGATGTCCACTTGGCGATGTCCTGTCGACTGCCGCCCGGAGCCGTCATCTGCCCCGTGTCGCGACGCCGCGTTGGGCAGCGGCAAGACCTTGTTTCGGCCTTCGCGGCCTAATCGAGGCTGCCGGAAGGACCTGGGCGACCAGCCCGCACCCCCCTGATGTCCTCCCGACGCCCGCCTTGCAGCGTCGTCGGAGCATCCAACCGGGTTCCAAGAAGAATGACTCTTGTTAACCCTTGCGGATAGCAACCATTCTCATATAATCATTCCCTTGATCTGGGGCCTTGCCCCGTGGGGATCTTCGGGACCGTGCAACCGCAGCCGCTCAATCACAGGAGCCATCCACGCCAGCACCTCGCGCCCGCGCGCCTGGTCACGCTGCTGGCACTGGTGTGCCTGCTGCTTGGCGCGGCATCGACGGCCATCGGCAGTACGCCATGCCTCGCGTGGTCGGCATCCAGCGCTCCCCTGCAGAGCATCGCCGCACCTGCCGACGAGGGTGCGCCCCCCTTCGCCTCCCCCCGCACGCATGTCGGCAAGGTCCGCCGCCCAGCGGGCTGGACTCCGCAACCCGGCACGATCGCCCAGTCGCTGCTCACCGAGATCGCCGCCTTCGTGCTGGCGTTGAATGCCGGCAGCCTTGCGCTGGCGGCCCGCGATCACGCGGCACCCGCACAGGTTCCGCTGGCGACGACCGCCGCGTCGGTACCCGCGCACCAGTACCCACCAGGACAGGCGCCTCCCGGCCCGCACGCCTGAAGCCGCGCGGATCCGCTTCCGCGGCTTCGCTGACCGGCCTGCCCCAGGCGCCCTGGCTGCGCTGACGCACCTACGCAGACCCGCCTGAGCAGAGCAGTTCTGACCAGGCCCGCTTGAATCACATTGCCCGAGCCACCGCTCCCGGGCAGGTTCGTTTCCGCCTGCGTGCCTGTGCCCGCACCACCGCGCCTGCGTCGACACAGGTTCGACGCCCGCCCCTTGCTTCGCCTTCCACTGCCGTCCCGGTGGCTCCACCGGTCGCACGTGCCCCTTACCCTAGCCTCTTGAGAACCCTCCCATGTCCCGATCCCTCCGACTTCGCCGGAACGCGCTCGCCGCGACCATCCTGATGTCCTTGAGCACTGCCGCCGCCGCGCAAACCGCGCTGCCGCAGGACGATGCCAAGAACCTCGACACCGTCGTGGTGACCGCCGCCGGCTTCGAACAGAAGCTCACCGATGCGCCGGCCAGCATCAGCATCGTCACCCGGGAAGAACTGGTGAAACGCCCCTACATCACGCTGATCGATGCAGTGCGCGATCTCGAAGGCGTCGACGTTGGCGAGACCTCCGACAAGACCGGCCAGAAGACCATCAGCATGCGCGGCATGGGCTCGGACTACACCCTGATCCTGATCGACGGCCGCCGCCAGAACAACCACGGCGACATCTATCCCAATAGCTTCGGCGGCAACCAGTTCAACCATATCCCGCCGCTGGACATGATCGAACGCATCGAAGTGATCCGTGGCCCGGCTTCGACGCTGTACGGCGCCGACGCGCTCGGCGGCGTCATCAACATCATCACCCGCAAGGTCGGCGACCGCTGGTACGGCTCGGCGACGGTCTCGCACAACTTCCAGGAAAACGATGATTTCGGCAGCGACAGCACCTTCGACTTCGCGGTGATGGGCCCGCTGGTCGAAGGCAAGCTCGGCATCGGCGTGCGCGGCTCCTGGTACGAACGCAATGCCTCCACGCCCGAGTACGAAACCATCACCGCGCCCGACGGCACGACCTTCGAACGCTCGCTGGGCTTCGGTGGCGGCGGCAAGACCGTCGACAACACCAACAAGAGCGCGGGCGTCACGCTCAGCTGGACGCCGACCGACCACCAGAGCGTGATCTTCGACTACGACACCTCCAGGCAGGTCTACGACAACACGCCGTACGTCAACAATCTGGGCACGGAGACCTACCCGCTGGGCACCGTGGACGGCCTCGCAGGCCTCTGGCGCGCCGCGCCGCAGGTCGGCTACACGGCAGACCAGAAATTCACCCGCGACCAATGGTCGGTCACGCACCAGGGCCAGTGGACATTCGGCAACAGCTTCGTCTCCCTGGCCGGCATCGAGACCGGCAACCATGGCCGCACGCTGCCGTTCACGGTCGAAGAGCGCCTGCTCCATCGCGACATCTACTGCAGCAATGCCGCGACCTGCGCCACCGGTCCCTACGCCGGACAGACGCACGCGCAGCGCCAGCAGTTGCTGGTCAGCACCTTCCTGCCGCGCCCGAAGCGCACGATGGAAAGCAGCCAGTACACGCTCGACGCCAAGCTCGATTTCGCGATCGGCGAACAGCATCGCTTCATCGTCGGCGGCCAGGTCATCGACGGTGAACTCGAGGATGGCGTGTTCGGCATGGAGGGCGGTGGCGACGGCGCGGGTACCGTGCAGGAGCACAAGATGTGGGCGCTGTTCGCGGAGGACAACTGGAGCCCGATCGACGCGCTGACCATCACCTTCGGCCTGCGCCACGACGACCACAACGTCTTCGGCAGCCAGCTGAGCCCGCGCGCCTATGCGGTGTGGGACCTCGGCCCGGGCTGGACGCTGAAGGGTGGCGTCAGCACCGGCTACAAGACGCCCAAGACCACCGACCTCTACGACGGCATCACCGGCTTCGGCTCGCAGGGCACCCTGCCCTTCGTCGGCAACCCCGACCTGCAACCGGAAACCAGCGTCAACGGCGAAGTCGCGCTGTACTGGACCTCGGTCGACAACGTGCACAACTTCAACGTCACGGTCTTCCGCAACGACTTCAAGGACAAGATCACGCGCGGCGAAACCAACCAGAGCTGCGCGCAGACCGGCGGCGTGCGTCCCTGCGCCAACCTCGGAGACTTCGCACTGCTTGGCTACACGAGCTACGCGCAGAACATCAACATCGACGAGGTCCGCATCCAGGGTGCAGAAATTGCAGGACGCTGGGGCATCAGCGAAAGCTTCTCGCTGCGCGCCAACTACACCTACACCGACAGCGAGCAGCTCAGCGGTACGCAGCAGGGCCTGCCGCTGACCAATACGGCCAAGCACATGGCCAACGCCACGCTGAGCTGGCAGGCCAGCGAGGCCTTCAGCATGCAGCTCATCACCGAAGCACGCTCCAAGCGCTACCGCGACATGCTCAACGGCGTGCGTCGCGACTACGAGGATTACACGGTGTTCCACCTCGGCGCGCAGTACCGCTTCAGCGACCACGTCAGCGTCAACGCCCGCATCAACAACCTGCTCGATGAAGACTTCACGACGTTCCAGACGGTGTGGACGCAGACCGGAGGCGTCTATGCTCCGACCTACCTCGACGATTTCAACAACAAGGACAAGTCGCGAAATCTCTGGCTGAGCCTCAACGTCAGCTTCTGATCGCCGTCCGCCCCCGGTGCGCCATGCGCCGGGGGCAGGCTGGCCCCGCTCATCACGGCAGCGGATCGATCCTGATCAACAGGGCCTCGCCGCCGCCATCGAGGGCATGGCGCTGCCGCTGCGCACCCGCGCGCAGCAGGACGGTGTCGCCAGCGCCGATGTCGATCTCATCCGGACCCGGCATCCGCGCCTGCCCGGCCAGCAGATGGACCACCCAAGTCTGTCCAGGGTCGACGAACACGACCATGCCGCCAACCAGCGGCCGATGCAGCAACTGCGCCGCGACGCGATCGCGTCGCCACATCAGATTGAAATCCTCGGTGCGACCATCGGTCAGCACCCCGGTCACGCCGCGTTCGCCGGCAAAGCGCAAGCGCTGGAACGGCCGCTCCAGCAGATGCTCAACGCCATCGTCGAAGCACAGCCGCAGGCCATGCCCCTGCAGCAGCACCAGCTCGCGATCAATACCGGGGAACGTCGAGAACGGCGCGTCCTGCTCGATTTCGGCAATCGATAAACGCCACAACCAGTCATCGGCCGCCACGGCTGGGCCATCGGCGACCCGCCTGGAGTCAGCAGCCGCGACAGCACCGGGTTCGACATGGATCTCGCGCGTCCAACCGGCGCCGTTCTTCCACCGGCCGCGCCGATACGAGGCGGACGGGATCCACTGCGCGAGCGTGGAAACAGGATGTTCGGCGGGTATGTCCATCGTGGAAGTGTAGCGCCCGCGCCTCAAGCCCTGCGCCAGGCTGGCACACGCGGCGTCCCGCGAGCGCCTGCCTCCACGTGACGGAATCCCCCGCCGGGCACTGCGATGCCAGGCGGGGGACATACCTCCATGTCGCGGCGATCCTGCCGCATGTCGGGCGTCCTGCCCTCCTCTCCCGGTACACGCCTGCGTGGATGCCACAGGCAGGCGCCGGGGTTCCACTGCGTAGGCCCGCGTCCCTGCTGACCTGCGCTGATCCGGGTCTGCTCTGGATCGATCAGTTGCTGCGCGCGACCGTCCTGGCCGCAGCGGGCTGCTGCCGCTCCGGCGCGGGCGGCGTCACCACGATCAGCTCGCGATTGCGTTCGACCGTTTTCAGGCCGATGCCGGTGACCAGCGCCAGTTGTTCGGCGCTCTTGAACGCGCCGTTGACCTTGCGGTATTCGACGATCGCCTCGGCCTTCGCCGGCCCGACGTTGTGCAGCACACGTTCCAGCGTGGCGGCATCGGCGGTGTTGATGTTGACGGTCTCGTTGGCAAGGGCGTGGCCCATCAGCGCGAACGACAGCAACAGCGAAGCAAACAGCGTCTTGAGGGTATTCATGTTCATGTCCATTACTCCTGTCGATGGATTCCTTTCCTGCCGGCCCGTTGCCTGCAGCCGGTGAATGAAGTCTCCGCTGTGGGCCTGCGCCCGCGTATCGCCGGAAGCTGCACCGCACACCCGGTGAATGCCCCATTGCGGCGTAGGAAAAGTCCCAGGACGGTCGCGGTAGAATTGGCCGACACGCCAGCAGGACCAGACACGATGGACGCCCGCAAGATCGAAGACTTTGTTTCACGCAAATGGGACGACGACATCGTCCCGCAGCTCGTCGAGTACATCCGTATCCCCAACAAGTCGCCGATGTTCGATGCCGACTGGGAAGCGCATGGCCATATGGAAGCTGCGGTGGTCCTGATGGAGCGCTGGGCCAGTGCGCAGGACGTCCCGGGCATGACGGTCGAGGTCGTGCGCCTGGCAGGCCGTACGCCGCTGATCTTCATCGACATCCCCGCCAGCCACGGGGGCAGCAACGACGATTGCGTGCTGCTGTACGGCCACCTGGACAAGCAGCCGGAAATGACCGGCTGGGACGAGGACCTCGGCCCCTGGACGCCGGTCATCAAGGGCGACCGTCTGTATGGCCGCGGCGGCGCCGACGACGGTTACGCGATCTTCGGCTCGCTGGCCGCGATCCTGGCGGTGCAGGCGCAGCAGTTGCCGCATGCGCGCTGCGTGGTGCTGATCGAAGCCTGCGAGGAATCGGGCAGCTACGACCTGCCGGCCTATGTCGACCATCTCGCGGGACGCATCGGCAAGCCGTCGCTGGTGGTCTGCCTGGATTCGGGTTGCGGCAATTACGACCAGCTGTGGTGCACGACCTCGCTGCGCGGACTGGCTGGCGGCAACCTGACGGTCAAGGTGCTGGAGGAAGGCGTGCATTCGGGCGATGCCTCCGGCGTGGTGCCGTCGAGCTTCCGCCTGCTGCGCCAGTTGCTGTCGCGGCTGGAGGACGAGACCAGCGGCCGGATCCTGGTCGAAGGCCTGCACGCGCAGGTGCCGTCCGATCGCCTGGTGCAGGCGCAGAAGTGTGCCGACGTGCTCGGCAACGAGATCTACGACAAGTTCCCGCTGCTGCCCGGCATGACGCCGATGAGCGACAACCTGGTCGAACTGGTGCTCAACCGCACCTGGCGTCCGGCGCTGTCGGTCACCGGGGCCGATGGCCTACCGCCGCTGGCCTCCGCCGGCAACGTGCTGCGTCCACAGACCTCGGTCAAGCTATCCCTGCGCCTGCCGCCCACCGTGGAGGGCGCACCTGCCGGCGAGCTGTTGAAGGACGTCCTGCTGCGCGATCCACCGAATGGCGCGCAGGTCACGCTGGACCTCGAAAAACCGGCGACCGGCTGGAACGCGCCGGCCATGTCGCCGTGGCTGGAGAAGGCGATCGACACCGCCAGCGCGGAGTTCTTCGGCAAGCCGGCGATGTACATGGGCGAAGGCGGCTCGATCCCGTTCATGGGCATGCTCGGCGAGAAGTTCCCGGGCGCGCAGTTCATGATCACCGGCGTACTCGGCCCGCACTCCAACGCGCACGGCCCCAACGAGTTCCTGCACATCCCGATGGGCAAGCGGGTCACCGCCAGCGTCGCCCGCGTCATCGTCGAGCACCACCTGGCCAGCCAGCGCGGCGAGACTTCGGGCGTGGCGGTCGCGGCCGACAGTGGCGATCGCCACGGCGACCACGGCTGCTGCTGAGGCCATCGGCGGCCGCGATCCGGCCGCCTGCGGCCATGCCGCGAAGATCGCCCGCCGCGCGGGCCTCTTCGCGGCACGACGGCTGACGCGGGTGAGGCATCGTCCAGCAGCGAGCCAGCCCAGGCCTGCCCCAGCCCAGCCCCAGCCTTCCATGGGAGCTGTTTCCCGGGGCTGCCGCCCCCCGATCCGGCGGCCTTCCAACCTGCTACGCTGCGGTCCACCACCGACCTGACGAAGGGGGCTCCATGGAACTGTTTGGCAGCAGCAACTGGCTCTACATCATCCTGATCGGCCTGATCGTGGGCGTGCTTGCGCGCCTGCTGAAGCCAGGCAAGGACGGCATGGGCATCATCCTGACCATCGTGCTCGGCATCGCTGGCGCATTGCTGGCGGGCTTCGTCGGGCAACAGGTCGGCTGGTATGCACCGGGCCAGGCTGCCGGCTTCATCGCCTCGACGGTCGGCGCGATCGTGATCCTGGTCATCGTCGCCCTACTGCGAAAGAAGCGCTGAACCCCCGCTGGCGACCCCAGCGGCACAAAAAAAAGCCGGGCATGTGCCCGGCTTTTTTGTTGCCTGCTCCGCGCTGGGCCTCTCGATCAGCCCAGCAGGTAGTCCACGACCTGCTGCGCCAGGGCTTCTGAGGATTCGGACACGGTGCCGAGCACCAGTTCCGCATGCTCCGGGGCTTCGTACGGCGAATCGATGCCGGTGAAGTTGGGCAGTTCGCCGCGACGCGCCTTTGCGTACAGACCCTTGACGTCGCGACGCTCGGCTTCGGCCAGCGGCGTATCGACATGGACTTCGACAAAGTCACCATCGGCGAACAGCGCACGCGCCGCCGCACGCTCGGCACGGAACGGCGAGATGAAGCTGACCAGCACGATCAGGCCGGCGTCGGTCATCAGCTTGGCCACTTCGGCCACCCGTCGCTGGTTCTCGACGCGATCCTCGTCGGTGAAGCCGAGGTCGCGGTTGAGGCCATGACGGACGTTGTCGCCGTCGAGCAGGTAGGTATGCAGCCCCTGCGCGAGCAGCTTGCGTTCCACCAGGTTGGCGATCGTCGACTTGCCGGCACCGGACAGGCCGGTGAACCAGAGACAGCGTGGATGCTGGCCCTTCAGCGCCGCGCGCGCGTTGCGGTCGACGTCCAGCGCCTGCCAGTGGATGTTGTCCGCGCGGCGCAGGCCGTGGCGGATCATGCCGGCACCGACGGTGGCACGAGTGATCGCATCGACCAGGATGAAACCGCCGAGCGCGCTGTTCTCACGATACGGCGCAAACGCCACCGGCGCGTCGAGCGACAGCACGATCTCGCCGATGTCGTTGCTCTCCAGGCGCTTGGCGGCCAGGGGCTGCAGGCTCTGCGGATCGAGCTTGTGCTTGAGCTCGCTGACCCGCGCGCCCACGGTGCGCGTGGCCAGCTTGAACTGGTAACGACGACCCGGCAGCAGCGGCGCGTCGTCGAACCACAGTACGTCGGCCTGCAACTGGTCGCTGGCGGCCAACGGTGCCTCGGCGGCCGCGATGACGTCTCCGCGACCGGCGTCGACATCGTCGGCCAGGCGCAGGTTGACCGCCTGGCCGAGCACGGCCTGCGCGGCCGGGTGGCCCGACACCACCAGTTCGGCGATCGTGCTCGGCGCGCCATCGGGTTCGACCCGGATGTGGTCGCCGACACGCAACAGGCCCGATGCCAGCGTCCCCGCCAGCCAACGCTGGCCGGCGCCATCGCGCAACACCGCCTGCACCGGCAGGCGGAACGCGGTGGTCGCATCCGCCAGGGCCACGTCCACGGTTTCGAGATGCTCGAGCACGCTCGGGCCGTCGTACCAGGTCACGTTCGGCGAGCGCGTGGTCACGTTGTCGCCGACCGCGGCCGCCAGCGGAATCGCGACGACGTCGGCAATGCCCAGGCGCGCGGCATGCTCGCGGTAGGCGTCGGCGATGCCGTCGAACAACGCTTGGTCGTAGCCGACGCGGTCGAGCTTGTTGACCGCCAGCAGCACATGGCGCACGCCGAACAGCGAGGCGATCGCGGTGTGCCGGTAGGTCTGCGGCAACAGTCCCTTGGTGGCATCCACCAGCACGATCGCAAGGTCGGCGACCGATGCGCCGGTGGCCATGTTGCGGGTGTACTGGGCGTGTCCCGGGCAATCGGCGATCAGGAAGCGGCGCTTGGCCGTCTCCAGATGGCGCCAGGCCACGTCGATGGTGATGCCCTGCTCACGCTCGGCTTCGAGGCCGTCCAGCAGCAAGGCGTAGTCGATGTCGGCGCCGCGCGTGCCGTGGCTCGCACTTGCTTTCTCGAGCGCGGCGCGCTCATCGTCGGGCACGCGGCCGGCTTCGTGCAGCAACCGTCCGATCAGGGTGCTCTTGCCGTCGTCGACGCTGCCGCAGGCCACCACGCGGAGGAAGTCACGCGCCATCAGAAATACCCCTCGCGCTTCTTCTTTTCCATCGAATCCCCATCGGCGTGGTCGATCAGTCGACCCGCCCGCTCGCTCATGCCGCTGCCTTCCATCTCGTCGATGATGGCGTCCAGGCTGGTCGCCTCCGACTCCACCGCGCCGGTCAGCGGATAGCAGCCCAGCGTGCGGAAACGGACCCGGCGCTCTTCGATCCGCTCGCCGGGCTGCAGCACGAAGCGTTCGTCGTCGGCCATGATCCAGGTGCCGTCGCGCCGGACCACCGGACGTTCGGCGGCGAAGTACAGGGGAACCACCGGAATGCGCTCGCGGCGGATGTAGTGCCAGACGTCGCGTTCGGTCCAGTTGGAGATCGGGAACACGCGCACGCTGTCGCCCGGGGCGACGCGCGCGTTGTACAGATCCCACAGTTCGGGACGCTGGCGGCGTGGGTCCCAGCGATGCTGGCCATCGCGGAACGAGAACACGCGCTCCTTGGCCCGCGACTTTTCCTCGTCGCGACGAGCACCGCCGATCGCGGCGTCATAACCGCCGAGCGCCAGCGCCTGCTTCAGGCCCTGGGTCTTCATGATTTCGGTATGCACCGCCGCGCCATGCGACTGCGGACCGACGCCGTCGCGCACGCCGTCGGGGTTGATGTGCACGCGCAGCTCCAGCCCGGTTTCCTCGGCACGCCGGTCGCGGAAGGCGATCATCTCGCGGAACTTCCAGGTGGTATCGACATGCAGCAGCGGGATCGGCGGCAGCGCCGGCGCGAACGCCTTCAGCAGCAGGTGCAGCAGCACCGAGCTGTCCTTGCCGATCGAGTACAGCAGCACGGGATTGCGGCATTCGGCCGCGACCTCGCGCAGGATGTGCAGGCTCTCGGCTTCGAGGCGGTCGAGGTCGGCCGCGCTGGCGCGGGAGCTGGGAGGTGTTCGGGTCATGTTGTCAGAGGGTACGCGGGCCAATGTGGCGCCGCCAACGGGAGGGTATTTAGCCAGTCCGGCGATCCCGCCGATAAATGACCGCAGGGCATGACCCAATAACCTACGGTCCTTTCCGCCCATCACAGTGTCTCTCTAGGCTTTGCCGCACTCCCCGGATTCCCGGACACGGCCGTTTTTGCCCGATGTCACTTCCCTCCGCACTGTCAGCCCCGCCCCTCGCCAGCGAAACGGTCGACGCGATCGCCCGCGTTACCTCGCAGCTCGACGCCGCCGGGCTCTGGTGGCTGTCGGGCTATGCCGCTGGGCTGGCCAGCCATCGCGGAGGTACCGCGCTGGCCGCCCCGTCGTTGCCGGCGCGCCATGACGCCGCGGCCGAGGCAGCCACGTCCGAGCGCCTGACCATCGTCTACGGCAGCCAGACCGGCAATGCACGCCGCGTGGCCGAGCGCCTGTCGACGGAGATCGAAGCCTCGGGCCTGCCGGTCAGGCTGCTGCGCGCGGACGCCTACCCGGTCCGCGAACTCAAGGCCGAACGCTATCTCTATATCGTCATCAGCACCCAGGGCGAGGGCGACCCGCCGGACGACGCGCTGGACCTGTATGCCCTGATCACCGGCAAGCGCGCACCCAGGCTCGAGCAACTGCATTTCGCCGTGCTCGGCCTCGGCGACTCCAGCTACCCGCAGTTCTGCGCGGTCGGCCAGCGCCTGGACGAGCGCCTGGCCGAACTGGGCGCGACCCGCCTGCTGGCACGCGGCGACGCCGACCTGGACATCGACAGCGTCGCCACGCCGTGGCACGCGCAGGCCCTGGCTGCGGCGAAGGACGCGCTCAAGCCGCGCGCCTCGGCCACGATCACCCCGCTGCGCCCGGCCGCACATGCGCCGTCAGCCTTCCATCGCGATCACCCCTTCCAGGCCGAGCTGCTGGTCAACCAGCGCATCACCACGCGCAACAGCAGCAAGGACATCCGCCACATCGAGCTGTCGCTGGAGGGCTCCGGCCTGCGCTACGCCCCTGGCGACGCGCTGGGCCTGTGGCCGCGCAACCCGCAGCCGCTGGTGGATGCCGTGCTGGAGACGCTGTCGCTCGACGGCGACGCCGTGGTGACGGCCGACGACCAGCCACTGCCGCTGCGTGACTGGCTGCGCGACAAGCGCGAACTGACCCGGCTGGCCCGCCCGTTCATCGTGGCCCATGCCGAACGTGCCGGCGACGCGGCCCTGGCCGCCCTGCTGGCGCCGGACCAGTCGGCGCAGCTGAGCCGCTGGATCGAGACCAGCCAGGTCATCGACCTGCTGCAGCAGGCGCCGGACGCCTGGGACGCCCAGACCCTGGTCGGCGCGCTGCGCCCGCTGACGCCGCGCCTGTACTCGATCGCATCCAGTCAGAAGGTCGCCGACGATGGCGTCCACCTGACCATCGCGCATGTCGAATACGCCGCCGGCCAGCAGACCCGCTGGGGTGCGGCCTCGCATCAGCTGGCCTCGGCCGCGGAGGGCGATCGCCTGCCGGTGTACATCGAGCCCAACGAACGCTTCCACCTGCCCGCCGACGCCTCGCGCGACGTGATCATGATCGGCCCCGGCACCGGCGTCGCGCCGTTCCGCGCCTTCGTGCAGGAACGTGCCGAGACCGGCGCCAGCGGCCGCAACTGGCTGTTCTTCGGCAACCCGCATTTCAGCAGCGACTTCCTGTACCAGCTGGAATGGCAGCGCGCGCTCAAGTCCGGCGAGCTGTCGCGCATCGACCTGGCGTTCTCGCGTGACCGCGCGCACAAGGTCTATGTGCAGGACCGCATCCGCGAACAGGCCCGCGAGCTGTACCAGTGGTTGCAGGACGGTGCGCATCTGTACATCTGCGGTGCGATCAGCATGGGCAAGGGCGTGCACGAAGCGCTGCTCGATGTCTTCGCCGGCCAGAACGGCGGCGACCGCGATGCCGCCGCCGAATCGCTCAACGAACTCCAGCGCCAGGGCCGCTATGCCCGCGACGTCTACTGAGCCGTCGATCCGAGTGCAGGCCACACGGGCAACCGCCGACATGACCCTCCCCACCCGACACCGCAGGTCGCGCCGCCCGGCGCACCCACGCCACCAGGTTTCCGCAGCATGAGCGCCCATTCCGTCGAAGACATCAAGGCCAGCAGCGCACGCCTGCGTGGCTCGCTGCTGGAAAGCCTGGCCGACCCGGTCACCGGCAGCCTGCGCGAAGACGACCAGACCCTGATCAAGTATCACGGCAGCTACCAGCAGGACCAGCGCGATATCCGCGAGGAGCGTCGCCTGGCCAAGCTCGAGCCGGCCTACAGTTTCATGATCCGCACGCGCACGCCCGGCGGTGTGGTGTCGCCGACGCAATGGCTCAAGCTCGATGCGATCGCGACCACCTGGGCCGAGCGCGGCCTGCGCATCACCACGCGCCAGGCGTTCCAGTACCACGGCATCATCAAGACCGCGCTGAAGCCGACGATGCAGGCGATCAATGCCGCGCTGATCGACACGCTGGCCGCTTGCGGCGACGTCAATCGCAACATCGCGGTGGCCGCCAATCCCCGCTTCTCGCAGCTGCACGCCGTGGTCCAGGCGCAGGCCGAAGCGGTGTCCACGCACCTGCTGCCGAACACCCGCGCCTACTACGAGATCTGGCTCGACGAAGAGCAGGTCGCCGGCAGCGGCCAGGAAGTGGAACCGATCTACGGCGACCGCTACCTGCCGCGCAAGTTCAAGATCGGTTTCGCGATCCCGCCGTGGAACGACGTCGACGTGTTCGCACAGGACCTCGGCTTCGTCGCGATCGTCGAGCAGGACGGCCAAGGCCAAGACGTGCTCGCCGGCTACAACGTGCTGGTCGGCGGCGGCATGGGCGCCACCCATGGCGACCCGGACACCTACCCACGCCTGGGCAACGTCATCGGCTTCATCACCCCAGACCAGGTCATCGCCTTCGCCGAGGCGGTGGTCACCACGCAACGTGACTTCGGTAATCGTGAAGTTCGCAAGCGCGCGCGCCTCAAGTACACCATAGATGATCATGGCGTCGCGTTCTTCAAGGATGAGGTTGAACGGCGCGCGGGTACCTCTCTCTCCCCCGCGCGACCGTTCGTTTTTGATCACAATGGCGACCGCTTCGGCTGGGTCGAAGGCAGCGATGGCCTGCACCACCTGACGCTGCGACTGCCCGCCGGCCGCATCATCGATGGCGTGCTGGACGATCGCGGCGAACCGGTCCAGCACCTCAGCGGACTGCGCGCGATCGCGCAACTGCTGGAGACCCACGCCCCGGATGCGCAGTTCCGGATGACGCCCAACCAGAACCTGGTCGTCGCCGCGGTGCCTGTCGCCCTGCGCGCACAGATCGAGGCGCTGGTCACCGGCCACGGCCTCGACGGCTACGAAGCCGCCAGCCCGCTGCGCCGCAATGCACTGGCCTGCGTCGCCCTGCCCACCTGCGGCCTAGCGATGGCCGAGGCCGAGCGTTACCTGCCCGAATTCGTCACCAAGGTCGAAGCCCTGCTCGCGCAGCACGACCTGTCCGACGCGTCGATCCACCTGCGCCTCAGCGGCTGCCCCAATGGCTGTTCGCGTCCCTACCTGGGCGAGATCGCCCTCGTCGGCAAGGCGCCCGGCCGTTACAACCTGATGCTCGGCGCCGATCACCGCGGCCAGCGCCTGAACACCCTGTACCGCGAAAACATCACCGAAGCCGAGATCCTGTCCGCCCTCGATCCGCTGTTCGCCGATTACGCAGCCTCGCGCCATGCGCACGCGGGCTTCGGCGATTTCCTGGTCAGCACCGGGGTCGTGGCGATCCCTGAAAAGGATCGCCGGATCGAACTCTCCCTCCAGCGCCAATCCGAAGACGTCGCCGCATGAGCCCGCCCGATCCGATCACCGCAGCCGAATCCACCCAGTCGCTGGCCGAGCTCAATACCTGGCTGGCCGGACGCACCGCGCAGCAGCGCGTCGCCTGGGCACTCGAGAACACCGCCGGCACGCATGCGCTGTCGTCGAGCTTCGGCGCGCAGGCCGCCGTCTCGCTGCACCTGGTGACCCAGCAGCGTCCCGACATCCCGGTGATCCTGGTCGATACCGGCTACCTGTTCCCGGAAACCTACCGCTTCATCGACGACCTGGCCGATCGCCTGTCGCTGAACCTCAAGGTCTACCGTCCGCAGATCGGCATCGCGTGGATGGAAGCGCGCATGGGCCGGATCTGGGAAGAAGGCGCCGAAGGCATCACCCGCTACAACCGCCTGCGCAAGGTCGAGCCGATGCAGCGCGCACTGCGCGAACTCGACGTGCGCACCTGGTTCGCCGGGCTGCGTCGCGGCCAGAGCAGCAGCCGCGCCAACATCGACTACCTGCAGCTCAAGGACAACCGCTGGAAGGTCCATCCGATCGCCGACTGGAGCGACCGCGACGTCTGGGATTACCTCCACAAGCACGACCTGCCCTACCACCCCTTGTGGGAAAAAGGCTACGTCTCGATCGGCGACGTCCACACCACCCGTCCGCTGGAAGCCGGCATGAACGAAGAGGACACGCGCTTCTTCGGGCTCAAGCGCGAATGCGGCCTGCACTTCGACGACGAGACCCAGGCCGCCTGACCGAGCGGCCGCCGCTCGCCGACACGCCCACAGCCCCGCCCTCCGGCGGGGCTTTTGTTTGTGGCATGTCACGCATCGCGGTAGCGGTACCGGGCGATGACACGCGCGGAGCATGGCGGCTGACGCGTGCCCGTCGCGGTTGCCACGCGGATCAAGATCAGCCCTACGCTGGACAATGCGCGGTCAAAGATCCGCCCCGCGCAGGGCGGATCTCGATCCGCCGAACGTCCGCCCACCGCTCCCCAAAATCTCCGCCATGCATCGCCGCGCCTTCTTCAGGCAATCCCCGTCCGACTGCTCGCCGCGAATAAATCGCGTGTCAAGTCACGCCATGACTACACCCCATGACGGCATGCTGGTCGCGGCAGGATCACGTGCCGAAGCAGGGCAATGTCCCGAACTGTGACCGGCACGCCGACAGCACAGAGCGTCCGATGACGGTGCCACGAAAACGGTGCTAACGTCCCGGCTACGTACAGCCATCCCGCCGCTGGGCGTGCTGGGGAACGAAAAGCGAACAGTACGGCTTGCGGTCTAACCTGGAATAGACACGCATGACTCTGCACGACGTTGCGATCACCGGCATGGGGGTGATCTCCCCGATTGGCCTCGACATTGCCGAGGCCACCGCGGCCCTGTACTCCGGGGCCTCGGGCATCCAGGCGATGCATGCGCCGCCGATCGCGAAGGCGTTTGCTGCAGGCGTGGTGCCCGCGAGTTTCGAGGAACATTTCCCCAAGCTCGAGCGTCCGTTCCTCGACCGGACCCAGCACATGGCCATCCTCGCCGCGCGCCAGGCGATCGCCCAGGCCGGGCATACCGAGTTCTCAGCGTATGGTCAGCGCGCAGGCCTCTACTATGGCAACGTCAACGGCGGCACCGCGACCGCGCTGACCTGGTTCGAACAACTGCTGGTCCACGGAAAGGGCGTGTCCCGTCCGTTCACGTCGATGGCCATCATGGGCAATGCCGGTGGCGCGCAGATCGCGATCAGGCACAAGGTGCTCGGTCCGGTCATCACCAGCGCGAGCGCATGCGCATCGTCCGGCGTATCGATCGGCGAGGCCGCGCGGGCGATCGCGCATGGCTATCTCGACGTCGCCGTGGCCGGTGGCGCCGAAGGTCCGCTGACCTCGCTGGTCATGGGCACATTCGACGGCACGCGCGCGATGTCGGTGCCGGATCCGGAGGATGTCAGCCGGACCTGCAAGCCGTTCTCGAAGCAAAGATCCGGCCTGGTGCTGGGCGAAGGAGCCGCCTTCATCGTGCTGGAGAACGCCAGCCATGCGCGCGAACGGGGGGTCGAGATCCTCGGATACCTGACCGGATATGGCATTTCATGTGACGCCCATCACATTGGGATGCCTGAATCGCCCGGACAGATTGCCGCCTTGCGCGCGGCGGTTGACGATGCTCACCTGCGACCTGGGGACGTCGCCTACATCAATGCGCACGCGACGGCAACCCAGGGTGGCGACGTGATCGAAGCCGAGTCCATCAGAACAGTCTTCGGCGACGGCACGGACGCGCCTGCAGTGAGCTCGACGAAGTCGGTCCACGGCCACCTGCTCGGTGGCGCCAGCGCCCTCGAGCTCGTGCTGACCCTGATCGCGATGCGCGAAAGTCTTCTTCCCGCCAGCGGGAACCTTGGCTCACCGGACGAGCGCTGCAGCGTCAACCATGTGGGACCCAGGCCCCGCCAGCAACAGATCGACCACGCCCTCAGCTTCTCGTGCGGCTTCGGCGGCACAAACGTTGCACTCGTCGTTTCCAGAATACCCAGACCGCTTCCCCCGACCTAAGGAGTCCTCCGTGAACACCGCCGCCCCCATCCTGTCCCAGACGTCCAACCTCTCGACCACCCCGTACCGCGTGGCGACGCAGCTGCGCCAGCTCGCCGAACGGACGCTGTGGGTCAACTTTGGACCGGAACCGACCACCGGGGTCCACAACTTCACGCCGGATCTGCTCGCCGAGTTCCAGAAGCTGATCGGCGACATGAAGATCCCCGCCGGGGCGGCCGGCCGGGGCGTGGGCCACCCACCGCCGTATGCGGTGATCCAGTCGAGCCATCCGACCTACTTCAGCCAGGGCGGCGACCTGCGCTTCTTCCTGTCGTGCATCCAGCGCCGCGACGCGGAAAAGCTGCGCGAATATTCGATGACCTGCCTCGACGCGATCCATGCCTGGTCGACGTCGTTCAAGTCCGACATGACCACGATCTCGCTGGTACAAGGCCGTGCACTGGGCGGTGGTTTCGAGCTCGCCCTGAGCGCGGACTACATCATCGCCGAGGAGCAGAGCGACTTCGGCTTCCCGGAGATCATGTTCGGGCTGTTCCCCTGCACCGGCGCGATGAGCCTGCTGTGCGAACGCGTCTCGCCGCGCCAGGCCGAGCGCATGATGACCCAGAAGAAGATGTACAAGGCCGGCGAACTGCTGGAGATGGGCATCATCGACGAAGTCTGCAAGCAGGGCTCGGGCGAGCTCGCCGTCGAGCGTTTCATCCAGCAGCACGCCTCGCGCCGCAAGTCGCGGATGAAGATGCGCCAGGCTTCCCATCGCCGTGCCTCGCTCGACTACGCCGAAGGCCGCCAGGTGGTCAACGACTGGGTCGAGGTCGCGATGCAGCTCGGGCCGGACGAGATCCGCGCGATGGAAATGCTGATCATGATGCAGGTCAACGAGCAGCCCGAGACCGCCAGGCCGCTGAAGCAGGTCGCGTAACCCGCGGGCCTCCCGCAAACAGGCATCCGGTCAGCGGTTGACGACCTTCTGTGGCAGGAACGCCTCCTTGGCGCCATCCAGCGCCAGGCAGGTCTGGGCCACCGCGTTGGCGAGTTCGCTCTGCCAACGCGGCGGATCCGCGCATAGCATGTCGTTGGACATCGTCATCAACCGGTCCGACAGCGCCGCCAGGCGGACCGCACCGACGTTCAGCGACACGCCCTTCATCGCATGCGCCTGGCGATGCACCTGGTGCAGGTCGCGGGACGCGATCGACACGTCCATCTGGTCGGACAGCTCACTGAGGTCGGACATCGCATCCGAGATGATCTTGTGCAGGAACTCGGGCGTGTCCTTGATCTCGCGCAGCCCCTCGATGACCGCCATGTCGACGAACTCGACCGGCACGGCACTGAGCTCGACCGCCGAACGCCGCGCCGCCGGCGCTTCCGGCTTGACCGCGACGCCCTCCCCGGGAAACACCTGCTCGAACGCCGCGCGCAGTTTCTCGAACGTCAGCGGCTTGTAGATGACCCCGGTCACGCCGAGGTCCTCCAGCATCTTCGTCGTCATCGCCGTGGTGTCGGCGGTGATGAAGAACGTCGGCGACAGGTTGATCCGGCTGTAGGCGTAGGTCTGGTAGACGGTCGCGCCATCGACGTCGCCCATGTTGTAGTCGAGGAAGATCATGTCGTAGGTGTTCGCGCTCAGTTTCACGATCGCATCGTGTCCCTTGTCGACCGCGGTCACCTGGTGGCCGTCCTTGAGCAGCATCTCCTTCATCAACGCCAGGTTGGTGGCGTTGTCGTCGGCAACCAGCACGCGCTTGCCGGTCACCATCGTTACATCGTGCTTGCGCACGCCCGCCTCGGCCTCGGCCTCGTTGGCGTCGACCGGCAGCAGCAGCTCGAAATGGAACACGCTGCCCAAGCCCAGCGCGCTCTGGACCTTCAGCTCGCCGCCCATCTTCTGCACCAGCTCGCGCGCGATCGAGATGCCAAGACCGGTACCGCCGTACTTGCGGTCGGCGCCATCCTCGACCTGGAAGAACGGCTGGAAGATCTTGTCGTGGTGCTCGGGAGCAATGCCGATGCCGGTGTCCTCGACCGCGAACCAGATCCGGTAGGCATGGTTCTCGACCTGCACCAGCCGCATCCGCAGCACCACCGATCCCGAGTCGGTGAACTTGACCGCGTTGCCGGCCAGGTTGGTCAGCACCGCGACCAGTTGCTGGTGGTAGCCCATGACCGGCAACTTGATGCTTTCGTCGAAGTCGAGCTCGACCATGACGGCCTTCCCGCCGACCAGCGAGCGCATCGACTTCAGGACATGCGTGCCGGTATAGGCCAGGCTGAACGAGCGCGGCGGCTCCCGCTTCGCCGAGGTCCGATCCTCGGCCGTCGACAGGTCCAGCAACTGCTTGATCTCGGAGTCGAGCGTCTTGGCCAGGTTCTGGATGGAACGCGCGCGCGACACCGTCGCGGCATTGGGCGCCTCGACTTCCAGCAGCTGCGCATCGGCGACGATGCCGGTCAGCGGCGTCCGCAGCTCATGGCTGACCTTGGCCAGCAGTTGCGACTTGGCGCGGCTCTCGACCTCGGCGACTTCCTTCGCGGTCTGGATGCGCTTGATCAGGCTCGCCGCGTACAGGGGCACCACGATCAACAGGATCGCGTGCGAGGCCACGAACAACAGGTGCTGTGGCAGGAAGTCGGAGGTCATCACGACCAGGGCGAAACCGGCCAGCGAGGTCAGCTGGCAGATGTGCATCGGCAGCGCGCCGACCCGGAATCCGAAGCCCATGGTCGTGAACAGGTAGAACCCGACCACCAGCGTCGAGGACTCGCCGGCGAAGTACAGCCACATCGACAGCATCAGTGGATCGATCACCGCCGTGATCAGCACCAGCTCCCAGTTCGTCAGCGACGTCGGGTGCGTGGCCAGGTAGCGGGCACCGAAGGCATAGATGCCGTACAGGCACAGCATGCCCAGCACCAGCGCCATGCTGATGCTGGACTGGTACGGACCGAACGTATGGATGCCCACGACCGTGAGCGCCACCGCGACACCGAACTTCAGCCTGAAGTTCGCCTGCGCGACGACGTTCCGATCCAGCTCCTCGTGGTTGCTACGGTCCATTACACTAGGCCTCGCCATCCCCTCTCCTGCCTGCAAGCGACTTCAACGACCAAGCACGCAGGAACCATGCCAAAACCGATGTGAAGGAGTACCCGATGGATAAACAAAGCATCATGCATCGCCTGCAGGAAATGCTCAACGAGCGGGTCGACGTCACGGTCCCGCTGACCGGCGAGACGACCATCCAGCAGCTGGGCATCGACTCCATCATCCTGGTCGACTTCATGCTGGACCTCGAGAGTGAGCTGAATTTCACGTTCAAGTCGATGGATCTGGCGAAAGACGCCAACCTGGACCAGATCGTCGACCTGGTCTACGACAGCCTCGGCCCAGCCGCCTGATCTTCACAGGCAAGTGAGGGCGCGTCACTTCTGGCCGCTCATTGACACTGTTGGCGTCGCCGCGGGCGTCGACAGCTGAACAGGCACACACACCGCCCCACCTCGGCCATCAGGTCATCTACCGGCAAGCACCCGACAGCAGGGCGCGCCCGACGTGACACTCCGGTCATCCCGCAGATGCGAAATCGCCCACCGGCGCGCCATCCGGACGGGCCAGCAGACGCAACGATTCCGTGCGATACACGCACGTACAACCCGTGCGCCGTCTCGCATCGTCTTGAGCCGGGCACACCACGCGAGCTGTTGATCGCGTTGATCGGGCCAGACGCGACCGCCCGACCCTGCACCATCCCGGACACATGCCGATCCGTATCGTTTTCGGCAGCGCATCGTCGGTCACGCATCTCACGTCACGCCTGGATGGGAACCGCAGAATCGCGGATGCCAGAAACGCAAAAGGCCAATCAGCGATTCAATCGCGGACTGGCCTTGCATTCCAATGGTGGCCGGGGAGGGAATCGAACCCCCGACACGGGGATTTTCAATCCCCTGCTCTACCAACTGAGCTACCCGGCCACGACGGGAGGCGGCATGATACGGATCTGGCCGCCGGACGGCAACCTTTTGCAGCATCGGCCAGACGGATGCCGGCCGTCAGGCCATGCGTCGCGCCTCTGTCGCGGGCACGCGCGACGCGACCGACCCGGTCTGCGCAGGCAGACAAGGCCATTCCGGGCGTTGACGGATGCAGCCGGCTCCGCCATGCGCCACGAAGGCAGCCCCATGGATGAAGGTAGTATCCTGCCGGGCGATTGAACCTGGAGCTGATGCGATGAAGTTGAGCCGCTTGGTGGGATGGTCCGCGACGCTATCGTTGCTGGTGTTGGTCGCCGCCTGTTCGAGTTCGGGCCCGGTGCGGCGCATTTCCGAACCCTCGGCCAGCATCCAGCAGTTGACGGTCCAGGCCGACGGCAACTGGTCGGTGGACCTGCGCCTGCAGAATTTCAGCAGCATCCCGATGCGCTTCGAAGGCGTCTCGCTGGACGTCAGCGTCGGCGACGAGGCCGCCGGCAAGCTGGTCGTGCAGCCGGCGTTGGAGATCGGCCCGGAATCGGCGGACGTGGTCACCGTGGCGCTGCAGCCGTCGCCGAACGCGCGCATCGTGCTGGCCGATGCGCTGGCCGGCAACCGCAGCGTCTCCTACCACCTCGAAGGCACGCTCGATGCCGCGCCCAACGACCGCAACAAGAGCCGCAGCTATACGTTCAAGCGCGACAGCGCGCTGAGCCCGGTGCCCGGCCTGGCCGGCGTGCTGCGCTGACGCCGCGCCACCGCAAGACCCGCCCCACCCTGTCGCCACCGCAACACCGCGACGGTCCATTTCTTTCACTATCGGATCACCACGACGCATGAGCACCTACCAGCCGCCCCTCCAGGACATCCGTTTCGCCCTGTTCGACGTGCTGGGTTCGGAAGCGGTGTTCTCCACG
Organism: Luteimonas sp. RIT-PG2_3; assembly: GCF_054902115.1. NCBI lineage: Bacteria > Pseudomonadati > Pseudomonadota > Gammaproteobacteria > Lysobacterales > Lysobacteraceae > Luteimonas > Luteimonas sp. RIT-PG2_3. The sequence continues at coordinate 307,244 of NZ_JBUBPF010000004.1, read as the reverse complement.
CTCGGCTTTGCCGATGCCGGCCGTGACACCGTCGAGGCGGTGCTCGACGAATCCGCGCGCTTCTGCAGCACGGTGCTGGCCCCGCTGAATGCCGTCGGCGACCGCCAGGGCGCGCAGTACGACAAGGCCACCGGCGACGTCACCACCTCGCCCGGCTTCAAGGAGGCCTACCAGCAGTTCGTCGATGGCGGCTGGGGCGGCATCTCCGCGCCCGCCGAGTTCGGCGGCCTTGGCCTGCCGCATGCGCTGGGCATGCCGCTGGAGGAGATGATCAACGCGGCCAACCTGGCCTGGGGCAACTTTCCGCTGCTGTCGCACGGCGCCGCCAACGCGTTGCGCCTGCATGGCGAGGACTGGCAGCGCGAAGTGTTCCTGAAGCCGCTGATCTCCGGTGAATGGACCGGCACGATGTGCCTGACCGAGCCGCATTGCGGCACGGACCTCGGCCTGCTGAAGACCAAGGCCGAGCCTGTGGCCGACGGCGCCTACGCGATCACCGGCACCAAGATCTTCATCACCGCCGGCGAGCACGACCTGACGCCGAACATCATCCACCTGGTGCTGGCGCGGTTGCCGGATGCGCCGGCTGGCAGCAAGGGCATCTCGCTGTTCATCGTGCCCAAGTTCGAGGTCGGTCGCGACGGCGCGATCGGCACGCGCAATGCCGTGCGCTGCGGTGCGCTCGAACACAAGATGGGCATCCATGGCTCGGCGACCTGCGTCATCAACTTCGATGGCGCGCATGGCTACCTGATCGGGCAACCGAACAAGGGCCTCGCGGCAATGTTCACCATGATGAACACCGCGCGCCTCGGCGTCGGCCTGCAAGGCCTGGGGCTGGCCGACCGCGCGTACCAGAACGCGCTGCGCTATGCCCGCGACCGCCTGCAGTCTCGCTCGTTGAGTGGCCCCAAGACGCCGGACAAGCCGGCCGATCCGATCATCGTCCACGCTGACGTCCGCCGGATGCTGCTGACCTGCAAGGCGCTGACCGAAGGCGGCCGCCTGCTGGCGTACCACGCCGGGCAGCAGGTCGACCTCGCCGACCATGCCGGCAGCGAGGAGGAGCGCCGACAGGCCGACGACCTGCTCGGCTTCCTGACCCCGATCGTCAAGGCCTGCCTGACCGAGTGGGGCGTGGAATGCACCTACCACGCGCTGCAATGCTTCGGCGGCCACGGCTACATCGCCGAGCACGGCATGGAGCAGCTGGCGCGCGACGCACGCATCACCACGTTGTACGAGGGCACGACCGGCATCCAGGCGCTGGACCTGATGGGCCGCAAGATCATGCAGTTGCAGGGTGCCGGACTGAAGGTGTTCCTGGGCCAGATCGAAGCCTTCTGTGCCGCCCATGGCGACGACGACGCACTGACCGAGTTCATTGCGCCCCTGCGCGCCAAGGTCGGCGAATGGCAGCAGCTGACGCTGCAGATCGGCAAGCGCGCAAGCGCCAATCCCGAAGAGGTCGGGGCCGCCGCCTACGACTACCTGTTCTATTCGGGCTATGTCGCGCTGGCGTACTGGTGGGCGCGCAGCGTCGCGGCTGCGGACGCATCGTCGTTGTCGGCCGGATTCAAGCAGGCCAAGCGCGAGACCGCGCGTTTCTATTTCGCACGCCTGCTGCCGCGCACGCTGACCCACGCCGCAGCGATCGGTTCCGGCGCCGCGCCGCTGATGGCACTGGACGCGGACCTGTTCGACGCCTGAGCACTGTCCGACGCCTGCGCCAGGGCACTGCCGCGCTTCCCGGGGACCGCCATGCGGCCCCGGGGCACGCTGCGCAATTGTCATCGAATGGGTATATCCTCGGCCCTCGATGGAACCAGACAGAGCGACACTTCGCCTGATCCGAACCGGCGCCTCGACGCACCGGGATCCTGCTGTCGTCCCTGACGCACACGCCGCCCGCTCCCTGCCCGCCCGTCTCGATGCCGTCCGCCTGCTGTCGCTGGACGCGCACGGCCGCGCCTTGAACTGGATCAGCTGGCAGGACGCCAGCTGCCTGTATGTGCGCGGCGCGGTGGCGTGGACCCTGGGCGATCCCTGCCTGCAGGTACATGGCGGCACCCGCCGCGACACCGGCCTGCAGAGCGTCCTCGAGCTGCACCCGATCATCGCCTCGCGCAGTCACGTGCATCCACGCGCGATGGATCCGACCCCGGCGCTGACCAATGCCGCGCTGTTTGCCCGCGACCAGTCGCTATGCCTGTATTGCGGCCGCGACTTCAGCCGCCAGATGCTGACGCGCGACCACGTGGTGCCGTTGTCGCGCGGCGGCCAGGACACCTGGGAGAACGTGGTCTCGGCCTGCTTCCACTGCAACTCGCGCAAGGGCGGACGCACGCCGCAGCAGGCCTCGATGCCGCTGCTCGCGGTCCCGTACCGGCCAAGCTGGATCGAGCACCTGATCCTGAGCAACCGCAACATCCTGGCCGACCAGATGGCGTTCCTGACCTCGCACCTGCCCAAGCATCCGCCGCGCGCACGCCGGACCGCCTGATCACACCCGCATCACCTGCTCCCTTCCTGCGAGGACTTCCCGCAAGCGCCGGCCCCGTGCGTCGCCGCGCACCAGCGGACGCCCCGGCCGCGGCGCGACCTGCCACGCCCAGCGCCCAGTCGCTACACTCGGTCCATGGACGCAACCTGCGGAACTCTGCGATGTCGTTGACCATTGGCTTGACCGGCATGGACCCCGCCACCGAGTCCGCGCTGCGCGCGCTACTGGCCGAGGCCAATGCGCGCCTGGATGGGCAATGGCAACTGCTCCCCGAGGCGGAGGCCGAACACGTGCTGGTCGACATGGACAGCATGTATGGACCGATGAGCTGGCTGCGCCTGCATGCCGCCGGCAAGCAGGTGGTGGGCCTGACCTCGGCGCCGCGCACATTGACGCCCTACCGCTTGGCCCGCCCGTTCGATGTCGACAGCGTCGTCGCAACCCTCAGGGACATCGCGGCCAATGCCGGCGCGCAGCCGGGAGACCACGCGCGCAACGCCGCGCAGGACCCGGGCACGTCCGCGACCGGCACTGCACCCGCAACGCTGCCGGAGGTCTCCGCGGCCGCGACCGCGGGGCCTGCGCTGTCGGCTCTGGCAACTCAGGCGACCCAGATGGCGGATACCGCAGCGATCGCTGACGTAGCGACACCTGCCACTGCTGCCAAGCTCGACACGGCACCAGCCCCGCCGCTCGCAGGCGCAGCGTCGCCTCCGCCTGCCGGGAAGCACCAGCACAGTTCACCGGACACCTCTCCGGCCGCCACCGCCCCCGGCCAACGCAGCCTGCTCGCCTGGCTTTCGCCCGGCGCGCTGGTCGGCCAGCGACGGCTGGCCCGGAGCAGCGGCCCGACCCTGCTGATCGATGCCGATGCCCGCACCTATCACGGCCCGGCCACACTGAAGCCGCTGGCGCAGTATTTCGACGGCACCCTGCCCGCCGATGCGCTGGCGGCCACTGATCCCGACCAGTGGCAGCGCGAGGCCGCCGCCGCGGGCGCCGCGCAGCCGTTGTCCCGGCTGGTCTGGCTGGGCGCGCTGTTGGCCGGCAATGGCACGCTGCTGCCGCCGCTCGAAGCCGATGGTCGCTACCGCCTGCACAAATGGCCGCAGACCGAACGTGAGTTCCCCAAGCACTTCCGGATCGCGACCGCGATGATGAAGGGCCCGGCCAGCGTGGCCGAGATCGCCGAGGCCAGCGGCATCGCCGCCCCCGACGTTGCCGATTTCATCAACGCCAACCTCGCCACCGGCTATGCCGAAGCCGTGCGGGACGCTGCCCCGGTGGCGGCTGAACCGGCCCGCACCGGCGGCTTGCTGGGCCGCCTGCGCAAGCGCTGACGCCTGCGCCGGGGCCTGGCGGTCATCACGCCGCTGCCACCCCGATCCGGCGGCGCAGGATTTACAATGGCCCCATGATTGATTCCACGCGCTATCCGCGCCTGTCGTGCATCAGCGATCCGGGCGACCTGCGTCGGTTCGACGAAGCCGAACTCCCCGAGATCGCCAACGAACTGCGGGCCTACCTGATCGAATCGGTCGGCAAGAGCGGCGGCCACTTCGGCGCCGGCCTCGGCGTGATCGAACTGACCACCGCGCTGCACTGGCTGTACAACACCCCCGACGACCGCATCGTCTGGGACGTAGGCCACCAGACCTACCCCCACAAGATCCTGACCGGTCGCCGCGACAGCATCCACACCGTCAAGCAGAAGGACGGCGTCGCGCCGTTCCCCAAGCGCGAGGAATCCGAGTACGACACCTTCGGCGTCGGCCACTCGTCGACGTCGATCTCGGCCGCGCTGGGCATGGCCATCGCCAACGCCCACGCCGGCAACGACCGCAGGGTCGTGGCCGTGATCGGCGATGGCGCGATGACTGCGGGCATGGCCTACGAGGCCCTGAACCATGCCGGCGGCATGGACGAAGAGCCCAACGTGCTGGTGATCCTCAACGACAACCGCATGTCGATCAGCGAAGCCGTCGGCGGCCTGACCCGGATGCTGGGACAGATGACCGGCAGCCGCACGCTGAACGCCCTGCGCGAGGGCGGCAAGAAGCTGCTCGGCGACAAGCGCAGCAGCGGTCCCGCGCGCTTCGTGCGCCGCTGGGAAGAACACTGGAAGGGCATGTTCGTGCCGTCCACGCTGTTCGAGGAAATGGGCTTCCATTACACCGGCCCGATCGACGGCCACGACATCAAGGCGCTGGTCGCGGCGCTGAAGACGCTCAAGGGCCTGAAAGGCCCGCAGCTGCTGCACGTCATCACCACCAAGGGCAAGGGCTACGAGCTCGCCGAAGGCGACCAGATCGGCTATCACGCGGTCTCGCCGTTCGACCCCACCGTCGGCATCGTCGGCAAGCCGGGCGCCAAAAAGCCGACCTATACCGATGTCTTCGGCGACTGGCTGTGCGACATGGCGGCGGCCGACGACAGCCTGCTCGCGATCACCCCGGCGATGCGCGAAGGCTCGGGTCTGGTCCGCTTCAGCAAGGAATATCCGCAGCGTTACTTCGATGTCGCCATCGCCGAGCAGCATGCGGTGACGCTGGCGGCCGGCATGGCCTGCGAAGGCGCCAAACCCGTAGTCGCGATCTACTCGACCTTCCTGCAGCGTGGTTATGACCAGTTGGTGCATGACGTCGCGATCCAGGACCTGGACGTGCTGTTCGCGATCGATCGCGGCGGCGTGGTCGGGCCCGATGGCGCGACCCATGCCGGCAACCTCGACCTCAGCTTCCTGCGCTGCGTGCCCAACATGGTGGTGATGGCGCCTGCCGACGAGAACGAATGCCGGCGGATGCTGTCCACCGGCTTCCGCCACACCGGTCCCGCCGCCGTCCGCTATCCGCGCGGCAGCGGTCCCGGCGTCGCGATCCAGGCCGACCTGGACACCCTGCCGATCGGCAAGGCCGAGCTGCGACGTCGCGGCGAGCGCCTGGCCCTGCTGGCGTTCGGCGCGGTCGTGCCGGCCGCCGAACAGGTCGCCGCCGAACTCGGCCTGACCGTGGTCAACATGCGCTTCGTGCGGCCGCTGGATCGTGCCTTGCTGCTGGAACTGGCCGCCAGCCACGATGGCTTCGTGACCATCGAGGACAACGTCGTGGCCGGTGGTGCCGGCTCCGGTGTTGCCGAGCTGCTCAATGCCGCAGCGGTGACCCTGCCGATGCTGCACCTCGGCCTGCCGGACGGGTTCCAGCACCACGCCAGCCGCGAAGACCTGCTGGCCGAAGCCGGCATCGACGCGGCCGGCATCCGCGCGGCGGTCCTCAAGCGTTGGCCGGCGATCGCCGGCATTCCGGCAGCGGCACGGCCCAATCCGCTCAGCGCGGCCGGCTGACTCCGCCCATCCGCCCATCCGCCTATCCGCCCAGCGCTACCCGCTGGGCCGATGCGCAATCCAGCGGCCGGGTACGCTGCCGGATCCGCAATCAACGACCCGCGATCTGCCCGACGTGCGCCCCCATCGGCTGGCCGTCTCCGCTGATGCTTCGAAATGGCCTGCGTTCCCGCAGGCCACTGTCACCCGTGTGCCGGGATCGCTTCAGAGATCCAACTGGGCCGAGAACATCAGCGACCGTGCCGGGCCGAGTGATCGGTTGAGCAGCCAGTAGTCCTCGCCGGTCAGGTTGTTGATGTTCATCCGCAGCGTCAGGTTGCGTTCGTTCTTCAACGGCAACACGATCCGGCCGCCGACATCCAGCGTGGTGAACGCGTCGATCGTGGTCAGGTTGAACTGGTCGGCGTACTGGCGACCGGTATGGAACGCGCCACCCGTCAGCGTCAGTCCCGGGATCGCGGCCACGTCATACTCGGCATACAGCTTGATCGATGTCTTGGCGACGTTCTCGGGCGACTTGCCGTCCAGGTCCGGGTCCTTCTTGATCTTCGGGTCCAGCAGGGTGAAGCCTGCGATCAGCGTCAAGGCTTCAGTCGGCTTGCCCGAGCTGGTGAACTCGAAACCACGATGGACCTGGCGCCCGTCCTGCACATAGCGCGGGCTGGTCGGATTGCTGATGTCGTAGTACTCACGGCCACGATCGATCTCGAACAGCGCACCGGTCAGCAGCATGCCTCCCCATTTGTACTTGGCGCCAATCTCGGCCTGCTTGCTGACCAGCGGCGGCATCACGTCGCCGGCATTGACCACCGGATAACCGTTGTGCTCGACGCCTGCCTGGCCACCTTCCTCGAAGCTCTCCATGTAGTTGCCGTAGACGCTGAAACGCTCATCGAAGCTGTACAGCAGGGTTGCCGCGGGCGTGGTCTTGGACGCCTCGTAACCCCACGCGCGGCCGCCGAACTCGTCGTAGCCGGTGATCTTCAACCGGGTATGGGTCAGCCCCAGCATCGCGGTCCAGTTGCCGAATGCGATCTCGTCGCCGACCAGGAAGTTGCTGTTCTGCGAACGCTGGGAAATGTATTTGGGAGCCGCCGCCGACGGCGCCGGTGGCGGCAGCGGTGCGGGGAGATCATGGAAAGGCGCGTCGAAGGACAGTGGGTCCGCGTAGACCACCCAGCCTCCGGTGCGGAAATTGGTCTGCCGGTTGCGATCCACGAACATGCCGGTGGTCAGGCGATGGTCCAGCGCGCCCGTGGTAAACGAGGCATCGATGAACAGATAGCCGTTGTCGTCGGTATTGTCCGGATACTCCCACTGGCTGCCCATGGTGGTGTAGGTGTCAGCGTCCACATAGAAGTTGTTGTTCGCCGCCAGGTCCATTTCACTGGTGCGATGCTTCAGCGCCGCGCGCAGGAAGATCGAAGGGCTGATCGACCAGTCCACGCGCGCACCGATGTTCTGCTGCTTGCTCTTGGTGAAGGTGTAGGCCTGGCCGTAATACTTTTCCACGTCCGGCGCATCCGGGAACGGCATGCCGGCCGGGATGGTCCAGTAGGGCTCGCTGCCGCGCATCTCGTAATCGGCATGCGAGGCATTGAACTGCCACAGCGCACTGCCGACGGTCCAGTCGAGCGCGACACTGGCCAATGCCCGCTTGATCGAGCGGTAGTCAACGGCGGTGTCGCCGTCCTGGGCCAGGGCGTTGAAGCGATAGCGGACCTTGCCTTCGCTGTCGATCGGACCGCCCAGGTCCGCCTGTAGCGAGAAGTTCTCGCCACTGTTGTTGTTGAGGATGAAACGGGCCAGCGGCTCGCGCGTCGGGCGCTTGAGCACGTAGTTGACCGTGCCACCGACATTGCCGGCGCCATACAGGAAGCCCGACAGACCGGTCATGACCTCGATGCGCTCCTTGTCCTCGATGTCGATGCCGGTGAAGCTGGTGTTGGACAGGCCATCGACCTTGTTGACCTGGTTGATCGGAAAGCCACGCAGGATCGCGCCGGAATAGAAGCGCGACTGCGGATTGCTGAGCTGCACCACCGGATTGATCCGGAACAGGTCGTCGGCCGAAGACGCAATGCGGTTCTGCACCAGTTCGGCAGGAATGATGTTCATCGAGAACGGTGTTTCCATCACCGAGCGGCTGCCGAGCGGACCCAGCTGGGACACGATCTCGCTGCGGTAGCCTTGCGACGCGAGGCCGTCACGGTCGGCCGTGACCAGCACCTTGTCGAGCGTATCGACATCGCTGTTGGCGGTCGCGCTGACGCGGCCGGGCCGGGCGCGGATCAGGATCAGGCCGTCGGCGGTGACCTCATAGCTCAGTCCGGTACCGTCGAGCAGGGTCTGCAGCGCGGATTCGATGGTGTACCGGCCGCTCAGCGACGGAGAGCTCCAGCCTTCAACCAGGCTCTGGGAGTACAGCAGCTTGTAACCCGAGGTCAGGGCGAGCGATTGCAGGGCATCGTCCAGCTTCTGCACCGGCAGGTCGAAGTCGTGGACGGCCGTCCTTGACGGCGTATTCGCCTGCGCCTGGGCGAAGGCCAGCCCCTGTACGCCGCCGGCGAATGCCACGGCGATGAAAAGCGCGAGCAAGCTTGGCTGGGGGCGACGCGCTGTCGGCCGCTGTGTCGGGTGTTGCATCGGTGTCTCCATCGTGGGCGGAATGAGTCGAACACCACTCAATACGCAGCCGAAGGAAAAATGTGCACCCGCAGGCGAACAACCGCCCGGCGGCGCCAGGCCAGCGACGTCGGTCCAGCGACGTCAGGCGAGCCACATCCGGCTTGCCACATCCACATCCGGCTAGCGAAGACGCAGCTGGAGCGTGTTGCCGTCGCCACGCTCCACCGCGACCGGCAGGTAGCGTTCGATGGCGCCGACGAAGGCTTCGGCATCCCCGGCCTCGAACACACCACTGATCCGATGCCCGGCCAATGCGCTGTCGGTGATTTCGATGCGCGTACCGGAATAGCGGTTGAGCCGCTGTACCGCATCGCCCAGCGTCTCCGAGCGCAGCACGATCCTGCCCTCCAGCCATGCGGTGCTGGCCTCCAGGTCGGCCTTGGCGACCACGGGTCGCGCGCCCTCGCGTTCGACCTTCAAACCCTGGCCCGCGACCAGTTCGATCGGCGCCTGCTCATTCACCGCCTCCACAGCGTCCTCCGCGCGCGCAGGCGCCTGCAGCATGCGCGCAGGCGCGACCGGACCGGACAACACCGCGACCCGGCCCTCCATCATCGCCACGCGCACCTGGCTGCCGACATGTTCGACCGTGAACACGGTGCCCAGTGCGACGATGCTCTGGGATCCGGCCAGCACGCTGAAGGGCCGTCCCGGATCCTTGGCGACGAAGAACTGCGCCTGTCCCTGCTCCAGCCGGACGACCCTGGCCTCGTCGCTGTAATCGACCCGCAGCACGGTGGCCGCATCCAGCACGATCCGCGAACGGTCGTCCAACTCCACCACGCGACGCTCGCCGATGCCGGTGCGGTACTCGCCCGGGCGATAGCCATACGGCGACAGCTGCCAGGCCATGACCGCCATCAGCAACGACGCCGCCATGCCGGCCATCAACCATCGCCGGCGCGGACGCGTCGACGTGGGTGGTCGATGGATCTCGGGCTTGTGCAACTGCTGGATCGCCTGCGCACGGTGCAACTCGAACTCAGGGGCCTGGGCATGCCGATCCAGCGCGCGTGAGGTTTCCTCGATGCGACGGAACGCCGCCGCGTAGGCGGCATCGCCGGCCAGACGTTGCTCCAGCACCCGCTGGTCCTGCGCGCTCCATTCGCCATAGGTGCGCTGCACGTAGGCTTCCGCCGCCTCGTCATCGATGCCTTGCGCCGCATCGGGCTGGGACCATTTGTTCATGACCGGGCCTCCTGCAGGTGACGCAGCCGCGACAGGTGCGCCAACCCCTTGGCCAAGTGCTTGTTGACCGCGCTGACGGAGATGTCCAGCGCATCGGCGACCTGGGCGATGCGCATGTTTTCCAGCTTGACCAGGACCAGCACCGTGCTGGTGCGCGGACTGAGCTGCGCCAGCGCGTCGACCAGCAGGGTCAGTTCCTGGTGCCGTCCGAGCAGCTCTTCAGGCGTTCCCGCGGCCGGCAGCTGATGCTCGCCCGCATCTTCCCAGCGTGCCAGCGGCGCATGGCTCTTCTGGCGACGGCAATGATCGTTCCAGCGGTTGACCGCCGCCCGGAAGACATAACCCTTGGCCTGTTCGGTCGAGACCCAGGCGGCATGCACCAGCACGCGCAGCAGCACGTCCTGCGCCAGGTCGTCGGCCTCGGCGGCATTGCGGGTCTTGCGCTTGAAATACCGGACCAGCGCCGGACGCATCTGCGCGACGAAGCTCGGTCCGTCGAGGGACACGTCATCGACCAGCAGCGACGGCTCGCCATCATGGGTACTGCCGCCAAAGGAAGACTCGATCATGCGGTCTCACGGCTATCGTTCGGACCGCTTGATTCTGCCCCAACCAAGCCGGCCGCCAAGCCCGGCAAAGAAGGCGATCGGGCCCATTGCGCTGCCAATCGGGCCAGACCCTTGATGAACACGGTCATCCGAGCAGGCGCGACCGCCGCTCGGCACGCATCTGCGCGTTCAGGCACCGCTACTCGGGCTCTTCGATCGTGTATCCCTTCGCACGCAAGCGCGCCAGATAGCGCTCGGCCAGTTCCATCGGCAACGTGGCGAAACTGGTCTGGTGCGAGGCCAGCGCCTTATCGGCCGCCGCGACCCATGCCTGGGCCAGGCGCACATCGATGTCGTCGATGCCGAGCTTGCGGGCGAGACCGGTCGCCGTGACTGCGCGCATGCAGACGGCATACTGGCTTTCATAGGGCAGCGCGCGCAGCGCCTCGATGTCGCCGACGGCCCAGGCGTTGGCGCGCGCACGCATCGCGTCCAGGTCGATCTCGATCCGTGACAGCGTCTTGTCGAAACAGTCCGTATCGGCCAGCGCGCTGTCGTTGAATTCACGGATCACCGCACGCGGTTCCTCGACCGGCAACTCGATCTCGACCGGCGTGATCGGCACCTTGCTGCGCTTGGCGACGCGCTCGACCACCGGCTGCACCACGCCCGACACCGCCAGCCCGGACGCTTTCATCGCCGCCCTGTACAAGGCCTCGGCGGCGAAGATCGGCCGCCACGCCTCTACACTGCGGTCGCGACCGAGATAGCGCGCCTTCAGCGGCAACCAGCGCGCGTACAGCGCGGCCGGCACGACCTCCTGCAGGCTGCGTCCATCGGGGTTCTTGCGCATTTTCAGCAGCGACGGCAACAGCAGCATGCCGCGCATCACGCCGATGTTGGAACCCAGCGAGACCGACGGCGGGGCGATCACCTCCTGCGAGCGCGCGACTACCGACTCCACCTGTGGCGAGATCCACTCCATCCGCCGGGGCATCGGCGAGACGGTACCGAGCAGATACAGGGTGTTGTCGCCGTTGCGGATCTTCCACAGGCCGGGGCCGGCATGCACGCCCGAAACCACCATGGGCGCGAGATCGACGACATCATCGTCGTCGGCAGCGGCGGACTGCGCCGCGACCGGTGACGGCTGTTGCGCGATATCGGCAAGGCCACCGGCCATCGCCGGCGAGGCCAGCAGCAGGATCAGCGCCGCCAGCAAGCCGGCATGCAGACGTGGCGCGACGGACAACGGCAAGCGCGACCCTGTGACACGCGAACGGAACGACGGCATGGCGACTTCCCTGGCAGTGATGGCGACGCCGAATCGGCGCGCCCGACGGCAATGCGATGCGACGCAGGCAGGCCTGCGACCGCAGACAGCATCCCTGCGGCGCTATACGTCGGCAACGGGCAAACGTCACGTGGAACGGCATCCATTCATGCTCGCTGCACCCGCCTGCGGCAGTGGCCTGATGGCGTCAGCCCAAGCCCTCGGCCTGCGCTGGGGCCAGCACGTCAGGCCAGCATGGCGGCGTCTGGCTTGCTTTGGAGTGCGCGCGTCACCGCGCCGGCGGCAGCAGGGTGAAGCGGACGGACTCACCGGTCGTCGACGAGCTGCAGGCCCAGAGATCGAATTCGCCCGGCTCGGCACGCAGCTGCATGTCGTTGCCGGTGAACGCCAGCTGGTGGCGGTCGATGCTGAAGTCGACGTCGAGGGTCTGCCCCGGCTGCAGCAGCAGCTTGCGGAACGCCTTCAACTCGCGCACCGGCCGCACGCGGCTGGCGACACGGTCGTGCACGTACAGCTGCACCACGTCCTCACCGGCGACATCGCCGGTATTGGTCACCGCAACGCGGACCTTCAGGCTGCCGTCCCACGCCAGCGTCGACGCATCCAGCGTGGGCGTGGCGTATGCGAAGCGCGTGTACGACAGGCCATGCCCGAACGGGTACAGCGCCTCGTTCGGGAACTCGCGCCAGCGCGCCTTGAACTCGCACATGTCCGGCGTTTCGGGACGGCCGGTGCGCGGGTAGTTGTAGAACAGCGGCTGTTGGCCCGAGTCGTGCGGGAAGCTGACCGGCAACCGGCCCGACGGGTTGTAGTCGCCGAACAGCACGTCGGCGACGGCGGGCCCGGTCTGGCTGCCGAGGAACCAGCAGGCGACGATGGCACCGGCGTCGCGCACCGCGCCCTGCAGGGCCAAGGCGCGACCATGCCGCAGCAGCACGACCATGGGCGTGCCGGTGGCCGCGACGGCCTCGGCCAGCGCCTGCTGCGCGGCCGGCACCACGATCTGCACGCGCGACTGCGCCTCGCCGCTGTAGCGCTGCGGTTCGCCGATCGCAAGCACCACCACGTCAGCCTGCCGTGCCGCCGCAACCGCCGCATCGATGCCGCCTTCGATCGCATCCTCGAAGTCGCAGCCGTCGACCACCTGCAAGCGGTCCGGATCGTCGAGCGCGGCGGACAGGCCTGCGTCGAGCGGGACATAGCGCGACTTGTCGCCAAACAGCGTCCAGCAGCCTTCGAGGTTGTCGCGGTCGCGCGCGAACGGGCCGATCAATGCAATCGCCTGCCCGGACTTGCGCAACGGCAGCAGGGCGTCGTCATTCTTCAGCAGCACCATCGAGCGCCGCGCGGCATCGCGCGCCAGCTGCTCGTGCGCAGCCAGGTGCGAGGTATCGGCCTCGCGCGCGGGATCAAGCGAACGATAGGGATGCGCGAAAAGACCGATGCGTTCCTTGACGGTCAGCACGCGGCGCACGCCTTCGTCGAGCGTCGGCAGGTCGATGTCGCCAGCGGCGACCAGGTCCGGCAGGTGCGCGGCATAGAAACCGCTCTGCATGCTGACGTCCAGCCCCGCACTGAAGGCCAGCCGGGTCGCATCGCGATCGTCGGCGGCAAAGCCGTGCGCGACCAGCTCCATGTCGGCGGTGTAGTCGCTGACCACCAGGCCGGGAAACTTCCACTGACCGCGCAGCAGGTCGGTCATCAGCCAGCGGTTGGCGCTGGCGGGCACGCCATTGATGTCGTTGAACGCGCTCATGACGGTGATCGCGCCGGCATCGAACGCGGCCTTGAACGGCGGCAGGTGGACGTCGTGCAGGGTCTGCAGCGAGATGTCGACGGTGTTGTATTCCATGCCGGCGGCAACCGCGCCGTACGCGGCGAAATGCTTGGGCGCGGCCAGCAGCGCGTCATCGGCGGCCAGGTCTGCGCCCTGGAAGCCGCGCACACGCGCGGCGGCGAACAGGCAGCCCAGCACGACATCCTCGCCGGCGCCTTCGGCACCGCGACCCCAGCGCTGGTCGCGGGCGATGTCGACGGCCGGTGCGAAGGTCCAGTGTAGGCCGGCGGCGGTCGCCTCGATCGCGGTCGCGCGCGCGGTGCGCTCGGCCAGGTCGGGCTCGAAGCTCGCCGCCTCGCCGAGCGGGATCGGGAACACCGTGCGCATGCCGTGGATCACATCCGCCGCCAGCAGCAGCGGAATGCCGAGCCGGCTCTCCTCTACCGCGACACGCTGGATCTCGCGACCTTCGCGGGCGCCGACGCCATTGAACAGCGTGCCGACCCGTCCAGCGCGGACCAGCTCGACAATCTCCTGGGCGCCCTTGGCATTGACCTCGGGATTGATATCGGGCGCGAAGGGGCGCGCGGCATCGGCGAAACAGCCCAGCTGCCCTACCTTTTCCTCGACCGTCATCCTTGCGATGAGGTCCTCGATCTTTGCTGAGCCCGCCATTCCTGCCGCCATGTAACCGTTTTCAACTAGTCTAGCCGAAGTTGTCCGGATGCAGGTGCATGCCCGGGACAGCCTGCCGGCAAGGCCTGGCCAGCGCAGGTGCAAGCCGGGGATCAGGGCATGCGGCGGGGCCGGATCGGCCGGCGGCCCGCCTACCGGCTAGCCGCCCGGCCGCTGTCAGAGCGAGATCGGCTGGCTGAGGTCGCGCCAGGTCGGCGGCGTCGGCCACGACGGTTCCATGTTGCCTTCGATGACGCGGCGCAGGTCGCGGCGGTCGATCTGCGGCGCGACGCCATGCAGCAGCGCCAGCGCGTACTCGCGCAGCACCCGCCCGCGCGGGATCACCGCCCAGGTGATGCACTCGGGCAGCGCCGACGGCGCCTCGCGCACGGTCAGGTCGGAGTCTTCCATGTTGCCGACCGCCATCTCCGCCAGCAGGCCGGCCCCCAGGCCGGCGCGCACATAGGTCTTGATGAGGTTCGCGTCGCGCGCCGTCATCGCGATCTGCGGCTCGACGCCGGCATTGCTGAAGGTACGGCGCAGCGAGGAATCGGCCCGGGTCGAGGATTCGTAGCTGATCAACGGATGCTGGGCCAGTTCGGCCAGCGTCGGCGCATGCGGCGACTTCGCCAGCGGATGCGCATTGGGCAGCAGCAGCACGCGCCGCCAGCGGTACAGCGGCACTGCCAGCCCGCCCTGCGGCACGCCGCCGGCGGTGCTGATCAGGGCCAGGTCGGCGGTGCCCTGGACCAGGGTCTGCAGGACTTCGGCGTCGCCCGCGGCCTGCAGGTCGACGTTGACCTGCGGAAACTCGCGCTTCATCGCCGCGATGATCGGCGGCAGCACGTAGCGGGCCTGGGTGTGCGTGGTGGCCAGCATCAGTCGGCCGGCATGCTCGCCGCGCTCGTTGGCGGCGTAGCTGCGGATGTTGGAGGCCTCGTCGAGGATGCGGCGCGCATGCTCGATGACGCGCTCGCCTGCCGGCGCGATGCCTTCCAGGCTGCGGCCCTTGCGGACGAACAACTGGAAGCCGAGCTCGTCCTCGAGCTGCTTGAGCTGCTTGGACAGCCCGGGCTGGGTCGCATGCACGCGCTCGGCGGCCAGCGTGATGTTGAGCCCGGAATCGGCGATCGCGACAAGATAGCGGAGCTGGGTGAGGGTCATCGCGGGTCCGGATCCGCGTCCCGGAAGGGTGCGCGAATATATCTTTCAATCATGATGAAAGGATTGAAGAGCATATCGGCCTGTCCCGGGGGTGTCCAGCCGGTGCGGCCCGGCCTTACATATCCATATTGCATAAGCGAAGGACCGGAAGCCATTTCCGCGCGGGCGGCGCCATGGATAGCGTCGTCGCACCTTACCGTCGCCACCACGATGTCCGCCCAGGCCGCCCCCGCCCCGCTGTTCCCGCTGTTCGCAGACCTGCGAGGCCGCCGCGTCCTCGTTGTCGGCGGCGGCCAGGTGGCCCGGCGCAAGGTCGAGGCGCTGCTCGAAGCCGGCGCCGACGTCGTCGTCGGGGCGCCGGAACTCGACGACGTCCTGTCGGGTTGGGCGCAGGCGTCGCGCCTGACCCACGTGGCCGGCACCTTCGACGCCCGCTGGCTGGACGAGGCCTGGCTGGCGATCGCTGCGACCGACGACGCCGACGTCAACCGCGCCGTGGCCGAAGCCGGCGAAGCGCGCCGGATCTGGGTCAACGTCGTCGACGATGCCACCCTGGCCCGCGTGCAGATCCCGGCCCGCATCGAGCGGGGCCCGCTGCAGATCGCGATCTCCAGCGCAGGCGCCGCGCCGATGCTGGCGCGCTGGGTCCGCGAGCAACTGGAAACCCAGTTCGACGAATCCCTGGGCACGCTGGCCGAGCTGCTGGCCCGCCACCGCGACCGCATCCGCAAGCGCTGGCCCGATCTGGGCACACGCCGGCAGGCGTTTTCGCGCCTGCTGGCGGGACCGATCATGGGTCTGCTGCGCCAGCACGACCAGGACGCCGCCGAAGCCGTGCTGGAGCGGGCACTGGGCGAGGATGCCCTGCGCCCCGTGCAGGCAGGTGACGGCGCGGCGAACCAGGCAAACGACACGGCAACGGGCACGCCGGGCTTCGTCTCGCTGGTCGGCGCCGGCCCCGGCGATGCCGGGCTGCTGACGCTGCGCGGCCTGCGTGTCCTCAACGAGGCCGACGTGATCCTGCACGACCGCCTGGTCAGCCACGAGGTGCTGCAACTGGCCCGCCGCGACGCCGAGCGAATCGAAGTGGGCAAGCAGGCCGGCAACCATCACGCCACCCAGGACCAGATCCATGCGCTGATGCTGGCGCATGCGCTGGCCGGACGCCGCGTCGTGCGCCTGAAGGGTGGCGACCCGTTCGTGTTCGGCCGTGGTGGCGAAGAGCTGGAAATCCTGCGCGCGCACGGCATCGCCTATGAAGTGGTGCCCGGCATCACCGCCGCGGTCGCCTGCGCCGCCTATGCCGGCATCCCGCTGACCCACCGCGACCATGCCCAGTCGGTCCGGCTGGTCACCGCGCACTGCAAGACCTCGCTGGACACGCTCGATTGGCCCGCGTTGGCGCAGGAGCGCCAGACCGTCGCGGTGTACATGGGCGTGGCGATGCTGGAGACCGTGCAGCAGCAATTGATCGCACACGGCCGCTCGCCATCGACCCCGTTCGCATTGATCGAAAACGGCTCGCGCCCGCAGCAGCGCGTGGTCACCGGCCCGCTGTCGGAACTGTCACGGCGAGCGAACGCGCACGCGGTACAGTCGCCGTCGCTACTGGTCATCGGCGAAGTCGCCGCACTGGCCGACAGCCTGCACTGGTTCGGTGCAGCGCCGCTGACGGCCGTGGCCACCGCCTCGATGGCGCAGGCCGCCTGACCGCCCGGCCCGTCGCTGCGCGCCGACCATCGCCTCCATCCACTCTTTCCACCACGCCCTTTCCGAGGTTCCCATGGCCATCTACGACAACATCCTCGACACCATCGGCAGTACCCCGGTGGTCAAGCTGCACCGGATCGCACCGCGGCATGTCACCGTCTATGCCAAGGCCGAGTTCTTCAATCCCGGCGGCTCGGTCAAGGACCGCCTGGCGCTGGCGATCGTGCTCGATGCCGAGGCCAAGGGCCTGCTGAAGCCGGGCGACACCATCGTCGAGGCGACCTCAGGCAACACCGGCGTGGCGCTGGCCCTGGTGGCCGCCGCGCGTGGCTACAAGTTCGTCGCGGTGATGGTCGAAACCTTCTCGATCGAGCGCCGCAAGCTGATGCGCGCCTACGGCGCCAAGGTCATCCTGACTCCGGCCGCGGAACGCGGCACCGGCATGGTGCGCAAGGCCAAGGAACTGTCGGAAGCGCATGGCTGGTTCCTGGCGTCGCAGTTCGCCAACCCGGCCAACCCGGCCTACCACCGCAACACCACGGCGGCGGAAATCCTGCGCGATTTCGCCGGCAAGCGCCTGGACTATTTCGTCAGCGGCTGGGGGACCGGCGGCACCCTCACCGGCGTTGGCCAGGTGCTGCGCCTGGCACGCCCGGAAGTGAAGATCATCGCGACCGAACCCGTCGGCGCCTCGCTGCTGGGTGGCAAGGACTGGGCACCGCACAAGATCCAGGGCTGGACTCCGGACTTCGTGCCGGAAGTGCTGGACCGCACTGTGTATGACGAACTGCGACCGGTCGCTGACGATGTCGCGATCAGCACCGCGCGTCGCCTGGCCGCCGAAGAAGGCCTGTTCGTCGGTATCTCCGCTGGCGCCACCGTTGCCGCCGCACTCGACGTCGCGCAGAACGCACCGGAAGGTTCGGTCCTGCTGGCGACGCTGCCCGACACCGGCGAGCGCTATCTGTCGACGCCGCTGTTCGAAGGCGTCATCGACGGCTCCGACGACGAGTGGCTGGCGTCGATCAGCCACACCGGCGGCATCTGAGCCAGGCGCCGGAGGAGTCAGGCGATGGCACACGATCACGCCGACGCAGGCCAGCATCCGGCCATCGCCGACACCGAGCAGCCCCCCCTGAGCCGGGCCGAACGCGCAGTGCTCGACGCGCTGCGCGGGATCAGCTTCGGCCAGGTCGAGGTGATCGTGCACTCCTCGCGGATCGTGCAGATCACCCGCAGCGACAAGTTCCGCCCCGAAGAGCGCGACAGCCTGTGAGCAGGCCTCGCGCACGCTGTTGCGGTTGACTGCACGCAGTCCGCGCAAGCGCATTCATCCAGACATACGTTATCGAAGCACGTTCCGGTGGAGGCAGGCACCGATCATGCCCGCCCCACCTTCCCTCAACCGCGGTGCCGACCGGACCTCCGGAGGCGCTTCCATGCAACTCAAGGAAACGCCATGCGATTGTTCCAACGACCTCCGGTCTCCAGGCCCCACCCCGACACACGCACCCCGGCACGTGCCGATGCGCGCACGGCCCATGCGCTTACGGGCAATGCACTCACAGTCCCGCGCGCCCTACGCACATCCTCCCTGCACGCGACCGGCGTCGCGACCACGCTGCTCGCACTTGCGATCGCCGTGCAGTCGCAGCCGCTGATGGCGGCGCCTCAGGCCGGCGCCACCACGTCAGTCCCAGCGGCTGGCCAGGACGATTTCGCCGCGCGCCTGCGTGCGGTCGAACAACGGCTCGGCATTCCCGCGACCGGCGCTGCGCAGCTTGCCGCCGACCCGGCCGCGCTCGACCTGCGCCTGCGCGAGATCGAACGCCGTCTGGCCGCACAGGACGCGCCGCCTGTCACTGCTCCGGCGACTGCGGTCGCGGCCGCGCCGTCGCAGGCACCGGTGGTATCGCTGAGCACCGACAAGGGCCTGTCGGTGAAGAGCGCCGATGGCGCGATCGACCTGAAGTTCAGTGCATTGCTGCAGGCCGACCAGCGCATCAACCTGGACGATGACGCCAACCCGCAGAACGACACCTTCCTGTGGCGGCGCATCCGTCCCACGCTGCAGGGCACCTGGGGATCGCTGGTCGGCTTCCGCCTGACGCCCGAGTTCGCCGGCGACAGCGCCAGCGTCGTCGATGCCTGGATCGACCTGAAGTTCGATCCGCGCGCCACAGTGCGCATCGGCAAGGTCAAGGGCCCGCTGGGCCTGGAACGCCTGCAGAGCGGCAACGCGATCGCGCTGATCGAACGCGGCCTGCCGACCGAACTGGTCCCCAACCGCGAGATCGGCGTGCAGCTGCAGGGCGACCTCGCCAAGGGCAAGCTCAACTACGTGGCCGGCGTCTACAACGGCGCGCCCGACGGCCGCGATGGCGCGACCTCCAATCCCGACAACGAGTTCGAATACGCGGCGCGCGTGTTCGCCGAACCGTGGAAGGGCAGCGACAGCGTCCTGGCGGGCCTGGGCTTCGGCGTTGCCGCCAGCATCGGCGACAAGATCGGCACCGGCGCCAACGTGTTGCCTCGCTTGCGCACGCCGGGCCAGGTCCAGGTGTTCAACTACGGCACCACGGTCCGCGCCGACGGCGAACACCTGCGCTGGACACCGCAGGCCTACTGGTATGCCGGTCCTGCCGGTCTGCTGGCCGAGTACGTCAACTCCAGCCAGGAACTGGTCGAGACCGTCAGCGGCAACCGCGCCACGCTGGACAATCGCGCCTGGCAACTGGTCGGCAGTTGGGTCATCACCGGCGAGAAGGCCAGTTACCGTGGCGTCGCGCGTCCGGACCAGCCGTTCGCGGTGGGCAAGCCGGGCTGGGGCGCCTTCGAGGTCGTCGCCCGTTACGGACGCCTGGATGTCGACGACGCGACCTTCCCCGTGTTCGCCAGCGCCGCCAGTGCGGTCTCGGGCATCGAGTCCTGGGGTATCGGCCTGAACTGGTACCTGACCGGCAATCTGAAGCTGGCGACCAACCTGACCCGGACCTCGTTCACGCAGGGCGCCGCCGGCGGCGATCGTGCGGATGAGAAGATCCTGTTCACCCGTGCGCAAGTGAGCTTCTGAGGAATCATGCCGATGAACACATCTGACGCCATGGCACACCGTGCCCACGCAACCGGCACCCGCAACGCTTTCCTGATCCCCTCCCCCCTTGCAGGAATCCAGTCCATGAAACGATTGATCGCTACCGTACTGATGGCCGCCGCGCTGAGCTCGGGCGCCGCATTCGCTAAGGACGTCGAGTTCCTCAACGTCTCCTACGATCCGACCCGCGAGTTCTATGCGGAATTCAACACCGCGTTCGCCGCCAAGTGGCAGCGCGACACCGGTGAAACCGTCAAGCTGCGCGCATCGCATGGCGGCTCGGGCAAGCAGGCGCGCGCGGTCATCGATGGCCTCGAAGCCGACGTGGTGACGCTGGCGCTGTCGGGCGACATCGACGAGATCGCCCAGCACACCGACCTGCTGCCGCGGAACTGGCAGACGCGCCTGCCGCACAACAGCTCGCCGTACACCTCGACGATCGTGTTCCTGGTCCGCAAGGGCAATCCCAAGCAGGTCCGCGACTGGAGCGACCTGGTCAAGCCGGGCATCGGCGTGATCACGCCGAACCCGAAGACCTCCGGTGGCGCACGCTGGAACTATCTCGCTGCATGGGCCTGGGCATCCCGCGAATACCGCAAGGGCGACCAGGTCGTCGATTACCTCAAGCGCCTGTTCGCCAACGTGCCCGTGCTCGATACCGGCGCCCGCGGTTCGACCAACACCTTCGTCGAGCGCGGCATCGGCGACGTGCTACTGGCCTGGGAAAACGAGGCGCTGCTGACGCTGGCCGATCCGGCCACGCGCGGCAAGTTCGAGATCGTGCACCCGAGCCTGAGCATCAAGGCTGAGCCGCCTGTCGCGGTCGTCGACAAGAACGTCGCCAAGCACGGCACCGCCAAGCTCGCGCAGGCCTATCTCGAGCACCTGTACAGTGCCGAAGGCCAGCAGCTCGCCGCCCGCCACCACTACCGCCCATCCGATCCCAGCGCGGTGCCTGCCGCCCTGCTGGCACCGTTCAAGCCGCTGCCGCTGGTGACGATCGACAATGCGTTCGGTGGCTGGGCCAAGGCGCAGCAGCTGCACTTCTCCGATGGCGGCTTCTTCGACCAGATCTACCGCCCGCGCTGATGGGGTGGCCCATGACGTCACCGGTGTCGATGCCATCGCTGATGGCATCGGCAACGCTGGCGTCATCACCGTTGATGCAAGCTGCCTCGCCCTTGTTCCAATGACTTGTTCCTTCCCCCTGATGCCGATGCGCCACATGTCCCCCTCCCCCACGTTGTTGCACGGCGCATGAGCGCATCGGCATTGCACCTGCGCGCCCCCGCGCGCAGTCGCTGGCGGCAGCCGCTGCCCGGATTCGGCCTCAGCCTCGGGCTGGGGCTGACTTGGCTCGGCCTGGTGGTGCTGTTGCCGCTGACCGCACTGGCCGTCCATGCCATCGGACTGGGCAAGGCCGGCTGGTGGCGGATCCTGCAGGACGAGCGCGCGATCGCGTCGCTGAAACTGAGCTTCTTCACCGCGTTCTCGGCCGCCGTGGTCGCCTCGCTGGTCGGCACGCTGATCGCCTGGGTGCTGGTGCGTTACCGCTTCCCGGGTCGCCGGCTGCTTGATGCCGTGGTCGACCTGCCATTCGCTTTGCCCACGGCCGTTGCCGGCATCGCGCTGGTGACGTTGTACTCGCGCAACGGTTGGATCGGTCGCTGGCTGGAGCCGCTGGGCATCGAGGTTGCGTTCACGTCGCTGGGCATCATCATCGCGCTGGTGTTCATCGGCCTGCCGTTCGCAGTGCGCAGCGTGCAACCGATCCTGGAGACCCTGGGCCACGAACAGGAAGACGCTGCGGCATCGCTGGGCGCGTCGCGCTTCACCACGTTGCGGCGGGTGATCCTGCCCGAACTGCTGCCGGCGATCCTGACCGGGTTTTCGCTGGCGTTTGCGCGCGGGCTGGGCGAATACGGCTCGGTGATCTTCATCGCCGGCAACAAACCCTACCTGACCGAGATCGCGCCACTGCTGATCACCATTCGCCTGGAAGAAGGCTATTCCAGCACCGCCAGCGCGATCGGGCTGGCCGCGCTGCTGCTGGTGGCCTCGTTTCTGTGCCTGCTGGTGATCAACCTGATCCCGTTGCTGTTCGCCCACGAGCGCAGGGGGCGCCGCCGCAATGACTGACCGCGACCGCGAACACCTGCAAGGGCCCGCGTGGCTGCGCTGGACACTGATCGGCAGCGCCGTGCTGGCGATGACGCTGTTGTTGCTGATGCCGCTGGCCATCGTGCTGGGCACCGCGTTCGCGCGCGGCTTCGAGGTCTGGCGCCAGGCCATCGTCGAACCCGACACCATGGCGGCGCTGCGCCTGACCCTGCTGACCGCGGCGATCGTGATCCCGGTCAACGCGGTCTTCGGCACCTTCACCGCATGGGCGGTGACACGCTTCGAATTCACCGGCAAGCGCCTGCTGATGGCCCTGGTCGACCTGCCGTTCGCGGTATCGCCGGTAGTCGCCGGCCTGTGCCTGGTGCTGCTGTTCGGCCCGCGCATCGGCTGGTTTGCCGACCTCCTGGCGTACTTCGACATCAAGGTGCTGTACGCGCGCCCGGCCATCGTGCTGGCGACGCTGTTCGTGACCTTCCCGTTCGTGGTGCGCGAACTGATCCCGCTGATGCAGCAGCAGGGCAGCGAGGAGGAGATCGCGGCGCGCTCGCTGGGCGCCAATGCCTGGACGATGTTCTTCCGCGTGACCCTGCCCAACATCAAGTGGGGCCTGCTGTACGGCGTGCTGCTGTGCGGTGCACGCGCGATGGGCGAGTTCGGCGCGGTGTCGGTGGTGTCCGGCCACATCCGCGGACTGACCAACACCCTGCCGCTGCACATCGAGATCCTCTACAACGATTCCGGCGGCAGCACCGCCGCCTTCGCGGTGGCGTCGCTGCTGGCGGCGCTGGCGCTGGTGACGCTGGTGCTGAAGCTGTGGCTGGAGGCGCGTCACTCCGACGCGCTGGCGCAATCCCACCGGAGGCACTGAACCATGCCGTCTCCACTGCGCGCCCAGCCCGTCCACTGCCATTTCCCTGTCTTTTCGTGCGGATGCCTGTCATGACCCTTGGATACCACCCCGCCGTCGACCCGCTCGCACGCAGCCAACCGGAAGCGTTTGCGTCCGCATCGGCCGACTTGCATGCCGCTGGACGCGGGATCGGCGATGATGTCGCCACTCCTTCTTCGGTCCATGGCGTGGAACTGCAGATCCAGGGCATCAGCAAGCGTTACGCCGGCACTGCCGCCCTCGATGCGGTGGACCTGCAGCTGCGCGCTGGCGAACTGGTCGCCCTGCTCGGCCCGTCGGGCTCGGGCAAGACCACGCTGCTGCGCGTCATCGCCGGCCTGCTGGCGCCCGATGCCGGTCGCGTCCTGTTCGGCGATGTCGACGCGACCCGCCTGAGCCTGCGCGATCGCAACGTCGGCTTCGTGTTCCAGCACTACGCACTGTTCAAGCACATGACCGTCGCCGAGAACATCGCGTTCGGCCTGCGCAGCCGTCCGCGCAGCCGTCGCCCGGACAAGGCGACGATCAAGCGCCGCGTCGATGAACTGCTGGGACTGATCCAGCTGCCGGAGTTCGGCAACCGCTACCCGGAGCAGTTGTCGGGCGGACAGAAGCAGCGCGTGGCACTGGCGCGTGCGCTGGCGATCGACCCGACTGTCCTGCTGCTCGACGAACCCTTCGGCGCGCTCGACGCCAAGGTCCGCGTCGAACTGCGTCGCTGGCTGCGCCAGTTGCACGAACAGACCGGCCAGACCACCGTCTTCGTGACCCACGACCAGGAAGAGGCGCTGGAATTGGCCGATCGCGTGGTCGTGCTGCGCGATGGCCGGATCGAACAGATCGGCACGCCCGACGAGATCTACTCGCGCCCCGCATCGCCGTACGTCTACGATTTCATCGGCCGTGCCAACGCCATCGAAGGCGCGGTGTCCGGCGGCCAGTTCGTCGCCAGCGGCCAGTCGCAGTCATTGCCCGCGGACGATGTCGTCGACGGCAAGGGCACGCTGTACCTGCGGCCGCACGACATCGCGATCGGCGCAGCCGACGGCAGCTGGCAGGGCGAAGTCGTCGCGCTGCATCGCCTGGCCGACCGCATCACGCTGGAAGTCAGGCTGGCCGGACAGGCACGTACACTTGATGTCGACCTGATCGCCACGCACGGCGTCAGCGTCCCCGCGATCGGCAGCACCATCGGCGTCCGCCCACTGCACTACCGCGTCTTCGCGGCCTGACCGCTCTCCGGCGATCCGCCCGCGGCCCGCTCCACAGCCGCCGCTATGAGCGGCCGTAGACGTCCTCGTAGCGGACGATGTCGTCCTCGCCCAGGTAGCTGCCGGACTGCACCTCGATCAGCTCCAGCATTTCGGTGCCGGGATTCTCGAGGCGATGCCGCGCGCCGAGCGGGATGTAGGTCGACTGGTTGGCATGCAGTTCGAAGACATCGTTGTCGCGGGTGACGCGGGCGGTGCCGCGCACCACGATCCAGTGCTCGGCACGATGGCGGTGCGACTGCAGCGACAGCCGCGCACCAGGCTTGACCTTGATGCGCTTGACCTGGAAGCCGGCATCGGCATCGATCGAATCGTAGCTGCCCCACGGGCGGTGGACCTCGCGATGCAGCACCGCATGGCTGCGCTGCTCGGCCTTCAGCCGCGCAACGACCTCCTTGACCTGCTGCACCTTGTCCTTGCGCGCGACCAGCACCGCATCGTCGGTTTCCACGACCACCAGGTCGTCGACACCGACCAGCGCCACCAGCCGGCGCGCATAGGCGTAGCTGTTGCGGCTGTCGATCGCGATCACGTCACCGTGGTAGGCATTGCCATCGGCGTCCTGTTCGCTGACGTCCCACAGTGCCGACCACGAGCCGACGTCGTTCCAGCCGATGTCGACCGGCAGGACCTGCACGGCATCGGACTTTTCCATGACCGCATAGTCGATCGAATCCGAAGGACTGGCGGCGAAGGCGTCCTTGTCGAGGCGGATGAAATCGCCGTCCTGCTGGGCACCATCGAACGCCGCCTGCATCGCCGACAGGATGTCGGGGCGGTGGCGCGCCAGTTCCTCGAGGTAACGCGAGGCGCGGAACAGGAACATGCCGCTGTTCCAGTAGTAGTCGCCGGCATCCAGGTACGCCTGCGCGGTGGCGGCATCGGGTTTTTCGACGAAACGCAGCACCTGGCGCAACAGCGCGCCCGGTGCCACGGCCCCGGCATGGATGTAGCCGAAACCGGTCTCCGGCGCCTGCGGCACCAGCCCGAAAGTCACCAGCGCCCCGGACTCGGCGGCCGGCAGCGCGGCGGTCACCGCATCGCGGAAGGCCTGAGGATCGCGGACCACGTGGTCTGACGGCAGCACCAGCAGCAGCGGATCGCCACCGTCCCGGCGCGCCTGCAGTGCCGCCACGGCGATCGCCGGCGCGGTATTGCGGCCCACCGGCTCCAGCACGATCGCCGCATGCTCGACCCCGACCAGCCGCAGCTGTTCAGCCGCCAGGAAGCGGTGTTCCTCGTTGGCCACCACGATCGGCGCCAGCCCGCCCAGCCCGGCCACCCGTTGCCAGGTGTCCTGCAGCATCGTCGCCTCGCCGGCCAGCGGCAGGAACTGCTTGGGGTAGGCCTCGCGCGACAGCGGCCACAGGCGCGTGCCGGATCCGCCGGAAAGCAGGACAGGCTGAAGCTGGCTCATGAACGCATTCCGGTCATGTTGGACCTCGCTGAAATGTCCGCCGGAGTTTACTCTTTCGCCAGCCGGCCCCGGCGCGACGGAGATTCCATGGATTTGTCAGCTTCAGATTCACAACGCGAACAGGCACGGGACGCGTGGACCCGGTCGGTGCTGGGCGAAGAGCCCTTCACGCTTGCGCGTGCGTCGATGGATGCCGGTTTCCGCAGCTACTGGCGCGCCACCACGCCCGCGCGCAGCCTGATCGTCATGGATGCGCCGCCCGACAAGGAAGCCGTGCAGCCCTGGCTGGACGTGCACGCCCTGCTGGCGTCCGGCGGCATCCGCGTGCCGGAGGTCCTGGCGCACGATGTCGAGCGCGGCTTCCTGCTGCTCGAAGATCTTGGCAACGAGACCTATCTGCACGTCATCGAAGCCGGCAACGCCGACGACCTGTTCGATGCCGCGTTCGACCAGTTGCTGAAACTGCAATCCATCGCGGTGCCGGCCGACTTCCCCGAATACGATCCCGACCTGCTGATGCGGGAACTGCGCCTGTTCGATGAATGGTTCCTCGGCCGGCACCTGGGCGTCCAGCTCGACGACGCCAGTCTTGCGCGCCTGCAGCAGGCCTACCGGTTCCTGGCCGAAGCCGCGCTGGCGCAGCCGCAGGTGCTGGTGCATCGCGACTACATGCCGCGCAACCTGATGCCCGTGTCCGACTGCACCGCCGTGATCGACTTCCAGGATGCGGTGCGCGGGCCGATCGCCTACGACGTGCTGACGTTGTTCAAGGATGCCTTCCTGAGCTGGCCGCAGGCCGATGTCGACGGCTGGATCGCGCGCTACCACCAGCGTGCGCTCGATGCCGGGCTCCCGGTGCCGGCGCTCGCGCGCTTCCGTCGCGACATCGACCTGATCGGCGTGCATCGCCACCTCAAGGTCATGGGCATCTTCGCGCGTCTGAACCATCGCGATGGCAAGCCCAAGTACGTGGCCGATGCCGCGCGTTTTGCCGGTTATCTCGACGCCGTCGTGCCGCGCTACCCGGAGCTGGCCGCGCTCGACGAGATCCTCGCGCTGCACGTGCATCCCGCGCTGGTCGACGCCGCCGCATGAAGGCATTGATCTTTGCCGCCGGACTCGGCGAACGCATGCGCCCGCTGACCGACCACACGCCCAAGCCCCTGCTGGTGGCGGGCGGCAAGCCGCTGATCGCCTGGCATCTGGAAAAGCTCGCCGCCCTTGGCGTCAGCGACGTCGTCGTCAATACCTCGTGGCTGGCCGCGCAGTTCCCGCAACGGCTCGGCGATGGCGACCAATGGGGCCTGCGCCTGCATTACACCCATGAAGGCAGCACGCCGCTGGAAACCGGCGGCGGCATGCACAACGCGCTGCCGCTGCTCGGCGACGCGCCGTTCATCGCCATCAATGGCGACATCTGGACCGATTTCGATCTCGCCGGCCTGCCGGCCTCGCCTACCGGCGATGCCCACCTGGTGCTGATCGACAACCCCACGCACCATCCCGGCGGCGATTTTGAACTCTCTGCGGATGGTTGGCTGGCATCGGAAGGCAGCGCGAAGCTGACGTTCTCCGGCATTGGCGTCTATCGCCCGTCACTGTTGCAGGACTGGCGCGATGTCATCGGCCAGACCCCGGGCGCCGACGCTACCCCGCCACGCTTCCAGCTGGCGCCTTTGCTGCGCGCGGCGATGCGGCGGCGGGCGGTAACCGGTGAACACCATGCCGGCGCCTGGACCGACGTCGGCACCCCCGAGCGCCTTCGCCAGCTCGAACACGCGCTGGCCGCTCCCGCTGCGCGGGACAGCGCCGACGCGTCCCGATAGCGGCATGTCGGCGGTCTGAGCCAACTCACAACACCCAACGGGGCTTCCTGCGGCACACGCCTGCTTTTCAGCGTAGCGATGAAGCCGCGTCCGCGTCGCGCTGCTCCAGCAACTGCCGCAGGAACGGCACCGTGATGCGTCGTTGTTCGGCCAGCGATGCACGGTCCAGCCGGTCCAGCAACGCGGTCAGGCTGGCGAGATCGCGGTCGACCCGACGCAGCAACCAGTCGATCGCGGCGGCATCGATCTGCAGTCCACGTCGCTGCGCACGCAGGCGCAGCACGTCGCCGCGCCCGGCGTCGTCGAGCACCTGCAATGCGACGCGCGTGCACTGGTTCAAGCGCGAGCGCAGGTCCGGCAGCACCAGCGGCAGCGCATCCGGCCAATCGCGCGCGGTGTAGCAGACGGCCTTGCCGGCATCGTGGGCACGATTGTGGAAATCGAACAGCGCGATCTCGGCATCGCGGTCGCCGGCGATCGCCTCGATGCCATCCAGCGCCACGACATCGGCGTCGTGGATCGCCTGCAGCGCATCGGGCATGCGCCCGACCGCGGCCACCAACGGAAGATAGATCGCCCGCCGTGCCTGCGCCTCGGCCATCGCGCAGATCGCCATCGCCAGGTGGCTCTTGCCGGTCCCGGCCGGGCCGGCGATGTAGACCCCGGCGAACCTGCCATGTGCCGGTGCCGCCGTTACCAACGCGCGCAGCAGGTCGAGCGCGCCGTCGGGGGCGCCGACGAAGGTCTCGAAACGCTGGTCGGGCGGATAGCGCAGCGTCAGCGGCAGTTGCGGCGAAACGGAGGACATGGCGCGGTCGGAACCTGTTCGGAGTCAGTCGCGGGTGCCGCTGGTCTGGCGGCGGCGGAGGTATGCGGGAAGCGCGGACGGCGCGACAGGCATCCGGGCGATGCTCAGCCGTTCCTGTCCTGGATCGCCTGCCCCGGGCTGCCGCCGATCACGATGCTGCTGTCGGCCGCCTTCGGATCCAGCACGATGCCGGGCTTGTCGCCCGCATAGAGCCGGCTCTGCGTGTAACGCTCGTGCGCGTAACGCAGCAGCACGTTGGCGACCGCGGCCACCGGCAGGGCCAGCAGCATGCCGAGGAAGCCGAACAACTGCCCGCCCGCCATCACCGCAAAGATCACCGCAACCGGATGCAGGCCGATCTTGTCGCCGACCAGGCGCGGCGTCAGTACGTAGCTTTCAGCCAACTGGCCGATCGCAAAGACGGTACTGACCAGCAGCAGCAGGGTCCAGTCGAATCCGCCCTCCTGCACGATCGCTGCGACCAGCGCCATGACGATGCCGATCGTCGCGCCCAGGTAGGGCACGAAGCTGATCAGGCCTGCGATGATGCCGATCAACAGGCCCAGGCGCAGGCCAACCACCGACATGCCGACGGCATAGATCGCGCCCTGCGCCAGCATCACCAGGAATTGCCCGCGCAGGAACGCGCCCAGCGACTCACTGGATTCGCGCGCCAACCGGGTCGCGGTATCGATGTGGTCGCGCGGGATCATCGAGGCGACGCGCTCGACCAGCAGGTCCCAGTCGCGCAGGAAATAGAACGTCAGGATCGGCACCAGCACCAGGTTGACGACCCACGCGATCAGCGCGAATCCCGAGCGCGACAGATAGCCGAAGAACGCCGCCGCGATGCCGCCGGCCTGCTGCCAGTGCCCACGGATCAGCTCGATGATGTGCTCGGGATCCATCCAGGCGACGATCTCGTAGCCGGTGCGCGATTCGATCCACGGAATCGCCGTCTCCAGGAACCACGCCCGGTAACCGGGCAGTGCCTCGATCAGGGTCACGATCTGGCGCTCGATCATCGGCACCAGGATCAGCAGCACCAGGGTCAGCAGCAGCGACATCATCACGAACACCAGCGTCACCGCGACCGTGCGCGAGTAACCCCGACGCTCGATGCGATCGACCAGCGGATCGCCCAGCCAGCCCAGCAGCGCGGCCAGCACGAACGGCGTCAGCACCGGACCCAGCAACCAGATCACCCAGCCGGCCGCGAACACCACCAGGCCCCACTGCAGGCGTTTGAGGAAACGCGCCACGTCGGCGTTCGCCGTCTGCACCTCATTCATCGCGATACTCCGTCGTTCCGTGGGGGCAGTTCATCGCAGATGGAACGTCGGGACCAGGTTGCCGCCTTCGACCTCGCTCAGGACATCGCCGTCGACGACGCGGCGAAATCCGGCAATGCCGCTGAGCAGGTCGAGATCGACCTCCAGTTGCCCGGGCATCGCCCGCACCGGACGGAAGCCGCGCACCACCGACATCCGTTGCAGCAGTGCCGACAGGCGGGTGAAGTCCGCACTGCTGTTGATGCCGGTGAAGACCATGCGCTGCGTGGCCGGCTGGCCGCCGGGGCTGGCCTTGGCATAGCGGCGGGTCAGCGCATCGGCGGCGCCATCGGCACCGGTCGCCATCGCCCGGCGCGCGTCGCCGCTGTCCTCGGACCAGCGCGACAGCACGCGACCGTTATCGACGAAGACCCAGTCCGCGGTCCAGCCGCCCTTGTTGCGGTAGAGCTTGCCGACCAGTTGCATCGGCGGGCTGTAGCGCGCCGACAGCCGCGAGATCGCCGCGGTGTCACCGCGCCAGATCGCGCCGACCGCCGCCTGCTCGGCGGTACTGCCGGTCGGCAGGCCGAGACGGTAACCGCGCTCGATCGCACGCTGCAGCACCGGGCGCGCGACATTGTTCTGTTGCAGACCGACCAGGCGCGGCCCCTTGCCGTCGTCGATCGCCAGCCACAGTACCGGCTTGGGCCGGGGCTCCGGCCAGACCGGCAGGCCCAGCGCCGAGGCGATGGTGTCGACGTCATCCTTGCGGAAGCGCACGACCAGCATCGTCGAGAACGTCGGCGCACCCGACGCGCCGACCTGCTCGTCCTGGCGGTAGTCGTAGTGCTCCACGTAGTCCGAGGCGCGCCGCAGTTCCTGGCCCACGCCCGGGCGGCTGGCCGAACTGCGATCGCCCGACAGCTTGGCGAACACCTGCGACAGCGCGCGCGCAAACCCCGCCTGACGCTCGCTCTCGGCCTGGCTGCGCACCGGCACTTCGGCCTCGTACATGCCCTGGGCCGCCGCGCGATCGCCTTCCACGCGCTGCGCCGCTGCCGTGCCGGAAACCAGCACCAGGCCTGCCAGCAGTCCTGCTGCCATCGACCGCGCGCCCAGCGCCCATGCCCTCGTCCATGCTCCACGGTTTGCAGCGCGCATCATCGGTCCCGGATTTCTGCTTTCAACAAGGGTGAAATGGTGCCACAAGTCGGGGCCCGCCCCCTGTACGGTCCCCGCCCGGCCCTTGATGCAACCCATACGCCGCATCGAACGGCGCAGAACGGAGACCCGCACGGCCACGAGCAGCGCATCGGCAGGCGCCACAGCCACCTTGTCGTGCCCCGGCGGCCCCTGTCGGCGTGCGCGGCTGCTAAAATCGCCACCCGCCCGGCAACCGAAGCGCGTTCGTGACCAGCCCCAAGCCCCCGCTCCCCCTGACCTACCGTGACGCCGGCGTCGATATCGACGCAGGCAATGAAGTCGTCGAGCGGATCAAACCGCTGGTGAAACGCAGTTTCCGCCCCGAGGTGATGGGCGGCCTGGGCGGTTTCGGCGCGCTGTTCGACCTGTCCGGCAAGTACCGCGAGCCGGTCCTGGTCTCGGGCACCGACGGCGTCGGCACCAAGCTGAAGCTGGCCCAGCAGCTGAACCGCCACGACACCATCGGCATCGACCTGGTCGGCATGTGCGTCAACGACGTGCTGGTCCAGGGCGCCGAACCGCTGTTCTTCCTCGACTACTTCGCCACCGGCAAGCTCGACATCGACACCACGGTGGCCGTCGTCGGCGGCATCGCCCGCGGCTGTGAACTGGCCGGCTGCGCGCTGATCGGCGGCGAGACCGCTGAAATGCCGGACATGTACCCGCCGGGTGAATACGACCTGGCCGGTTTCACCGTCGGTGCGGTCGAGAAGTCCGAACTCCGCGATGGCCGCCAGGTCCGCCAGGGCGACGTGCTGATCGGCATCGCGTCCAGCGGCCCGCACTCCAACGGTTACTCGTTGATCCGCCGGATCTACGACCGCGCCGGCCGTCCCGGCGACACCGACATCGACGGCGTGCGCCTGATCGACGCGCTGATGGCGCCAACCGCGCTGTACGTCAAGCCGGTGCTGTCGCTGCTGCGCGGCCCGCAGGGCGACGCCGTGCACGCGATGGCGCACATCACCGGTGGCGGCCTGACCGAGAACATCATCCGCGTGATCCCCGATGGCCTGGGCCTGCGCATCGACGCGACCTCGTGGTCGCTGCCGCCGGTCTTCGACTGGCTGCAGCGCGAGGGCGCGGTGCCGCGCGAAGAGATGTGGCGCACCTTCAACTGCGGTATCGGCTATGTGCTGGTGGTGCCGCAGGACCGCATTGCCGCGGTCGAGTCGGACCTCGCGCAGCTCGCACTGGCGCATTGGCGCATTGGCGAAGTGGTGACCGCGCAGGGCAGCGAACGCGTCCATATCGGCTGAGAACCTGTCCACGATCTTGCTGCGCTTGCCAGCTGGCGCGCGTACGGTGGTCAAAATACTCATGTATCCGCACATACACTGCGCTTTCTTCGCTCCGCCACACACCATCTGCCGGCGCTCGCGACAGATCGTGAACCGGTTCTGACCCCGGATGGCCCCTCCTGCTCCTCCGGCCGCCCGGCCGCTGCGCCTTGCGGTGCTGGCCTCGGGTCGCGGCAGCAACCTGCAGGCGATCCTCGACGCGATCGCCACCGGGACGCTGGACGCCCGCGTCGTCGGCGTGTTCTCCGACAAGACCAGCGCCGCCGCGCTGGCGCGGGCCCGCGACGCCGGTATCGCGGCGCAGGCGCTGCGCCCCCGCGGTTTCGCGTCGCGCGAGGCCCATGACCAGGCGTTCTTCGACCTCGTCGATGCCTGCACGCCCGACCTGATCGTCTGCGCCGGCTACATGCGGCTGATCAGCGCCGCCGCGGTGGACGCGCGGCCCGGCCGCATGATCAACATCCACCCGTCCCTGCTGCCGGCCTTCAAGGGCCTGCATACACACCAGCAGGCACTCGATGCCGGGGTCGGCGTGCATGGCGCCAGCGTCCACTTCGTGACCGCCGATCTCGATGGCGGCCCGGTCATCGCGCAGGCCCGGGTGCCGGTGCTGCCCAGGGACGACGCGGCCGCGCTCGGCGCCCGCGTGCTGACCCGCGAACATCCCCTGCTGCTGGAAACCCTGCGCTGGCTGGCCGCCGGCCGCATCGGCCTGCATGAACGCACGGTTCAGTGTGATGGACGTCCTGTGACCGAACCTCTTCAGCTGACAGCCACCGGCCACTTTGCATGATGGCGTCGATGCCATCCGACCACCCCCACTCCTCTGCCGCGTCCAGGCAAGCTCCTGCCAGGTCTGCCCGGCCCACCGCCGCGCTGCGCTGGCAGTGGCGGGCATTGCTGTGCCTGGGCCTTGGCTACGGCGCGGTATCGACGGTGCAGGCCACCGACCTGCAGCCCTTCGTGGCCAGCTACGAGGCCTTCCACAACGGCAAGGCCGCCGGCACCGCCAGCATGCGCGTGGTGCGCAGGGACGACACGCAATGGCGGGTCGATCTTGCGATCCACGGCAACCGCGGTTTTGCCGGCATCGTCGGCCTGAACATCGAACAGAGCACCGTCTTCGACGAAGCCGGCGGGCACTTCCGGCCGTTGAGCCAGAGCACGATGCGGAAGGTCGCGCTGTTCCGCCGCAATACCGTCGGCACCTACGACTGGCAGGCCGGCACTGCGCAATGGACCGGCGACGTCAAGCGCGAACGCCGCGAGGCGGTGCCGCTGCAGCCGGGCGATATGAGCGGCCTGCTGATCAACCTGGCACTGATCCGCGACGCCCGTCCGGGCCAGGCCCTGCACTATCGCTTCGTCGATGCCGGCCGCATCCGCGACCACGACTACCAGGTGGCCGCAGAGACCGAAGCGGTCCAGGTCGGCGAACTGAGCTATGAAGCCATGCGGGTCGACCGCACCAATGGCGGCAACGACGAAACCATCGTCTGGGTCGCCGATGGCGTTCCGACACCCATCCGCATCCTGCAGCGCGAGGATGGCCAGGACGGCATCGACCTGCGATTGATCGAGTACCAAGGAGCCCCCTGATGCGAATCCGAGCACACCTCTCCTCCCGGCTGGCCGCGACCGCCACCCTTGCCCTGTCGCTGGCGGCGGGTCCGCTGCTGGCGGTCGAGCCGTTCAAGGCCGATTACCAGGCCAACTACATGGGACTTCAGGCCAATGCGCAGATGTCGCTGGCCGCCGACGGCCAGAACCGCTGGAAGTACGTGCTCGACATCGGCGGCGCGGGCGCCCGGCTGACCCAGAGCACGACCTTCGAGACCAGTGGCGAGCAGTGGCGTCCGCTGAGCAGCACCGATACCCAGCGTGGCGAATCCGGGCTGGGCGCGATGCTCGTCAAGAACCGCAGCAGCCAGGCCACCTACGACTGGAGCCGCAACGAAGCGCGCTGGACCGGCGACGTCAAGGCCGAGGAATCCGGCCCCGTGCGCCTGCAGCCGGGCGACGTCGACGGCATGCTGCTGAACCTGGTGCTGGTGCGCGATGTCGCCGCCAAGCGTCCGCTGAGCTATCGCCTGGTCGAGGATGGCCGTGCGAAGAACCAGGCCTACCAGCGCGCCGGCACCGAGACCATCACCGTGGCCGGCAAGGAACATCGCGCGGTCAAGGTCGTGCGCACCGATGGCAGCCGCCAGATCACCGCATGGATCGTCGAGGGCCTGCCGGTCCCGGCGCGCATCCTGCAGCAGCGCAACGGCCAGAACCAGATCGACCTGCGCCTGCGGTCGTTGCAGTAGTCGCCTGACGCATTCCCCCTGCACCACCCGTCGCGGTGCAGGCTCGCCGGCGCGATCTCGCTTCACTCATCCGGCAGGCGCGTCGCACATCCAGACGCGCCTTCTCGGCGATGCCTTGCTTATTCGGCCTCGGCTTCAGGCACCAGCTGCACGCGGCAATCCACGCGGATAGGATCTTCCGGCGCACGCCGCCACGCATAGCTGCGACAGACGCGCTTGCCTTCGACACGCTCGCGCACGATCACCGCATGGAACCCCTGCAGCATCTCGGTCTGGCTGACGGTGCCGTCGGCATTCCAGTCCATGTCGCGCATCTGCGCGCCGTTCAATCCGGCCACGCCCATCGACTTCAACGCGAACATCGCCGCGATCAAGGCCAGCATCGCGACCAGCAGGATGACCCTGCGACGCGACAGCCCGCCGCGGCCACTTTTGCCCCCGCCCCTGAGGATCATGAGATCCGCCGGATCCGTGCACCGAGCCCGGAGAGCTTGCGCTCGATGTGCTCGTAGCCGCGGTCGAGGTGGTAGATGCGGTCGATGGTGGTGTCGCCCTCGGCGACCAGGCCGGCCAGGATCAGCGAAGCCGATGCCCGCAGGTCGGTCGCCATCACCGGCGCACCACTGAGCCTGGCCACACCCGTGACGGTGGCGCGATGTCCTTCGATGTGGATGTCGGCGCCCAGGCGCAGCAGTTCGTTGACGTGCATGAAACGGTTTTCGAAGATCGTCTCATCGGTCGTCGAAACGCCGTCGGCGATGCAGTTCAACGCCATGAACTGCGCCTGCATGTCGGTGGGAAAGCCCGGGTGCGGGGCCGTCACGATGTCGACTGCCGTGGGCCGTCGCCCGTGCATGTCCAGCGTGATGCGATCGCCATCGCAGCTGACCTCGGCGCCGGTCTCGACCAGCTTGGCCAGTACCGCATCGAGGGTATCCGGCCGCGCATGGGTCACCGTGACCCGTCCGCCGGTCATCGCTGCCGCCACCAGGAAGGTGCCGGTCTCGATGCGGTCGGCCACCACTTCATGGTGCGCGCCATGCAGGCGCTCGACGCCATGCACGGTGATGCGGGCGGTGCCCGCGCCTTCGATGCGGGCGCCCATCGCCACCAGGCACTGCGCAAGATCG
The DNA here is from genome assembly GCF_054902115.1 of Luteimonas sp. RIT-PG2_3. Classification (NCBI taxonomy): domain Bacteria; kingdom Pseudomonadati; phylum Pseudomonadota; class Gammaproteobacteria; order Lysobacterales; family Lysobacteraceae; genus Luteimonas; species Luteimonas sp. RIT-PG2_3. The sequence continues at coordinate 271,711 of NZ_JBUBPF010000004.1, read as the reverse complement.
ACGATTTCGGGCTCGCAGGCGGCATTCTCGATCGTGGTCGTGCCCTCGGCCAGCGTCGCGGCCATCAGCGCGTTCTCGGTGGCGCCGACGCTGACCATCTCGAACACGATGCGGCCGCCGCGCAGGCGTTCGGCGCGGGCCTTGATGAAACCGTGCTCGACCGTGATCTGCGCGCCCAGCGCCTCCAGCGCCTTGATATGCAGGTCGACCGGACGCGAGCCGATCGCGCAGCCGCCGGGCAGCGAGACTTCGGCGGTGCCGTAACGGGCCAGCAGCGGCCCCAGCACCAGCACCGAGGCGCGCATCGTGCGCACCAACTCGTACGGAGCGATCTGGCTGTGCACGCTACGTGGATCCACGGTGACGCGACTGCCGTCGACATCGTGTTCGACGCCAGCGCCCAGCTCGCGCAGCACCTTGGCGGTGGTCACCACGTCGTGCAGGTGCGGGACGTTGCCGACCGTGACCGGCTCATCGGCCAGCAGGGTCGCGCACAGGATCGGCAGCACCGCGTTCTTGGCGCCGGAAATCCGCACTTCGCCCCGCAGCGGGGCACCACCATTGACGACGATCTTCTGCATCAGCCCTGCCCCGCCTGGCCGGCCTGCTGGCCGCCGCCCGGTTGCTTGCGGGCGTGCTGCTCACGGGCGTGTTCCTCGGGCGTCAGGGTCCGCAACGCAAGCGCATGGATCTCGCCGCCCATGCGGTCGCCGAGCGTGGCATAGACCAGTCGGTGACGGGCGAGCGGCAGTTTTCCGCTGAATGCGCCCGAAACCACCAGCGCCTCGAAGTGCACGCCGTCGGGGCCGTGGACCTCGACCGAGGCGCCGGGAAGGCCTTGTTCAATCAGTTGACGGATGATGTTCGCGTCCAATATGTCCTGTCCTGGGGCTGGCGAGCCCGCTGAAGCGCGCATGAGTCCGATCGGCTGGCAGGGTGCCATCACCGGTTTTCACGCTGGGATGCGCATAAAATGAATGGATTAGCCTAACGGAAACAGCCCCCTCTCGGATATGGCCGCTCCCCAGATCTCACAGCCGGATACGGATTCCGTGGCGCCCTCCGCCGTGGCGGACAAGGCCGACCCGACGGCGCTGGCCGCCAGCGGCCGACGCACCTTCGACATCGAGATCCGCGGGCTCGAAAGCGTGGCCGCGCGCATCGATGGCGCATTCACCCAGGCCTGCCAGCGCATCCTCGCCAGCCGCGGCCGCGTGGTCTGCACCGGCATGGGCAAGTCCGGCCACGTCGCGCGCAAGATCGCCGCGACCCTGGCCTCGACCGGCACGCCCTCGTTCTACGTGCATCCGGGCGAAGCCGGTCATGGCGACCTCGGCATGATTACCGACACCGATGTCGTGTTGGCGCTGTCGTATTCAGGCGAGTCCGACGAATTGCTGACCCTGCTGCCGGTGTTCAAGCGCCAGGGCAATGTACTGATCGCGATGACCGGCCGGCCGCAGTCGACGCTGGCCAGTGAGGCCGATGTGCACCTGGACATCAGCGTGCCGGCCGAAGCCTGCCCGCTGCACCTGGCACCGACCGCCAGCACCACCGCGTCGCTGGCGATGGGCGATGCGCTGGCCGTGGCCCTGCTGGAGGCGCGCAGTTTCACCGCCGACGACTTCGCCCGCTCGCATCCTGCCGGAGCCCTCGGCCGGCGCCTGCTGCTGCATATCGCCGACGTCATGCACAGCGGCGACGACGTGCCGGTGGTGGCCGCCGACGCGTCCCTCAGCGATGCGCTGCTCGAGATGAGCCGCAAGCGCCTGGGCATGACCGCGGTCACCGACCATGCCGGCGTGCTGCTGGGCCTGTTCACCGACGGCGACCTGCGCCGCACGCTGGCCGACCGCAGCCTCGATGTGCACGGGACCACCATCGCCGACGTCATGACCCGCGACCCGGTCACGATCGACAGCGCCGCGATGGCCGCCGAAGCCGCGCGCCTGATGGAGACCCGCAAGATCAACGCCCTGATCGTCGTCGACGCCGCGCATCGCGTCGTGGGCGCCCTGAACATCCACGACCTGCTGCGCGCGCGCGTGGTCTGAGCCGACGCCACGCCCCGCGCCCACCGAGGACCCGATCAGCCCCATGACGTCATATTTCCCGCATTTCCCCGCCGACCTGCTGGCACGCGCCGCCAACATCCGCCTGGCGTGTTTCGACGTCGACGGCACGTTGACCGATGGCCGCCTGTTCTTCGATATGCACGGACAGGAGATCAAGTCCTTCCACGTGCTCGACGGGCAAGGCCTGGTGCAGCTGCGCAAGGCCGGCATCACGGTCGCGTTCATCACTGCGCGCACCAGCGTGATCGCGCTCAACCGCGCACGCGAGCTGGGACTGGAAGGCTTCGATGGCGTCACCGACAAGCTGGTCTGCGTCGATGCGCTGTGCACGCGGCTCGGCATCGACCGCACCCAGGTCTCGTTCATGGGGGACGACCTGCCGGACCTGCCGGTGCTGCGCAGCGTCGGCCTGTCGGTCGTGCCGGCCAACGCGCACCCGTGGGTGGTCGCACCGGCGCACTGGCAGACGCATGCCCGTGGCGGCGAAGGCGCCGCGCGTGAACTCTGCGACCTGCTGCTGACCGCCCATGGCAAGGTCGATGCGTTGCTGCAGGCGGGAGTGCACTGATGCTGGGCTGGCGCGGCGTACTGACGGTGTTGCTGCTGCTGGCTGCCCTGGTCTCGGGCTGGTCGGCCTGGCTCAAGCGCGGCGACGACGCCCCCGTGGCGGCGGGCCTGCAGCGCTCGGACTACGTGCTGCGCGACTTCGAACTGGTGACGCTGGACTCCGAAGGACTGGAGTCCTTCTCGCTGCGCGCACCCGAGCTGCGGCAGACGCCGGGGGCACGCACGATGGAACTGGCGACACCGCTGTTCCTGGTGCCCGACGCCCAGGACCGCCGCTGGGAGCTGCGTTCGCAGACCGGCTGGATCAACGAGAACAGCGACGAGATCCGCCTGCGCGGCAAGGTCGTCGCCGAAAGCCCCAAGGACGCGCCCAACCCGACCGTGATGCACACCGAGGAACTCGATGTCTTCCCGAACCAGAATCTCGCCACGTCCGAAGCCCCCGTCTCCATCACCCGGCCCGGCTCTACAATGCAGGGCACCGGCATGCGCGCGCACCTCGACGCCAACCGAATCGAGCAACTTTCCAAGGTCCACATCCGCTATGAGCCCAAGTCCCGCTAAAGCGACCCTCGCCAGCCTGCTGCTGGTGCTCGCCGCCGCCGCGCCATTCCAGGCCTCGGCGAAAAGCACCGACCGCAACCAGACCCTCGTCGTCGACGCCGACCGCAACGACTGCACCCTCGACGATTCCGGCCCCTGCATCCTGACCGGTACCGTGCACATCGTGCAGGGATCGCTGGACATCCAGGCCGCGCGCGCCGAGATCCGCCAGGCCGGCGGCGAACCGCGCCAGGTCAAGCTGACCGGCTCGCCGGTGCGGATGAAGCAGGAGATGGACACCGGCGGCACGATGAACGCCACCGCCGGGCAGATCGATTACGACCTGCAGGCCGATACCGTCGTGTTCACCGGCAAGGCCGTCGTGCAGCAGCCCGGTCGCGGCAGCATCGCCGGCGAACGCATCGTCTACAACATGCGCACCGGCCAGGTCCAGGGCGGCGGCGAAGGCAGCGGCCGCGTCCGCCTGCAGTTCGAGCCGCGCAACAAGACCACGCCGCCGGCCGCCACTTCCGGGAACGGCAGCTGATGCTGGTCGCCGAAGGTCTGCGCAAGCGCTACAAGCAGCGCGAGGTGGTCAAGGAGTTCGGCCTGACACTGGATGCCGGCGAGGTCGTCGGTCTGCTCGGCCCCAACGGCGCCGGCAAGACCACCTGCTTCTACATGATCGTCGGGCTGGTCCCGACCGATGCCGGCAAGATCGTGCTCGACGGCCACGACATCACCGCCGAGCCGATGTATACGCGCGCCAAGCGCGGCGTCGGCTACCTGCCGCAGGAACCGTCGGTGTTCCGCAAGCTCAGCGTCGCCGACAACATCATGCTGGTGCTGGAACTGCGCGACGATCTCGACCGCAAGTCGCGCCAGGCGCAGCTCGACTCGCTGATGGAAGAGCTGCAGATCACCCATGTCGCCGACCAGATCGGCGCCAGCCTGTCCGGCGGCGAGCGCCGCCGCGTCGAGATTGCGCGTGCATTGGCCGCCAACCCCCGTTTGATCCTGCTCGACGAACCCTTCGCCGGCGTCGACCCGATCTCGGTCGGCGAGATCCAGCGCATCATCGAACACCTCAAGCAGCGCGGCATCGGCGTGTTGATCACCGACCACAACGTCCGCGAGACCTTGGGCATTTGCGACCGGGCGTATATCCTCAGCGACGGCGGCGTGCTCGCGCAGGGGGCTCCGGACGCGCTGCTGGCCAATCCCGACGTACGCCGCGTCTACCTGGGGGAATCGTTCCGCCTGTAACCGCAGCGGTCGCTCTGGACAGGGGGCACGATCCGTTCGTGCGCCCGCCTGGCGCCCCTTCCGTCCGCGGCAGGGGGGTCGGGTGAGGAAAACCGGCGCCATCACGGATGGCGGCCTGCTTTCCAGACCCACCTTGTAGAGCTTCCGGGGACGATGAAACCAAGGCTGCAGACATCGCTGGGACAGCAACTGGTACTGACGCCGCAACTGCGCCAGGCCTTGCACCTGTTGCAGTTGTCGACGCTGGAACTCGAGGCCGAGATCACCGCGGCGATCGAAAGCAATCCCCTGCTGGACTGGGAAGAAGGCGACGACACCCCGGACGCCGACCCCGTGCCCGGCGAACGCGAGACCCTGCTGCCGGAGCGGGAGCCCCTGCTTCCCGACCGGGGCACCGACACCCAGGCCGACACCGGCAACAGCGGCGATGCCGAATGGGACCCCGCCGATGACAGCTGGTACGACCGCAGCGACTATGTCGGCGGCAACAGCGGCGGCGACCACGGCGACGACGACCAGGACCCGGGCAACCGCCTGGTCCAGACCGAAAGCCTGCAGGACCACCTGTCCTGGCAACTGCACCTGAGCCACCTGTCCCCGCGCGACCGCCAGATCGGTGCGGCGCTGATCGATGCCATCGACGACGATGGCTACCTGCGCGAATCCTTCGACGCCATCGCCAGCGCCGTGCAACCCGAATCCACCGTCGGCCACGACGAGATCCTCGCCGTGCTGCGCCAGGTCCAGTGCTTCGATCCGGTCGGCGTCGGCGCACGCGACCTGGGCGAATGCCTGGTGCTGCAACTCGACAACCTGCCCGAAGACACGCCCGGCCGGCGGCAGGCGCGGCGCGCCGCGGCCGAGATGATCGACCGCCTGCCCCGCCTGGGCGCGTCCGGCCTGGCCGATGCGCTCGGCTGCTCGCCGCCGGAGGCCGCCGAGGCCCTGCAACTGCTGCGCTCGCTCGACCCCCGCCCCGGCGCGCAGATCGGCGGCGTGCCGACCGACAACTACGTCACCCCCGACTGCACGATCAGCCGCGTCAACGGAGTCTGGCGCGTCGCCCTGGCCAACAGCCACCAGGCCCGGCTGACCATCCACCGCGGCTACGAGCAGATGATCCAGCACGCCTCCGGCGAGGACGGCGGCTACCTGCGCGGCCGGCTGCAGGAAGCGCGCTGGCTGCTGAAGAACATCGAGGCCCGCGGCGAGACCCTGTTGAAGGTCGTGCGCTGCGTGGTCCACCAGCAATCGGGCTTCCTCGAGTTCGGCGCATCGGCCCTACGGCCGCTGACGCTGCGCGAGGTCGCCACCCAGATCGGCATGCACGAGTCGACCGTGTCGCGCGCGGTGTCGCGCAAGTTCGTGCATACTCCGCGCGGCACCCTGCCGTTGCGCGACTTCTTCGCCTCGGGCATCGACACCGACAGCGGCGGCGGCGCCTCCAGCACCGCGATCCAACAGATGATCCGCGAACTGATCTCGGCCGAGGCCCCGCGCAAGCCGCTGTCGGACGCCCGCATCGCCGACCTGCTGAAGGCTTCCGGCATCCCCTTGGCACGGCGGACCGTGACCAAGTACCGCGAAGCGATGAACATCCCTTCGTCGCACGAGCGCGTGCGGGTCGGTTAGGCCACAGCGCCGGCAGCACGTCCCGACAGATGACGAAACGCTCACGGCGCGCAAACGGCGGGCGTGTTCGTCTGGGCCATGGGTAGACGCACGGAGACGACCGCAAGGCGATGGCGAGGCGCTGAACCAAGCCACCGCCGGGCGGTCCAAATCCGCGTGAGGGCGATCGTTCCGAACGCCCTCACGCTGCGCTACCCTGTCCCCATCGTGGCCACACCGGCCACGGTGCACTACCCCCGAAATCGAGGAGTCTGCCGATGCGCATCGAAACCCACGGCCACCAGATCGAGATCACCCCGGCTTTGCGTGAATACGTCGAATCCAAGCTGCAACGCTTGGCCCGCCATTTCGAGCAACCCGTCGATCTACGCATCCAGCTCAGTCTCGACAAGCCCAACCACTGTGCTGAAGCCACGGCCGTGCTGTCCGGCAAGACCCTGCACGCCGACGCCACCGGCGTCGACATGTATGCCGCCATCGATCTGCTGGCCGACAAGCTCGACCGCCTGCTGCTCAAGCACAAGCAGAAATCCACCAGCCAGCGCCGCGGCGACCCCGCCCTGCGCGAAAGCAGCTTTGGCTGAGCGCGACACCCAGCATCACGATCCCCCACCATGCCCTGGAATGACCTGCTTTCCCCCGACCGCATCGTGATGCTGGTCGAACCCGGCACGCGCACCAGCGTGCTCGATGCCGCCGCCCGGTTGCTGGGCGGCGCATCTCCCACCATCACCCCGCTGATCTCGCAGGCGTTGCGCGATCGCGAAGCCCTGGGCAGCACCGGCATCGGCCGTGGCGTTGCCATCCCGCATGCGCGCTGCCAGGCCTTCAACCAGCCCCGTGGCGCGTTCCTGCGCCTGGACCATCCGGTCGACTTCGGTGCGCCCGATGGCGTGCCGGTCGACCTGGTGTTCGCGATGTGTTCGCCGGAGGGCCTGGTCGAGGACCACCTGCAGCAGTTGTCCTGGGTCGCCGAGCGTTTCTCGGACCCGGAGCTGCGCGAGGCCCTGCGCACCGCCGGCCAGGTGGCGCACCTGCGCAGCCTGCTGCTCGACCGTGCCGTCGCCGGCATCCAGATTGCCTGAACAGATCGACTGACATGGATCGCCGAACCGAATGAATGCAAGCCTGACTGCCCGCGACCTGTTCGACCAGCAGCACGAACGCCTCGCCATGCGCTGGCTGGCCGGTCAATCGGGCGACCAGCGCGTGCTGGAATCTGTCGAAACCCATGCCCGCCGCCCCTCGCTGGCCGGCTATCTCAACATCATCTATCCCAACAAGGTGCAGATCCTGGGCACCGAGGAGCTGGCCTGGCTAGACGGCCTGGACTCGCGGCTGCGTTGGGAGACCATCGAACGGATGATCCAGTACCGTCCGCTGGCCCTGGTCATCAGCAAGGACCAGACCTGCCCCGAAGACCTGCGCGAAGCCGCCGAGGAATCGCAGACGCCGCTGTGGTCCTCGCCCCGGCGCGGCCATGAGCTGCTCAACCACCTGCAGTACCACCTCGCCCGCGCGCTCGCGCCACGGGTCACGCTGCACGGCGTCTTCATGGAGATCTATTCCATCGGCGTGCTGATCACCGGCGAGTCGGGATCGGGCAAGAGCGAACTGGCGCTGGAACTGGTGACCCGCGGGCACCGGCTCGTGGCCGACGACGCCCCCGAGTTCACCCAGATCGCACCCGACGTGCTCGATGGCACCTGCCCCGAACTGCTGCAGGACCTGCTGGAACTGCGCGGACTGGGCGTGCTCAACATCCGCCAGATGTTCGGCGACACTGCGGTCAAGAAGAACAAGTACCTGCGCCTGATCGTGCACCTGAGCCGCCCCGGCGCCGAACCGCACGCCTACGAGGACGGCATGATCCGCCTGACCGGCGACCTCGGCCTGCGCCGCGTGCTCGACCTCGACGTGCCGATGATCACCCTGCCGGTCATGCCCGGCCGCAACCTCGCGGTACTGACCGAGGCCGCGACCCGCACGCATATCCTGCGGGCCAAGGGCATCGACCCCGCGGCCGCCTTCCTGGCGCGCCATTCCCACTTCCTCGAACACGGCAGCGACAGCCCGGCATGAGCGATACCCCGTCCCCACCTTCCCCGCCGGCATCGGCCTCGACCCTGCTGATCGTCTCGGGCATGTCCGGCGGCGGCAAGAGCGTTGCGCTCAAGACCTTCGAGGACCTGGGCTTCTACTGCGTCGACAACCTGCCTGCGGAACTGCTGCCGGACTTCGTGACTACCGCATCGCACCCCGAACGCAGCAGCGAGAAGCTTGCGGTCGGCATCGACATGCGCAGCCGCGGCGACCTCGCGCACGTCCCCGACTGGTTGTCGGCGGTCGGCGCGCTCGGCTTCGATCCCCGGCTGGTGTTCTTCGATGCCAGCGACGACGTGCTGATCAAGCGTTACGCCGAAACCCGGCGCCGGCATCCGCTGACCCACATCGGCCTCGCGCTGGCCGATGCGATCTCGCTCGAGCGCCAGGCGCTGCGTCCGCTGCGTGCGCTGGCCGACGTGATCATCGACACCAGCGACCTCAACGTCCACCAGCTCCGCCGTCGCGTCGTCACCGAACTTGGCCTGGCGCAGGACTCGTCGCTGTCGCTGCTGTTCGAGTCGTTCGCCTACCGGCATGGCGTGCCCGCCGATGCCGACTTCGTATTCGACGCGCGCGGGCTGCCGAACCCGCACTGGGATCCGCGCCTGCGACCACTGTCGGGCCGCGACCCGGACGTACGCGCGTTCTTCGAGGAGCAGCCGATCGTCCGGGAATTCTTCGACGAGATCTCCGGGCTGCTCGACAAGTGGCTGCCGCGGATGCAGTCCGACACCCGCAGCTATGTGACCGTTGCGTTCGGCTGCTCCGGCGGCCGCCACCGGTCGGTCTACCTGGCCGAGGCCATGGCCGAGCATGCGCGCCAGCATGGCTGGCGTGACGTCGCCACGCTGCATCGCGAACTGGGTTGAGCGCGCTGGACCTGTCGATCGCGGCAAGCCATAAGGGCTGGCCGGACGATCCGCGCCCGACGCAGGCTAGCCGGTGGCCCAAGCGTCGGCACAGCGGATGTCCCGATGCGATGACAGGACATCCATCCCGTTTCCCGACGCAATGCCACGATGGCGCTTCCGGGCTGTCACCGCTGTCTGATAACGTTGCGGCATGACCGTTGGCATCCTCCTCGTGACCCACCCTGGCGTCGGCACCGCATTGACCGCGGTCGCCACGACGATGCTGCGCCAGTTGCCCCTGAAGACCGAAGCGTTCGAAGTGCCGTTCGACGGCGACCTCGACGTCCTGCTGCCGCAGGCCAGCGCTGCGTTGCGCAGGGTCGACAGTGGCGAAGGCGTGCTGGTGCTGACCGATGTCTATGGCGCATCACCGAGCAACCTCGCCGCGCGCCTGGCGCAGTTGGGCACGCCGATGCGCAGGGTGTCCGCGGCCAGCCTGCCGATGCTGCTGCGGGTGATGAACTATGCTGAGCTTCCCCTTGACGAACTCCCTGCGGTGGCTGCGGCCGGTGCCCGCAACGGGGTCATCCACGACGACGCCTGAGAGCCGACCCCATGATCGAACGTGAACTGCTGATCAGCAACAAACTGGGGCTGCACGCACGCGCCACCGCCAAGCTCGTCCAGGTGCTGTCGGGATTCCGCTGCAACGCGACCCTGGTCGCCAAGGGCCGCGAGGTCAACGCCAAGAGCATCATGGGCGTGATGCTGCTCGCGGCCGGGCATGGCACCAGCGTGGTGCTGCGCGCCGACGGCGATGACGAAGCCGCCGCCGCCGAAGCCGTCGCAGCCCTGTTCGAACGCAAGTTCGACGAGGAGAGCTGATGCGGAGACAGGTGTCCGGGCACGGCGCCTCTAGGGGAAACGCCCTGGGCCGGGCACGCGTCCGCCTGCCGCACGCACTTGAGGTCACCGAGCAGCACGTCGAACCGGCCGAGGCCGAAGGCGAGCTCAAGCGCCTGCACCATGCCATCGACATCGTCCGTGTCGAGATGCGCAACATGCGCGACCAGCTGCACGGCGCGCTGGCGCACGAAGTCGGCGAATTCCTCGACCTGCACGCCCTGCTGCTCGACGATCCCGAACTCCTGCAGGGACTGGACGAACTGGTGGGCAAGGGCCTGTACACCGCCGACTACGCGTTGCGCCTGCAGCGCGATCGCCTGGCCGCGGTGTTCGAGGCCATGGACGACGACTACTTCCGCAGCCGCATCGAAGACATCGACCAGGTCATCGGCCGCGTGCATGCCGCGCTGCACCGGCGCGAGGCCGACCTCAGCGGCATCGCCGGCGAGATCCTGGTCACCGACACCATCGCGCCATCCGAGCTGGTGCAACTGCAGTCCCAGGGCGTGCTGGCCGTGGTCACCGCTACCGGCAGCGCGCTGTCGCACAGTGCGATCCTCGCGCGCAGCCTGCACCTGCCGCTGATCGTCGGCGCGCACCTGGCGCTGCAGCAGGCCAATGACGGCGACGTGCTGCTGGTCGACGGCAGCAGCGGCGCGCTGATCATCGAGCCCGATGCCGACGACCTGCGCGCGTACCGCAGCCGGCTGCGCGAGGAAAAGCGCGAACGCAAGCAACTGCACCGCCTGCGCCGGGAGCCCTCGCGCACGCTCGATGGCAACGACATCAAGCTGTACGCGAATGCCGAATCGCGCGAGGACGTCGCCGAGGCGCATGCGCTGGGCGCGGCCGGCGTCGGCCTGTACCGCACCGAATTCCTGTTCATGCAGCGCAGCGAAGTTCCGGACGAGGAAGAGCAGTTCCGCGCCTATCGCGATGTCGTGCTCGGCATGACCGGGCGCGTGGTGACGATCCGCACCCTCGACATCGGCGCCGACAAGGCCGACCGCAGCGGACTGGCCTTGCGCGGCGAGCCCAACCCGGCGCTCGGCCTGCGCGGCGTGCGCCTGTCGCTGGCCCATCCTGACCTGTTCGAGACGCAGTTGCGCGCCATCCTGCGCGCGTCGGGCTACGGCCCGGTGCGGATCCTGGTGCCGATGATCAGCAGCCGCGAGGAGATCGTCTCGGTGCTCGCACTGGCGCGCCGCGTGGCCGCCGACCTGCGCCGCGAAGGCAAGCCGATCGCCGATGACGTGCCGGTCGGCGCGATGATCGAGGTCCCCGCAGCCGCGCTGGCGCTGCCGGGATTCATCGGCCTGGTCGACTTCCTGTCGATCGGCACCAACGACCTGGTCCAGTACCTGCTGGCCGCCGACCGCACCAACGATGCCCTCGGCGAGCTCTACACCCCATTGCACCCCGCGCTGCCGCGCCTGCTGCAGTCGATCATCCGGACCGCCAAGGCCCGCGGCAAGCCGGTGGCGGTCTGCGGCGAAATGGCCGGCGATGCGATGTTCACCCCGATGCTGCTGGCGCTGGGCCTCGAGGAATTCAGCCTGCATCCGGCGATGCTGCTGGAAGTGCGCCGGGCGATCCGCGGCCTCGACCAGGCTGCCCTGCGCGCGCGCGCGCCGGCCCTGTTGCGTGCGCACGACCGCGAGGCTCTGCAGCGCTGGCTGCATAGCGTGCAGGCTCACTGAGCGCGCATCGGCGCCCTGCCATCGCTGCGCATGCTCCGCAGGCAGCGAGCGGCAAGCCGCCCCGGCCCCGTACCGACTGAACTTGCCGTGGCCTCAGGGTGTGCAGATTCACATGCGCACGTGATAATGCGTGTTCCCGCACGAGGCTCGCAGGCGCTTGGCGCCGCAACGAGCCCCCTGTCCAGACGATAGCCCCCCGTCGCGGCGCATGCGCCGCGACGCGCAATGGAAGCGAGCCATGGCAGAAGCCGTACGCCACGACAAGACCGCGCGCCAGCTGCGTCTGCTGTCGGACGCGCTCGACAGCGGCCGCCTGGGCCCGGTGCGGCGGCTGATCAATACCCTGGCGCCGGCTGAGATCGGCAACCTGCTCGAATCGCTGCCGCATGAAAAGCGCATGGTGGTCTGGGGCCTGGTCGACGCCGAGGACGACGGCGAGGTCCTGGTCCATGTCGGCGAGGAAGTTCGCGAGAGCCTGCTGGCGGACATGGACACCGACGAGATCGTCGCCGCGGTCGAGGACCTCGACATCGACGATCTGGCCGACCTCGTCGAGGACCTGCCCGATACCGTCATCGACGAAGTCCTCAAGTCGATGGACCGCGAGAACCGCGAGCGCCTCGAACAGGTGCTGTCGTATCCGGAAGACACCGCCGGCCGCCTGATGAACCCGGACGTGGTGACGGTGCGCGCCGACACCACCGTCGACGTGGTGCTGCGCTACCTGCGCCTGCGCGGCGAACTGCCCGAACACACCGACCACCTGTATGTCGTCAACCGCCGCCACCAGCTGATCGGCTGGGTCGCGCTGCAGGACCTGGTCACCCACGACGCGCACACCCCGGTCAACGCCCTGATCGATGCCGACCTGACCGCGATCAACGTCGACGAGTCCGCCGAGCAGGTCGCCCGCCAGTTCTCCGACCATGACTGGGTGTCCGCGCCGGTCGTCGACGACGGCAACGTGCTGCTGGGCCGCATCACCATCGATGACGTGGTCGACATCATCCGCGGCCAGGCCGAGCACCAGGCCCTGGGCGCCGCCGGCCTCGACGAGGAAGAAGACCTGTTCTCGTCGATCCGTCGCGCGGTGCGCGGCCGCGTCGTCTGGCTGGGCGTCAACCTGCTGACCGCGTTCATGGCCGCTTTCGTGATCGGGCAGTTCGAAGTGACGATCGAGAAGGTCGTCGCGCTGGCGGTGCTGATGCCGATCGTCGCCGGCATCGGCGGCAACGCCGCGGTGCAGGTGCTGACGCTGATGGTGCGCGGCATCGCGCTCGGCCAGGTCGGCGCCAGCAATGCGCGCATCCTGCTGTGGAAGGAACTGCGGGTCGCGGTCATCAACGGCATGCTGATCGGCGGCCTGGTCGGCCTGGTCGCCCTCGCCTGGTTCCATGACTGGGTGCTGTCGCTGGTGATCTTCAGCGCGCTGGTGATCAATTTCTGTTCGGCCGCACTGGCCGGCGTGCTGCTGCCGCTGCTGCTCAAGCGCATGCACATCGACCCGGCGGTGGCCGGCACCGTCGTCGTCACTGCCGTCACCGACATCATGGGCTTCTTCAGCTTCCTCGGGCTGGCAACGGCGATCATGATCCGCTGAGGCAGGGCTGCACCCGATGACGCAGCACGCGGGCCCTGGCGCCGTCCTCAGGTCGAAACGCTGCAGTCAGGTATGCCGCCCTCGCGAGGGGTACATTGGCCCGGCACCCGTGGAGATGCACACCGTGGAGACCGCCCCATGCATGGAGACCGCCCGATGCCCTTGCGCCTGTTGCTGCCCTTGTTCGCCGGATGGCTGTTGATGGCCGGCTGCGCCTCGAGCGATCTCGACCGGCCCGCACCGTCCCCGGCCGATCCGGCTGCGGACCAGCCCCACGGCATCGGCCATGGCGATTTCGTCGCGCACAGCCTGTCGTTCGAAGGCCGCACGGTCCGCTACCAGGTCTTCGTGCCGATGCGACTGGAAGCCACGCCCATCCCGCTCGTACTGTTCCTGCACGGATCGGGCGAACGCGGCGACGACAACCGCCGGCAGCTGGAAGCAGGCCTCGGCCCCTACCTACGCGCGCACGGCGATCGCTTCAAGGCGCTGGCGGTGTTTCCACAGGCGCCCCGGCATAGCGAGTGGAGCGGCGACAGCGCGCGCATGGCGCTTGCCGTGCTCGACGATGCCGCGCGCTTCTACGGCGCCGATCCCGACCGCACCTACCTGACCGGCATGTCGATGGGCGGCTACGGGAGTTGGGAGCTCGCACTGATTGCGCCGCAACGCTTCGCCGCGATCGTCCCCGTCTGCGGCGGCATCACCGCGCCCGGTCATCGCCCGACGCTGATGGTCACGCCGGTCGCCGGCGGCGCCGCCGATCCGTTCGCCGCCACGGCCGCCGCGCTCAAGGACCTGCCGATCTGGATCTTCCATGGCGGCGACGATGACGTCGTGCTGCCAGAACAGTCGCAGCGGATGTACGCCGCGCTGCAGCGCCAGCGTGCCGGCAATGTCCACTACACCGAGCTCCCTGGCGTCGGCCATAACAGCTGGGATCCCGCCTACCGCGACCAGGCGATGTGGGACTGGCTGTTCGCGCAGAAGCGTTGAGTGTCCGGTTCGCGCCCATGGGCGCTCCCGCAAGCCTGTGGGAGCGGCTTCAGCCGCGAATCAGAACCCCTGACACCACCCGCACCAATCAGCCCAGCAGGGCCTCCAGCACCGCCATCCGCACCGCGACGCCATTGGCGACCTGGCGCAGGATCAGCGACTGTCTGCCATCGGCCACCGCATCGTCGATCTCGACGCCGCGATTCATCGGTCCCGGATGCAGCACAACCGCGTCGGCCGCCGCACGCTTGAGGCGCGCGGGCGTCAGTCCGTAGCGTGCGTGGTAACCATCCAGCGAATCAACCAGGCCTTCTTCCATGCGCTCGCGCTGCAGGCGCAGCATCATCACCGCGTCCACGCCATCGAGCGCGGCATCGAGGTCATCGTAGACGCTGCAGCCGGCCAGCGTCTCGTCTTCAGGCAGCAGCGACGACGGTCCGCAGACGCGGATCTCGCTGGCACCCAGTGTCCGCAGCGCATGCAGGTCCGACCGCGCCACGCGCGAATGCTTGACGTCACCGACGATGACCACTTTCAGCGCCGAGAAATCCACGCCCTTGGCCTGGCGCAGCGTCAGCATGTCGAGCAGGCCCTGGGTGGGATGCGCGCTGCGGCCATCGCCGGCATTGATCAGCGCGGTCCCGGGGTTGGCCTGCGCCGCCAGTGCCGCCACCGCGCCATCCTGGCTGTGCCGGACCACGAAGCCCTGCACGCCCATCGCCTCGATGTTCTTCAAGGTATCGACCGCGGTCTCGCCCTTGGTCGTCGACGAGGTCGCCGCATCGAAGCCCAGCACGTCCCCGCCCAATCGTTGCGAAGCACGCTGGAAGCTCAGCCGGGTCCGCGTCGACGGTTCGAAGAACAGCGTGCAGACCGCCTTGCCGGCAAGACGCTCGCGCGCATCCTCGCCGCCCGCGAACTGCTGCGCACGGTCCAGCAGGCGCTCCAGCACCGGGCGGGGCAAGCCGTCCAGCGTCAGCAGGTGGCGCAGGTGCCCGTCGGAATCGAGTTGGGAGACGCTCATGACAGGCTCACGACGGTTTCATGTGGAGGGAAGATCTTCAAGATCGACGGCATCTCCGGGCGATGCCAGCCAGCGTTCGACAATCACGGCAGCGGCCACCGCATCCAGCGCGGCAGCATCGCTGCGACGGCGACGGCCTTCGGAACGATCGACGGCGAAGCGATGCGCGGCCTCGATCGAACTCGAACGCTCGTCCATCAAGACCACCGGCACCCGGAAGCGCGTGGCGAGTTCGCGCGCGAACGCATGCGCGCGCTTGCGGATCGGCTGGTCGCCACCATCGAGCGTCATCGGATCGCCGACCACCAGGCCATCGGGGCGCCATTCCTTGTAGACGCGCTCGATGGCCAGCCAGTCGATCGCATCGGCATGCACGTTGACCACCGCCAGCGCACGCGCGCCGTGCCCGAAGGCACTGCCCACGGCCACGCCGATCCGGCGTGAACCGACATCGAAACCCAGCACGGTGCCATCGGCACGGATCGGGCCGCGACTCATGCGTTCCCCGTGTAGTCGGCCATGCGCATCAGGTCGACGCCGATCTGCCCGGCCGCCGCCTGCCATCGCGCATCCAGCGGCGTGTGGAACAGCACGTCGTTGTCGGACGGCGCGGTGATCCAGCTGCTGCCCGACAGTTCGAACTCCAGTTGCCCCGCGCCCCAGCCAGCGCAGCCCAGGGCGACGACCGCATGCTCGGGGCCCTCGCCACGCGCCATCGCTTCCAGCACGTCGCGTGACGTGGTGACCGACAGCCCGTCGGCGATCGCCAGGCTGGAATCCCAGGTGCGTCCGCCGTCGTGGACGACGAAACCGCGCTCGGGGTGGACCGGCCCGCCGGCCAGTACGCGCTGACCGCGCAGTCCGGAATCTGTCGAGGCAATGCCCATCTGCTGGAAGATCTCGCCCAGCGTGTATTCGGAGGGCCGGTTGATGACCACGCCCATCGCGCCATCGCCATCATGCTGGCAGATCAGGGCGACGGTCCGCGCAAAATTGGGATCGTCCATCGCCGGGGCGGCGATCAGCAGCTGATTGGCCAGGGGCAGGAACGGGGAGGACATGCCGGTATTCTAGGGCCTGTTGACGCCATTGACGTGTGTCGCATGCTGTCTCCGGCCACCCGCGGACACCTTTGGTTCAATGCGCGGATGTCGCCGGGGGCGCTATCCTTGCCGCATGAGCGCCTATTGCGACGTCGCCCCTGGACACCCCATCCACGGGCCCTACCACGACACCGAGTACGGTTTCCCGCAACGCGAGGAACACGTGCTGTTCGAACGCCTGCTGCTGGAGATCAACCAGGCTGGACTGAGCTGGGAGACCATCCTGAAGAAGCGCGCGGGCTTCCACGGCGCCTATCACGGCTTCGACGTTGACAAGGTCGCGGGCTATGGCGAGCGCGACCGCAACCGCCTGCTGGCCGATGCCGGCATCATCCGCAACCGGCTCAAGGTCGACGCCGCGATCCACAACGCCGGGATCATCCAGGGCATGCGCGCCTCGCATGGTGGCTTCGCGCAATGGCTGGACGCACACGTCCGCGACGAGACCGGTACGCCGCGCGACAAGGCCGCCTGGGTCAAGCTGTTCAAGAAGACCTTCCGCTTCACCGGCGGCGAGATCACCAACGAGTTCCTGATGAGCCTGGGCTACCTGCCCGGCGCGCACCGTCCGGATTGTCCGGTGGCGAAGAAGCTGGCGCGTCTGCGGCCGAAGCGATAGCCCTCCCACGAGCGCCTTCAGGCGCGACCGGGCGTCCCCCGCTAGCGATCGCGCCAGAAGGCGCTCCTGCACACGCCGCCGATGCCCTGCCCCAACGAAAAACCCCTCCGGAGGGAGGGGCTTTCCTGCGTCACGTCGTGGACCGGAACACATTGCCTACGGCAACGTCCTCCGATCCGGGCCCACCATTCAGCCCTTGACGGCTTCCTGGTAACGGCGCTCAACTTCATTCCAGTCGACGACGTTGTAGAACGCCGCGATGTAGTCCGGGCGACGGTTCTGGTACTTCAGGTAGTAGGCATGCTCCCAGACATCCAGGCCCAGGATCGGCGTATTGCCCGAGCCCACGCCCTTCATCAGCGGGTTGTCCTGGTTGGCGCTGCTCTCGACCAGCAGCTTGCCGGACTTGTCGACGCTCAGCCACGCCCAGCCGCTGCCGAAACGGGTCAGCGCCGCCTTGGTGAAGGCTTCCTTGAACGCGTCGAAGCCGCCCAGGTCGCTGTCGATGTGCTTGCCGACATCGCCGGTCGGGTTGCCGCCACCCTTGGGCGACAGCACGGTCCAGAACAGCGAATGGTTGGCATGGCCGCCGGCGTTGTTGCGCAGCGGGCCGCGCTTGTCTTCGGGCAGCGCGTCGAGGTTGGCGATGATCTCCTCGGCGGACTTGTCGGCCCACTCGGTGCCTTCCAGCGCCGCGTTGGCATTGTTGATGTAGGTCTGGTGATGCTTGGTGTGATGGATTTCCATCGTCTGCGCATCGATGTTCGGTTCCAGCGCATCGTAAGCGTAGGGGAGCTTGGGGAGGGTAAAGGCCATGTAACGTCTCCGAACCTGTCTCAGGGCCCACTATTGTGCCGTGCGCCGCATGAAAACGGCATCATGCCGGCGACAACGCAGTATCCCGGGCAACCTCAAGGCCGCCTGAGGTTGCAGGGCGGAGTCCGCCGGTCCTGGTTTGCCATGGGATGACCAGGCACACAAGGCGAGGCACACCAGTCGATCCTCAGGCACGCGTCGTGCGCCCGGCCCTCACGACAGCCGTGCCCCAGGCGCCGCTCAGGTCACCTCGGCCACCTCAACGCCATCCAGTCCCTGCGACAACGTGCGTGCGTCGCCGCCCTGTGCCAGCTTGATGCGCAGGCGCACTTCGTTGGCGGAGTCGGCGTGGCGCAGGGCGTCCTCGTAGCTGATCTCGCCGGCCTGGTACAGCTCGAACAGGCTCTGGTCGAAGGTCTTCATGCCCAGGTTGGTGGAGTCCTTCATGACCTCCTTGAGCTTGTGGATCTCGCCTTCGCGGATGTAGTCCTGCACCAGCGGGGTGCCGAGCATGATCTCCATCGCGACGCGGCGCGCCTTGCCGTCCGGTGTCGGGATCAGCTGCTGGGCGACCACGCCCTTGAGGTTCAGCGACAGGTCCATCAGCAACTGGCCGCGGCGATCCTCAGGGAAGAAGTTGATGATGCGGTCCATCGCCTGGTTGGCGTTGTTGGCATGCAGCGTACACAGGACCAGGTGGCCAGTCTCTGCGAACGCGATCGCGTGGTCCATGCCTTCGCGCGTGCGCACCTCGCCGATCATGATGACGTCGGGGGCCTGGCGCAGCGTGTTCTTCAGCGCGGCTTCCCAGCTGTCGGTGTCGATGCCGACTTCGCGCTGGGTGATGATGCAGCCTTCGTGCTTGTGCACGAACTCGATCGGGTCCTCGATCGTAATGATGTGGCCGGTCGAGTTCTGGTTGCGGTAACCGATCATCGACGCCAGCGACGTCGACTTGCCGGTGCCGGTGGCGCCGACGAAGATGATGATGCCGCGCTTGGTCATCGCCAGCGTCTTGATGATCGGCGGCAGGTTCAGTTCTTCGATCGACGGGATCCGCGTCTCGATCCGGCGCAGCACCATGCCGACCTGGTTGCGCTGGTAGAAGCAGCTGATGCGGAAGCGGCCGACGCCGGACACGCCGATGGCGAAGTTGCACTCGTGCGTCTTCTCGAACTCCTCGCGCTGCTGCGGCGACATCACGTTCAGCACCAGGTCGCGCGACTGCTGTGGCGTCAGCGGGTTCTGGGTGATCGGCGAGATCTTGCCGTGGACCTTCATCGACGGCGGCATGCCGGCGGTGATGAACAGGTCCGACGCCTTCTGGTGCGCCATCAGCTTGAGGAACGAGGTGAAGTCGATGCTGCTCATGGGTGGCTCCTGTGGCGTCGGGACTCGAGAACCGGGAATAGCGAAGGGTCAGGAGCAGGCTCCTCGACACTTCCGCGTACCCGCCCCGCCTCCCAGCTTTTGCAATTCTCTGCGCTCTGCTCTCAGTTCCAGGCCACCGGTGACCTGCTCCCGTTTACAGCCTTACTCGAAGATGCGCTTGTCCTTCGCGTATTCCCTGGCCTGCGGGCGCGTGACCAGGCCACGCTTGACCAGGTCCTGCAGGTGCTGGTCCAGGGTCATCATGCCGTACTGCTGGCCAGTCTGGATGGACGAATACATCTGCGCGACCTTGTCCTCGCGGATCAGGTTGCGGATCGCGGGGATGCCGACCATGATTTCCCAGGCCGCCGTGCGGCCGCCGCCGACCTTCTTCAGCAGCGCCTGCGAGATCACCGCGCGCAGCGATTCCGACAGCATCGAGCGCACCATCGGCTTCTCGCCGGCGGGGAACACGTCGATGATGCGGTCCACGGTCTTGGCTGCGCTGGAGGTATGCAGCGTGCCGAACACCAGGTGTCCGGTTTCCGCGGCGGTCAGCGCCAGCCGGATCGTCTCCAGGTCGCGCAACTCGCCGACCAGGATGATGTCGGGATCCTCACGCAGCGCCGAACGCAGGGCTTCGTTGAAGCCGTGGGTGTCGCGGTGCACTTCGCGCTGGTTGATCAGGCACTTCTGCGAGGTATGCACGAATTCGATCGGATCCTCGACGGTGAGGATGTGGCCGTATTCGCTCTTGTTGATGTGGTCGATCATGCCGGCCAGCGTGGTCGACTTGCCCGAACCGGTCGGTCCAGTGACCAGGATCAAACCCTGCGGCTGCTCGATCAGCTCACGGAAGATCGGCGGGCAACCCAGGTCTTCCAGCGTCAGCACCTCCGACGGAATGGTGCGGAAGACCGCGCCGGCGCCGCGGTTCTGGTTGAAGGCGTTGACGCGGAAACGCGCCAGGCCGGGGATCTCGAACGAGAAGTCGACCTCGAGGAACTCTTCGTAATCGCGTCGCTGCTTGTCCGACATGATGTCGTAGACCAGCGCGTGCACCTGCTTGTGGTCGAGCGCTGGGATGTTAATGCGGCGCACGTCGCCGTCGACACGGATCATCGGCGGCAGGCCGGCCGAGAGATGAAGATCGGAGGCTTTGTTCTTGACCGAGAACGCCAACAGTTCCGCAATATCCATGCATGATCCCCTGCACTGCCACATCGACCGGTAATGGTAGGAGCCGGACACCCCGGGATGCAGGCCCATGGCCGGCACCGCCGACCGCCGGCTCATCCCCCTGCCGGCAGTATAGCCCCGGGCAGACATTACAATTAAAGCCCTTTCACCCCGTCCACGGAACCTACGGACTTGCCAGCCTCCGCCCTGCAAGCAGCCCTGAACCGGACGGCCGACACGACGCCTGCCGCCGTCGGAGTGCCGTCGCAGACCAGGCGGCTGCCCGTCAGCGCGACCCGGTCGGCGGTTGATGTGGCAGGGCCGACATCCTTGGAAGGGTGCGCATACGGTGAGAACGGCAAGTCGGGCTACCATCCTGGCATTGGGCCCGAGCAGGCGGCCGAGGCCAGCACCGGAGCCAGCGGCGCTATCCAGCGCCCCTCGATCGCGCGATCTTTTCCATGGCGGACCCGCCCGCCACTCCCGACATCCCAGTGCAGGACCCGACGTCCTGCTACCCAACCGGAGCACATATGAGCACGTCTTCCTCGATCGCCTTCATCGGCGGCGGCAACATGGCACGCAGCCTGATCGGCGGCCTGGTCGCCAGCGGCACCGATCCCGCATCGATCCGCGTCGCCGACCCCTATGCGCCCAGCCGCGACGCACTGGCCGCTGACTTCGGCGTACAGGTCTTTGAAGACGCTTCGGCGGCAGTGGAAGGCGCTTCGACGTGGCTGTTCGCGGTCAAGCCGCAGGTGATGCGCGAGGTCTGCGCCGCGCTCGCCGCACAGGCGCAATCGACCCGCCCGGTCGCCGTGTCGATCGCCGCCGGCATCACCTCGGCACAGCTCGAAAGCTGGCTGGGCGGACAGTTGCCGGTCGTGCGCACGATGCCCAACACCCCCGCCTTGCTTGGCGCTGGCGTCACCGGCCTGTTCGCGAACGCGCATGTCGATGCCGATGGCCGCGCACGTTCCGAAGCGCTGCTGGCCAGCGCCGGCAAGACCGTCTGGATCGACGACGAGGGCAGGATGGACGCCGTGACCGGCACCTCCGGCAGCGGCCCGGCGTATGTGTTCCTGCTCGCCGAAGCGATGGAAGCGGCCGCGATCGCCGAGGGTCTGCCGGCGGATGCCGCGCGTACGCTGGTGCAGGAAACCCTGCTGGGCGCGTCGCGCATGCTGACCGAATCGGGCGAAGCCCCGGCCGAACTGCGCCGCCGCGTGACCTCCCCCGGCGGCACCACCCAGGCCGCGATCGAGACCTTCGAGGTCGGCGGTTTCCGCGAGCTGGTCGCCAAGGCCATCCACAATGCCACCGTGCGCGGCGGCGAGCTGTCGGCTGCCAATGATTGACCTGGGGCGCCGTCTGCAGGGATCCATGCCGCAGCGCCAGCGGGCGCTGCTGCTGGTAAGCGCATTGCTGTGCGCATGCACTGCGTCGGCGCCGAGCGGCACGACGTCGATGGAGCAAGCGATGGCGACCCGCGAGCCCGCCGAGGTTCGCAATGGCCAGCACGTGCTGCGCGCCAGCATCGTGCCGACCATGGCCCTCAGCGAGTCCATGGCCAAGCCTTATGGCATTGCGCGCGACGACAACACGGTGCTGTTGCTGGTGGGCGTGCGCCGCGGATCGGCCGATGCGGAGGTGGCGATCCCGGCGACGCTCGGGGTCCGTGTGCGCGACCTGCGGGGCGTGCAGCGCGACGTCGTGTTGCGCGAGATCCGCAACGCCGAATTCATCGACTATGCCGGCAGCGTCAAGGTGCAGGCACCCGATACGCTGACGTTCGAAATCCAGGCCAGCGCGGACGGCATGCCGGCAACCACGCTGCGCTTCAGCCGGGACGTCCACCGGCCGTGATGCATCGCGCTGGATGCCAGGGCTGATGCAGCCGCTCGCGTCCGGGCAGCGTCAGGCACGGCATCGTCCTCGCGCCGGCGCTTACGCTCGGCAACCGGGCGATGAGCGACAAACGGATGACTGATAACAGATGACCGCCCGGACACCGACGCTCGACGACCTGCGCCGCCATGCGGTGGCGCGCACCTTGTTCAAGCCGACCACGCTGCCGGCCGCGATCCGGCGGCTCGGCTTCGTGCAGGCGGACCCGATCCGTGCGCCCGCACGGGCGCAGGACCTGACGCTACGCCATCGCGTCAAGGATTACCGCGCCGGCGATCTCGAGCGCCGCTACACCCGGCTCGCGATCGAGGAAGACTGCCTGGTCAACTATGGCTTCCTGCCACGCGAGCATCTGGCGCTGATGCATCCGCGCGAGGCCAGGCGATCGTGGGATGCGGCCACGCGGCGCCGGGCTGCGGACGTGCTGACCTATGTGCAGGCACATGGTGAGGTCCATCCGCGCCAGGTCGAGCAGCATTTCGCGCACGGCCGGGTGACCAACTACTGGGGTGGCTCCAGCAATGCCAGCACGCACCTGCTGGACGGCCTCCACTACCGGGGCATGTTGCGGGTGGCGCGACGCGACAGTGGCACTCGGGTCTACGCCGCGGTGACGCATCCGCCGACCGACGATAGTCCAACAGGCCGCGCGCAACGTGCCGCGGCGCTGGTCGCACTGGTGGTCAGCAAATACGCGCCGCTGCCGGCAGCCAGCCTGACCTACCTGGTGCGCCTGTTGGGCTACGGCGCTCCGCATCTTGCATTGCAGACGCAGGCAGCGCTGCGTCAGGCCCGCGAGGAGCTCGCAAGCTGCCGCATCGACGGCACGACCTGGTACTGGCCGGCCGACGAGATGCCTGCCTCGCGACGTCACGCGCCTGACGACGCCGTGCGTCTGCTTGCGCCTTTCGATCCGGTGGTCTGGGACCGCCGTCGTTTCGAGCTGCTGTGGGGCTGGACGTACAAATTCGAGGCCTACACGCCGGCAGCCAAGCGCCAGTTCGGTTACTACGCGCTGCCGCTGCTGTGGCACGACCGTGTGATCGGCTGGGCCAACGTCACCGCAAAGGCTGGCCAGTTGCGGCCCGAACTCGGCTATGTCGACAGGAAACCGCGCGACGCGGCATTCCGCACAGCGCTCGACGAGGAACTGCAACGCATGAGCGTGTTCCTCACGGCACGCTAAGCCTGCCGGGCACGTGATGGGAGTCTCCTGTCGGACGATAACGACGACTCAAACTGCAGGGGCTTGCGCGGAAATCCTCCCATGCCGCGATCATGACGGGAGAAGGAGGCGTCGTCGGCTTCGAAAGCATGCCGGCGCCGCAATCCTGACGCTCGCGGCAGTGGCGGGTCGGGCGGAGGTTGCGCCAAGCACGCCATGGATGGCGTGCGCCCGAGTCAGGGCAGGATGCCCTGACCGAGGGAAGAACAGCCGCAGCCCGACACGCCTCTGCAAATCCGGGTGCAACGAATCTGCTTCTTTGCTTTCGAGCCCCGCCTTTCTCGGAGTTAAGGGCAACGGCTTGGCTTCGGAGGCCGCATCGCCCCGTCCAGGGATTACTCCTCGGCTCGGTCAGCCATTCTTGGCTGACTCGCCGCCGCGGGCCATCCATGGCCCGCTCTCCGCAATCCCCGGCCGAGACGACGCTCTGATGGCGGGAGGGCCGATGTCTTCGATGGAGGAGCATGCGCCGAGTGCCTTCCGACGTCGAAATACCGACGCGCGCGGCAGTGGAGGGTCGGGCGGAGCCTGCGCCAAGCACGCCATGAATGGCGTGCGCCCGAGTCAGGGCAGGATGCGCTGACCGAGGGAAGAGCAGCCGCAGCCCGACCCGCCGCTGCAAATCCGAAGCCAATACACCAAGATCCGCGACCCCATGAAGGCACCAAACAAAAGGGCCTCTTTCCGACGACAGGAAAGAGGCCCCGATGTCACTCCCTGCAACCGGCGCGAAGCCGGTGCGGGCCGTCCTCAGCCGCGGGTGACCGCGGCAATCGCGTTGGCGACCTTGTCGAGGTTGTTGGCATTGAGTGCAGCGACGCAGATGCGGCCACTGCCCACCGCATAGATCGCATGCTCGTCGCGCAGACGATCGACCTGCGCCTTGCTCAGGCCCGAATACGAAAACATGCCCGCCTGACGCGAAATGAAGCTGTAATCGCCGACATCGGCCACCGCGAGCTTGGCCACCAGGCCCGCACGCAGCGCATGGATGCGCTCACGCATGCCGGTCAGTTCCTGCTCCCAGCGCGCGCGCAACTCAGGGCTGGTCAGCACGCCTGCAACCAGGGCCGCACCATGCACCGACGGGCTGGAATAGATCGTGCGGATGATCCGCTTGACCTGCGACTGCACGGCCTTGGTCTCGTCGGCCGTGGCACCGACCACCGACAACGCACCCACGCGCTCGCCGTACAGCGAGAACGACTTGGAGTACGAACTGGCAACGACGAACGATTCCACGCCCACTTCCGCCAACAGGCGGATCGCGTAAGCGTCCTGCTCGATGCCCTGGTCGAAGCCCTGGTAGGCGATGTCAATGAACGGGAACAGGCCCCGCTCCTTCAATACACCCGCCACTTCGCGCCACTGCGCGTGGCTGAGGTCGGCACCCGTGGGGTTGTGACAGCAAGCGTGCAGCAGCACTACCGTGCCGGGCTGCAGCTTGTTGAGATCGGCGATCATGCCAGCAAAGTCCAGGCCATGGGCCTGCGCGTCGAAATAGGTGTAGTCGACGATCTCGAAGCCGGCCGCGCCGAACACCGCGCGATGGTTCTCCCAGCTCGGGTTGCTGATCGCGACGGTCGCATGCGGCAGCAGCTTCTTCAGCAGGTCCGCACCCACGCGCAACGCACCGCTGCCGCCGACGGTCTGCGACGTCGCCACGCGGCCCTGCTCCAGCAACGGCGAATCGGCGCCGAACAGCAGCTTGCGGGTCGCATCGGTATAGGCCGGCAAGCCGTCGATCGGCGAGTAGCCGCGCGGACGCGCGTCCTGTGCCAGTTTTCGCTCCACCTCGCTGACCGATGCCAGCAGCGGAATGCGCCCCTGCTCGTCGTAATAAATGCCCACGCCCAGGTTCACCTTGTCGGTGCGGGTGTCGGCGTTGTAGGCATCGGTCAATCCCAGGATCGGATCACCAGGAACCAGTTCCACGTTGGCGAAGAAAGACACGGCGTTGCTCGTCTCGTAGGGGAGGAAGGAGGTCCGGAGCAGCTCCGGAGGGACGTCGCCAGGCCGCGAAGACACGGGGCCGGCAAACCATGCAATCGTAACAGGGATGCGCGGGGCAAACCTTGCGTTTTCAGCACGCGCGGCAGGACAAAGCGTGTGCCAGACGGCATCGCAAACCATTTCCTGCGATCGATCGGCGGCATGTCGCTGCATGCAGCCGCGCCCGGCCTGCATACGCAGGCGCACGTTGCGAGGTGGGCGCTTGACCGCTGTTCGTGCGCAGGCCTGCGGCACCGCGCGCGATGGGCCTGGATTCATCTCAGGCAGGCCATCGACTTCCCCCGGAGACGGTCGGCCGATCCGTCCCGCCAGGGTCTCCCGCTCCCGCGCCTACGGGTACAGCATGCGCTTGCTGCACTGCCCGGCGCAGTCGAACTCATACAGCCAGCGTTCGTGCAGGCGGAACTGCGCGCCATACCAGAACTCGATCCGCTCCGGACGCACGCGCAAGCCGGTCCAGCCAGGCGGACGCGGGACATCGCGCCCTTCGAATTCGCCCTCCAGCCCATCGATGCGCTGCTCGAAGACCTCGCGCGATGCCAGCGTCTCCGACTGCAGCGACGCCCAGGCGCCGAGCTGGCTACCGCGCGGACGCGAGGCGAAATAGGCATCGGCCTCGGCATCGTCGACCCGCACCACCGGCCCTTCGATGCGGACCTGCACGCCATCGCGGACGCGCGGCCAATGGAACAGCAGCGCCGCCTGCGGATTGGCCTGCAGCTCGCGCCCCTTGCGGCCTTCCAGATGGGTGTAGAAGACGAAGCCGCGCGCGTCGTGTGCCTTCAGCAACACCGTGCGTGCTGAAGGGCGGCCATCGCGGGCGGCGGTGGCCAGTGTCATCGCGGTGCGATCGGGCTCGCCGGCAGCCAAGGCCTCGTCGAAGAGGGTGGCGAAAGTGGCGAGGGCTTCGGTCTGGAGGTCTGCGCAGTTCATTGCGCTATTGTTGCGCGATGTCGCACGCCATGCATCCCCTGCCGCAGGTCCTGCCCCGATGAGGGGCTTCGCGCCTGCCCTGGTCGCCACGCTGCTCGACGATGCGTTGGCCGGGCACGTCCGCGGCCACGCGCCCCGCATCTACGGCATCAGCGGCCTGCAGGGCACCGGCAAGTCGACGCTGGCCGCGCAACTGGTCGAGGCCGCGCAGGCGCGAGGCCTGCGCGCGGTGTCGATCTCGATCGACGATGTCTACCTGGACCAGCCCGAACGACAGCAACTGGCGCGCGAGGTGCATCCACTGCTGGCGACGCGTGGGCCGCCGGGCACGCACGATGTCGCGCTGGCCTGTCGTACGCTGGATGCCCTGCGCGCCGGTGAGCGCGTCGAGCTGCCCCGCTTCGACAAGCTGGGCGACCGGCGGCGGCCACGCGCGCAGTGGACGCCCTGCGATGCCGTCGACTTGGTCGTGTTCGAAGGCTGGTTCCTCGGCACCACGGCGGAAACCGGGGATGCCCTGGTCGAACCGGTCAACGCACTCGAACGCAACGAGGACGCCGACGGCCGCTGGCGCCGCTGGTGCAACGACGCCCTCGCCCGCGACTATCCCGCGCTGTGGGCACGGATCGACCGCCTGCTGTTCCTGCAACCGCCGGGCTTCGATGTCGTGCGGGAATGGCGCTGGCAACAGGAATGCGCACTGACGGCGACAGCCGCGCAGGCAGGCGAACCCGCGCCCGGCGGGATGACACGCCCCCAGGTCGACCGCTTCGTCCAGCACTACGAACGCGTCAGCCGGCAGGCATTGCGCACCCTGCCCGCGCTGGCTGCCTCGACGATCGCACTGGACGCAGCCCGCCGCCCCCTGCCCGCGCCCGCTAGCTAGCGCAGGGCGCTCAGCCGCATTTCCTGTACGGCGAGCCGGCGACATGGGCGCGGTACTTGTCCGGCAATGCCGGACCGCCCGGATACCCGAACTCGTAGGCTTCGATGGTCATGACCCCGCGTGCCTCTCCAGCGTTGAGGGTCAACACGTAGGGACGGGGTTCGACCGCATACGGGAAGAACGTCAGGCTGATGCCCTCGTAGAAGTTGCCCATGAAACTGGCGGCATATTCCGGCTGCGTCGCCTTCGGCAGGGCGGGCCCGCCTTCGAACGAGAATCCGGCGCGATCGATGACGACCTGCGGCTGGCGCTTGCAGTCCCCACCCGGCGCGTAGCGGCCGAAATGTGCCTCGAATCCCTGCATGTTCTGCAGCTCGATCGCCCCGGCCTGCGCGCAGCACACCAAGAGCAGGCCTGCGATGCAGATCCTGAAGCCACGACGACGACGCTCCATCTGATGCTCCTCGGCGCGACGGGCGCGCCCGTTGTGGACCGGCCGGGCGAGGGCCCGGCGCTGACGGTCGTCTTCCATCACGCCAATGCCGCTAGGAACGCGGGACCGGACCGGCGGCGGCCAGCGTGGATTCGAGCAGTTTGTTCGCCTTCGACATCTGCGCGCCCAGCCAGAGGCAGTACCCGCCGAAGCCGACGAAGATCAGCCCGACCAGGATCACGCTCAGCGGGATCCCCAGCGCGACCATCAATCCGCCCAGCAGCAACATCAAGCCGGCCGGCGACTTGTTGCGGGTGGCGCGCGTCCGGTTCGCGAAGCCATAGGCCAGCAGACCCTCCGCCTTCTGCGGCCCGGCGGCGACGACCTCGTCGCCGTCGATCACCGCGATCGGCTGCTTGTGCTTGACGATCACCGTGCGTCCAGCGACCTCGAGGGTGACCGTGCGCATTGAACTGGTCTGCCCGCTGACACGTCCCCCGCTGCCCGATACGTAACCGTGCGTCTCGGTATCGCGGTCGAGCACGCGTGCCTTGCCTTGAATGATCTCCACCACCCACTCCTTGCATTGTTTGATTGGAAAACCCGATGCACGTCGCTGCCCGGGCCCCTGCGATACCAACCGCATGAGGATCCAGGCCGTCGGCAGGCCTCAGTGGTTGCGCTTGAAACGGATTCCCATCGGACCCGACAGGGTGTCGTCGTCGATGCGCGTCAGGACCAGCGTCGCCCCCGAGGCCTCCGGGTGGGTCAGCCGGACCTTGTCGTCCTCCACCGCGTAGCGCATCTCCAACTCGACACCGGCCAGTCCGGACGACTGCACGACCGTGCCGTCGCGCCGGAACGTCAGGCTGCTCATGCCCAGCTCGTCGGCGTAGGTCCCGTCGAGACCCTTGCTGCAGCCCACCAGCAGACAGGCATCCAGCACCGCGATCGCCATCCACTTCCACGCCGTCATGTCCGCATCCTCGGTCGCCGCAAGCGCGGTGGGAGGGATGCTGGGCGAGACAGCTGCGGCCTGTCCTCACGGTCACTTCAAGAAACATTCAAGCGTGTGCCGCAGCCGCCACGACACGCCGATCCGCGCTGCCGCGCGGCATGCGCGACGCTATGATCCGGCCATGCCTTCCTCTCCCCCGACCGACAGCCACGCCTACCGCTGGCGCTTCGGCCATGCCGAGTTCGACGAGTCCCGGCACGAGCTGCGCGTTGCCGGCCTGGCCGTCGACGTCGAGCACAAACCCCTGCAGGTGCTGGCGACCTTGCTGCGCCACGTGGGCGAGGTGGTCACCAAGGAAGAGCTCTTCGAGACCGTCTGGGCCGGGCGCGTCACCGTCGACCATGTGCTGGCGACGGCCGTGGGCAAGTTGCGCAAGGCCCTGGGCGAGGCCGAAGCGCGTCGCATCGTCACCGTGCCGCGGATCGGCTACCGGTTTGCCGGCGAGGTCGAACGCACCGCGGCCGGGCGCAGGGTCGGCAGCCCGTTGCAGCTGGAGGCCGGGCAGCCCGTCCCCGGACGCGAGCATTTCCTGCTCGAACGACCGCTGGGGCAGACCTTCGGCAGCGAGGTCTGGCTGGCCCGGCAACCGCGCAGCCGCGATGAGCGCGTGTTCAAGTTCGCGCTGAACGGCGAGCAGCTGTCGGCCATCAAGCGCGAGGCCACGCTGATGCGGGTGCTGCGCGACACCCTGGGCGAGCGCGACGATTTCGTGCATGCGCTGGACTGGAACTTCGCATCGCCACCGTATTTCCTGGAGTGCAATTACGGCGGCCAGTCGCTGCCGGAATGGGCCGGGAACCAGGGAGCCGATGGCCCGCTGGCGCAATGGGACCAGGCACAGCGACTGGCGCTGTTCCTGCAGGTCGCCCATGCCGTCGCCGCCGCCCATGGCGTTGGCGTGCTGCACAAGGACATCAAGCCGGCGAATGTGCTGGTGCGACCCGATCAAGCCGGACGACCCGACCAGGGCGGACACGCGCAGGGCAGACGCTGGCAGGCCTGCCTGACCGATTTTGGAAACAGCCGGCTGTTGCAGCCCGAGCGCTTGGCCGAACTGGGCATCACCGGGCTGGGGATGACCGTGACCCATGCGGCCGGCACCGACAGCTCAGGCACGCCGCTGTACCTGGCGCCCGAGCTGATCGCCGGACAACCGCCGACCGTTCGCAGCGATCTGTACGCGCTGGGCATCCTGCTGTGGCAACTGCTGGCCGGCGACCTGCGGCGACCAATGGCACCCGGCTGGGAACGTGACATCGACGACCCGCTGCTGGTCGACGACCTTCGTCGGGCCACCGATGGCGAACCCGCGCGACGGCTGGGCAGTGTCGACGAACTGATCGGACGCCTCGAGACCCTGCCCGCCCGTCGGGACGACGCGGAGCGACAGGCGTCCGCCGCGCTGCGTGCGGACGCAGTACAACGCGAACTCGAGCGCGCACGCGTGCGCCGTCCCTGGGTCGTCGCCTCGATCCTGCTGCTCGCCACCGGCCTGCTCGCCAGCTCGCTGTTCTGGTACCAGAGCGAACGGCAGCGCCGCGATGCCGCCTTGCAGGCCGCGCGCGCCGAGGCCGTGGTGCGCTTCCTCAGCGACGACCTGATCGGTGCACTCAGTCCCGGCGGCTCGGGCTTCGAGCGCGATCCGACCGTGCGCCAGATGCTGGAGCATGCCTCGGGACCGTTGGCCGATCGCTTCGGCGACGATCCGGCGACGCGCGGCAGCATCCATGCCGCGCTCGGCGACGCCTGGCGCACGCTGGGAGACCGCGAACGCGCCGCCGACCACCTGTGCAAGGCATCGACGCATTACGCCCAGGCTTTCGGCGACGACGGCGAACTGACGCTCAAGACACGCTATGGGCTAGTGCGCACATTGGCCTATGCCGGCGCCACGCCCGACTTCACCGACGCGGCACACGTGCTGGCCGATGCCGACGCGAAGTCCGGCCCGCGTCTGCGCGGCGACAACGAACTGGCGTTGTCTGCGGCCATCGCGCGCGGGCAGTTCCATTTTCAGCAACTGCAGATCGAACCCGCACTGGCTGCGCATCGCCGCGCCGATCGCCTGCAGCGTCTACTGCGCCCCCAAGACGCGATGATGGCGGCACTTATCCGCTCCAACATCGCCGATGCCATGCTCCGCCAGGGCGATGCCGAGGCCGGCATCGCGCAGTTGCAGGCCATCCTCGCCGACCCGCTGCTCGACCCGCGCCGGATCGGCGAGGCCACCGTCGCCGGCTACCGCATCATGCTCGCGCGCGCCTTGCGCAACCTAGGTCGCCATGACGAGGCCCTGCCGCTGGCCGAAAACGCCGCGCAGGTCACCGGACGCATCCTCGGCCCCGACGAATACGCCACCCTGATCCAGCGGTCGACGGTCGCCAGCATCCACGATGCCGCGGGACGCTGCCCCGAGGCCCTGCGGATCGCACGCGACGTGCGAGAACGCATGGCCAGGCGCTACGGCGAGGATCGCCAGGCGACCCTGGTCGAGACCGGCAACCTTGGCTTCAAGGAATACGACTGCGGCGACCGCGACGCCGGGCTGGACTACCTGCGCCAGGCCGAGCGCGGCTTGCGCCGCCACTATGGCGAGGACAACGTCGCCGCACACAGTTTCCGCTACGCGCTGGCGCGCGCCCTGACCGAACAGGGTCGCCATCGCGAGGCGTTGGCGATGGTCGACGGCCTCGACATCAAGGCGCTGACCGCCGGCGACTCGACGCCGGGTTGGGAACATCGTCTGCGGGCGCTGCGCGGACGTATCCTGGTGCTCGATGGCGACACTGCGCGCGGTCTTCCGTTACTGGCCCAAGCGGTCCCCGCGCTGGTCGCACTGGGCACCGAGGACGCCGCCGACATCCAGGCGCTGCAGGGCCTGCTGCAACAGGGCGCCGCGGATCGTTGACGGTCGCCAGCGCGCGCAGCGCGGTGGCAATGCCTTGGTTGCCGTTGCAACCGACTCGCCAGGGATCACGTGGCGCGCCCCGCGGCTGGAGGGCAGATGGCCGCCGCTGGTACGATTCGACCATGAATCCCGCTTCCAACCTGTTGCTGGTCGGCCCGATGGGCGCTGGCAAGTCGTCGATCGGCAAGCGGCTGGCCAGTCGCTTCGGGCTGGTGTTCATCGACGTCGACGATGCCATCGTCGAACGGACCGGCGCGACGATCCCGATGATCTTCGAATGCGAAGGCGAAGCCGGGTTCCGCGAACGCGAGCGCGCCACGCTGGCCGCGCTGCTGGAATCGGACGACCAGTTGCTGGCCACCGGAGGTGGCGCGGTGCTCGATGCCGGCAACCGCCAGCTGCTGCGCGAGCGCGGCTTCGTGGTCTACCTGCACGTCGGCATCGACCAGCAGCTGGCGCGCCTCGCGCGCGACCGCACCCGTCCGCTGCTGGCCAACGCCGACCGCGAACAGGTGCTGCGCGGCATGGCCACGCTGCGCCTGCCCCTCTATGAAGAAGTCGCCGACCTGCGCTTCGACACCAACGTGCATTCGGCCAACAATGCCGCCGATGCCCTCGCCCGACTGCTCGATGCGCACTGGACACGGCCTGCCGCCTTCCAGGCCGAAGCACTCCTCCAGGACCCCACATGAGCCTTGAATCCCCACGCAACGTCGCCGTCGGCGGCGCGCAGCCCTATGCCATCACCATCGGCCCGGGCCTGCTGTCCGACGGCAGCCTGCTGGCCGCGACGATGCGCGGTCGCGATGCGTTCCTGGTCAGCGACAGCAATGTCGCGCCGCGCTATGCCGACCAGGTCACGCAGGCATTGCAGGCCAAGCGCCCCGATGCACGCATCCAGCGCTTCGTCATCGCCGCAGGCGAGTCGTCGAAGACGCTGGCCACCTTCAGCGCCGCCATCGAAGCCCTGGCCGACGCCGGCGCACGCCGCGATGCGACCCTGTTCGCGTTGGGCGGCGGCGTTGTCGGCGACCTTGCCGGGTTTGCCGCGGCCAGCTGGATGCGCGGCATCGACTGCGTGCAGTTGCCGACCTCGCTGCTGGCGATGGTCGACTCCTCGGTCGGCGGCAAGACCGCAGTCGACCTGCCGCAGGGCAAGAACCTGGTCGGCGCCTTCCATCCACCGCGCGCGGTGATCGCCGATACCGGTTCGCTGCGCACGCTGCCGGCGCGCGAACTGCGGGCCGGACTGGCCGAAGTCATCAAGTACGGTGCGATCGTCGATGCGCCGTTCCTGGACTGGCTGGACGCCCACGCCCCGGCCCTGCTGGCCGTCGACGATGCGGTCATGGCTGAGGCCATCGCGCGCAGCTGCGCGCACAAGGCCGCGATCGTCGAGCGCGATCCGTTCGAGCACGGCGAGCGTGCGCTGCTGAATTTCGGCCACACCTTCGGCCACGCGATCGAGACCGAACAGGGCTACGGCGGCGTGAACCATGGCGAGGCCGTCGCCATCGGTATGGTGCTGGCGGCGCGGTTGTCGGAAGGGCTCGGTCTGTCCTCGACCGCGGACACCGAGCGCCTGCGCACGCTGCTGCAGCGCTTCGAGCTGCCGGTCGCCCTGCCGCCCGGGCTGGATCCGGAGGCCCTGCTGGCGCATATGCGCCTGGACAAGAAGGCCCAGTCCAGCGGACTGCGCTTCATCACCTGGCGTGGCACCGGCCGCGCCGAAGTGCTCGCCGACGTCCCCGAAAGCGCGGTCATGGCCGTGCTGGCGCCGGCCTGAGCGCGCCACGACAGGGCGCCGGGCGGCCAGCGGCTACAATGGGGCCCCACCCTCGTAGCGCCCGCACCCGATGCGCCTGCTGCTGCAACAACGTCCAGAAGGCCACGAAGCCCCGCGCTTCGTGCAGCTGAGCCTGCAGCCAGACCTGCTCGGCGGCTGGATGCTGCTGCGCGAAACCGGTCAGATCGGCGGTCGCAGCACGTTGCGGCGCGAATTGCATCCCGACCAGCCCAGCGCGATCAAGGCGCTCGAACAGGCCCGCGACCAGCAGCTCAAGCGCGGCTTCCAGCTGATGTTCGCGCAGGGCGAGGCATCGCGCCTGTGAACAGCCCTATCGGCTGTTCACGCGATGCCGAGCGCCCGGCCATGGATGGCCGGGCCGGTGTCTCCGAAGCACGCGACTCCACGCCATGGACGGCACCGGCATTCCATCCCGCCGCGATCGCGCCTGTGAACAGCCCTGTCGGCTGTTCACACGATGCCGAGCGCCCGGCCAGAGATGACCGCTCTGGCCGCTGAGGCGACGCCACCTCCTGGCGACGGCATCGGCCGCACCGCAACGCACACCCACTCAAGCCCCAAGACTTCCTGCGTAGACATGACCAGCCCTTTGAAGAACGACCGTTTCCTGCGCGCCCTTTACCGCGAGCCCGTCGACTGCACCCCCGTCTGGCTGATGCGCCAGGCCGGCCGCTATCTGCCCGAGTATCGCGCCACGCGCGCCAAGGCCGGCAGTTTCCTGGCGATGGCCAAGAACCCCGAGATCGCCTGTGAAGTGACGCTGCAGCCGCTGCGCCGTTTCGAGCTGGACGCGGCGATTCTGTTCTCCGACATCCTGACCATTCCTGATGCGATGGGACTGGAGCTGTACTTCGTCGATGGCGAAGGCCCCAAGTTCCGCCACCCGGTCCGCGACGCCGCCAGCATCGCCAGACTGGGCGTGCCGGACATGGAAACCGAACTGCGCTATGTCATGGACGCGGTGCGCGTGATCCGCCGCGAGCTCGACGGCAAGGTGCCGCTGATCGGATTCTCCGGCAGCCCATGGACGCTGGCCTGCTACATGGTCGAAGGCGGCGGCAGCAAGGACTTCGCGCGCATCAAGGCGATGGCCCTCAACGATCCCAAGGCGCTGCACGCCCTGCTGTCGGTGACCACCGATGCGGTCGTCGCCTACCTGGCGGCACAGCGCGCGGCCGGCGCCCAGGCGCTGCAGGTGTTCGATACCTGGGGCGGCGTGCTGAGTCCGTCGATGTACCGCGAGTTCTCGCTGCCCTACCTGCAGCGCATCGCGCAGGCGCTCAAGCGCATCGACGACGAGGCGCGCGCGCGCGATGGCAGCGACCGCGTCCCGCTGATCCTGTTCGGCAAGGGCAACGCCGCGCACCTGGAAGCGCTGGCCGACACCGGCACCGATGCCGTGGGTGTCGACTGGCTGATCGAGCTCGGCGATGCCGCGCGCCGCACCGCTGGCAAGGTCGCGCTGCAGGGCAACCTGGATCCGACCACGCTGTACGGATCGCCGGACGCGATCCGCGCCCGTGTCGGCGAGGCCCTCGACAGCTATGCCGCCGGCAATGGCGGCTCGCGCGAGGGCCACGTCTTCAACCTAGGACATGGCATGTCGCCGGACATGAATCCCGACCACGTCGGCGTACTGGTGGATGCAGTGCACGCGCACAGCGCGCGCAGCTGATCAGATCGGATCAGACCCGTCCAGGTCTGATCGCTTCATCCAGCACGATCCCGGCGCTGGGCATCCGCGAGCGCGGACGAGATGCTGTCGATCAGCATCGCGCCGGTGACCGGCTTGCGCAGGAAACCGTCGAAGCCCGACTGCAGCGCCAGTGGTTCGGCATCGGCATCGGCACGAGCGGTCACCGCAAGCACCGGACGCGTAAAGCCCTGCGCGCGCAGCATGCCGACCAGGGTCAGGCCATCGACACCGGGCAGGTCGAGATCGAGCAGGGCCAGGTCGAAGTCCTCGCCTGCAATCTCCGACAGCGCCGCCAGGCCATTCGCGGCATGGGTCACGCGATGCCCGTACGCGGCCAGCAGGCCGCAGATCACGTCGGCGACGGTGGGATCGTCCTCGACCAGCAGCAGCGACAGCGGCGCGTGGGCCTCGGCCGGCGTGGTTGAACTGCCCACCTGATCGCGCGCCGCAGGCGCCTGCGTCGACGGCAAGGGCAGGGACACGATGAAGCGGGTACCCTGCCCGGGCTCGCTGTCCACTTCGATGCGGCCATCCATCGCCGCCGCCAGTTCCTGGCAGATCGCAAGGCCAAGCCCGCTGCCGCCGTAACGTGCCGCGGTCTTCGCGCCCTCTGCCTGTTCGAAGCGATGGAACACGCGCTGGACCTGCTCTTCGTTCAAGCCAGGGCCGGTGTCGGTGACGATCAGGCGCACGCCCTGCGGCGCGAGTGCCTGCACGTCCAGGCCTATTTCGCCACGCTCGGTGAACTTGATCGCATTGCCCAGCAGGTTCAGCAGGATCTGGCGCACGCGCACGGCATCGCCCAGGACGCGTTCGGGCACGTCGTCGGCTACCTGCCCGACGAAGCCGAGCCCGCGTTTTGCGGCCAGCGGCGCACTGAGCTGCACCACATCGCGCACCATCGCCCGCAGGTCGAAGCTGCGTTGCTCAAGCTCGAGCTTGCCGGCTTCAACACGCGCGAGGTCGAGGGCATCGTTGACCAGCCGCATCAGGTGCTGGCCGGCGTGCTGCAGCGATTCCACATATCCGCGCTGGCGAGGGTCGAGCGGTGTCTGCAACAACAGTTCGCTCATGCCAAGCACGCCGGTCATCGGCGTGCGCACCTCGTGGCCGAGCGTAGCCAGGAACCGGGTCTTGGCCAGCGATGCCTGCTCGGCGACCTCGCGCTTGTGTTCGTTGAGTTGCCAGGCGCTGCGGCGGCGCAGGCGTTGGCGATAGGCTGATGCCAGCCACCAGAGCCCCAGCAGCAGCAGCGCTGCTTCGATGACCAGAGCCCAGGGCGAGCGCCACCAAGGAGGCGACAGTCGGATCGTGATCTGCTGCTCGACCGAGGCACTGCCGGCCGCATCCATCGCACGCAGGTGCAACTGATAGCGTCCCGGCGCCAGCCCGCTGAATACGCGCTCGCCGCTGATGCCCTGCGCCACCCATTCGCTGTCGTAGCCGTCAAGACGCGACCAGTAACGGTTGCCCTGCGGGTCGTCATAGGCCAGCAGTCGCATGGTGACCCTGAATTCCTGTTCGTGATGCGCCAGCACGACTTCGTTCGCCATGCCGGCCGGGACCCACTGACCGTCGCGACGGATCGCGATCTCCTGCAGGCGCAACGTCGAGGTCACCGGCGCGACGTCCGGTGCCTGGGTATCGACTGCGACGACATCGCCATCGATCGTCGACCCGACCAGCATGCCGTCACTATCCAGTGCCAACGAGCGCGGATAGAACTCCTGGCTGCCCAGCCCATGCTGCACCCCGACGTGCTGCATATGACGTGCCTGCGGATCCCAGCGATACAGGCCGCGCGGCGTCGACATCCATACGCGATGATTGCGATCCACGCGCAGGCCCAGCGGCAACACGGCGGGCAGTCCGTCGGCGATGGTGACTTCGTCAATACGGCGCCAGCCGCCGGCCTCGCGCCGATAGGCCTGCAGC
Source organism: Luteimonas sp. RIT-PG2_3 (assembly GCF_054902115.1). Lineage (NCBI taxonomy): Bacteria > Pseudomonadati > Pseudomonadota > Gammaproteobacteria > Lysobacterales > Lysobacteraceae > Luteimonas > Luteimonas sp. RIT-PG2_3. Next base: position 234,595 of record NZ_JBUBPF010000004.1, on the reverse strand, counting down.
ACGTTGTCGCGATGCAGCCATAACAGGTCCGGCCCATCGAACCCGAAGATCGCGACGCGCGAGCCGCGCAGTTCGCGATCACCCATCAAGGCTCCCGTCTCGGGATCGAGGCGGTCAAGGCCATCCACGCCGGCCAGCCACACGCCGCCATCGGGATGGACTTCCATATGATCGAGGTCCGCATAGTTGAAACCATCCTCGGCGTTGGGCAGGAAATCGCGCAGTACACTGCCACTGCGACTGTCGCGCAACTGCAGCCCCACCGAATTGACGACGACCCACAAGCGATCTCCGGGCGCTGTCGCCAGCATCTGGATCGGGCCCGGCAGCAATGGGTCGACAGGACTGTTGCGGGTCCAGTCGTCGATGCGGCCATCGGTTTCCAGACGCAGCAGCTCGACATTCCCCGCAATCCAGAACCGGCCATCGTCGTCGCGCGCAATCATCCTCGGCCTTGCATCACGCAAGCGATCGCTGAGGTGCTCTTGCATGCGTTCGACGACGCCGGTCCGATCCAGCCGTTCCATCGCGCCATTGGCCGCCAGCAGCCAGACGCCACCTTCCGGCGCAGGAACCAGTGCGCGATAGCTGTCTCCCGCCAGATCCACGCTCCTGCTGGAGAATTGCGCGACCCGACGCCAGTCCGACCTCAGGTACCCCAGCCCTTCTCCGAATACCGGCACCCACAACGCGCCATCGTCCTGCAGTTCGATCGCATGCACCGGATACGCGACCCTGCCAACCGTGGGCTCGAGCGGCATCGGGATGCCACCCTCGGGCACGCGCCAGGCGCCGCGCTGGCTGGTCAACCAGATGCCGCCGGCGGGATCAACCACGGTGTTCATGACAGCGTTCGGGCGTTCGAACATCGATGCCCATTCCGGCTGTTGCCAGCGCCCGCGTCCGTCGCCCGCGTACAGGCCGCTCTCGGCGCCGACCCACAACTGCCCGCCCTGCTCGACGACGGAGTAGATGACCTGACTGCTCTTTCCGCCAGGCAAGGCCACGCGCTGCAGGCGAGATCCATCGACGCGCGCCAGGCCCTCGGTCGTGCCAACCCACAGCACGCCCTTGCTGTCGAACGACATGTTGAAGACGATCGTTCCCGGCAACGACGCGGGGTCGCCGGGATCATGCAGGTACGCCGTCAACTGGCCCGCGGCATCGATGCGGTACAGCCCGTCCATCGTGCCGATCCACAGGTCGTCGCCATGCGTGGCCACGGCGGTGATGGAGTCCGAACGCATGCCCGGATGCGTGGCCGAACTGTAGCGCCGGAAGGTCTTGCGATCGGTATCGAGCATCGCGACGCCGGCCACCAGCGTGCCGATCCAGACCCGGTCGCGGGCATCGACGTGGACGGCCTGCACCTGGTTGTCGGGCAGCGAGCCCGCATCCTGCGGATCGTGCTGCCAGACCTTCATCTCGACGCCGTCGTAACGGGCCAGGCCGTCCATCGTGGCAATCCACAGATAGCCATCGCGATCGCGTTCCAGGCCGAAGACATGGGTGGACGGCAGCCCGGCTGCGGTGCCGACGATCCGGAGTCGCGGCGTTTCCGCCACCTGGGCACGCACACCTCCGGCCAGCATGGCGGCCATGACCAGTGCAGCGATCCCTGTGCGCAGCCCCATCGCCTCACCCTCGTCCCTGGATCCTGAATGCTCGCAACGCATCGTTGCATGCGCAAGCCCACCCTGATTCGCGGCCCCGGCGCTTTCCGACCTAGAATCGCGTTTTGGCAGGCGATCATCGTCGCCCGCATGTGTGGTACCTGCCTGCCTGCTTCAACCCTACACGCGCCCTGCCCGCTCCCTCCTGCCCGGATCGCCCCGCCATCGCAACGCCTGTCGCCCCATCGATGTCCCCGCCGCGACGCCTGCCGTCGCTCGCGCCGACACGGGCGGCGGCAGCGCTGTGCGGCCTTGGCCTGGTGCTCGCCGCGGTGCTGTCGCCTGCGCACGCCCAGGCGCAGTCCTACACCCTCGATCCGGTGCACACCCGGGTCATGTTCGCGATCGAGCACGCCGGCTTCTCGAAGGCCATCGGCACGGTGTCGGGCAGCGAAGGGCGACTGGACTTCGATCCCGACGACTGGCGCAGCGCGCGCCTGCAGGCCAGCATCCCGATCGCGCGCATCGATCTGGGCGATGCAGACTGGAACCGGGCGACGCTGACGCGCAACCTGCTCGACGCCGAGCGCTACCCGACGGCCACCTTCGTCTCGACCAGGATCGATCCGGTCGACGACACCCATGCCAACGTCGTCGGCACGTTGACACTGCGGGGCGTCAGCCGCGAGGTGACGCTGGCGACGACCTTCAACGTACTCAAGCGCCATCCGCTGCCGCCGTTCCGGCGCACCGTCGGATTTTCGGCCACCACTACGCTGTCGCGCAGCGACTTCGGCATCACCGCCTGGCCATCGGTCATCGGCGACCAGGTCGAACTGAGGATCGAGCTCGAAGCCACGCGTACGCGCGCGGGCACCCAGCCCGCCGACGCCGCGCCAACAGATGACGCAACGGATCCTGCAGAGGCCGCCCCGCGGTCGGCCGATCCTGCACCCTCCACACCGACCAGCACGACGCCAGACCGGGAGCGCGATCCATGACCTTGAAGAACACCGAGCACCGGTGGGGCGGCGTCAGCCAGGCCCTGCACTGGCTGGTCGTGCTGCTGATCCTGACCCTGGCCATTGTCGGCCTGACCATGGGCGACCTGCCGCGCACGCCGAAGTACTTCTGGGTCTATACCGCGCATAAGTCGCTCGGCATCACCGTGCTGGTGCTGGTGCTGCTGCGCCTGCTGTGGCGCTGGTATGCCGGCGCGCCCCACCCCGTCGAGGGCACGCCGGGCTGGCAGCACCGGATCGCCTCGGTGACGCATTGGCTGCTGTACGCGCTGATCCTGGCGATGCCGCTGTCGGGCTGGCTGTACGACTCGGCCAGCGGCCTGCGTCCGTTCAAACTGTTCGGCCTGTTCACGATGCCCAAGCTGGTTGGACCGAACGAATCGATCCGCACGTGGTCACACAACGCGCACGAAATCCTGTTCTGGGTGCTGGTCGCCCTCGTCGTCGCCCATGCCGGCGCCGCGATCTACCACCACCTGTTCCAACGCGATGCCACCCTGGCGCGGATGCTGCCCAGGGGCTGGCTGAAGTCCCCTTCCTCTTCAGGAGATGCCTGATGTCCCACAAGCTCACCACGCCGGCCGCTGTTGCCGCCGCCCTGGTCGCGATGTTCGCGGCCCCTGCCTTCGCTGCCGACTATGTGCAGGCCAACGGTTCGGCGCTGTCGTTCTCGACCAAGTACGACGGCGAAACCTTCACCGGCCGCTTCCCGGGCTTTGCGACCAAGCTCAGCTTCGACCCGGCCAACCTGGCCAGCGCCAACCTGGACGTCACCATCCCGCTGGCATCGGCCGAAACCGGCAACGGCGATCGCGATTCGACGCTGAAGACCAGCGACTTCTTCGACATCGCCAAGTTCGCGCAGGCGCGTTATACCGCCACCAAGTTCCGCGACCTCGGCAACGGTCGTTACGCGGCCGATGGCACGTTGAGCCTGAAAGGCGTCAGCAAGCCGGTCACGCTGACCTTCACCTGGACGCCCGGCACCCAGCCGATCCTGACCGGCAGCGCCACCATCAAGCGTCTGGATTTCGGCGTCGGCGGGGGCGATTGGGCCGACACCGGGACGATTCCGGACGAAGTCGCGATCAGCACCAAGGTGCGCCTGAACCCGGCCAACTGAGTCGCGCCAACGTCGCGCCAACCAGGCCGCGTCCGGTCGACGGCGGTCGCTCCCGCACCGCCAGCGACGGGCTCCGGCCAACCCCTTGAAGAGACCTGATCGCACCCGAAGACGTCGCGTCCAGCTGCCGCTGACGCGGCGTCGCTGTTTTCAGGACCGGTCCGTCGCCAGCCCAGGGGGAACCCGGCGGGCTAGACGGCCGCCCGCCCCGCCAACCACTGCCGCAGGCCGTCCACCGTGAACGGCCAGCCGAGTTCCTCGCCACTGCGCTCGTCGCGCAGCACCGGCACCCGGATGCCGTAACGCTGTTCCAGCGCAGCGTCGTCGTCGATGAAGACACTGTCGAACGCCGGCGCCCTGGCCTGCGCCAGCAGGTCGAGCGCCTGATCGCACAGGCAGCAGTCGTCGCGTTGGTAAAGGGTCAGCGGCACCAATATTTCCCGACTTGTGGGCACGCAGGCTCCTGCCCGCGCGCGGTCGGCATAGAATAGCCGCATGGCTGTCAGCACCTTCGATATCTACAAGATCGGCATCGGGCCGAGTTCCTCCCACACGGTCGGACCGATGCGGGCGGCCGCACGCTTTGTCGAGCGCTGGCTGACCGAAGCCGGGCAACTGGACCGGGTGCAGCGCATCCGCGCCGAAGTCTTCGGCTCGCTGGCGCTGACCGGACGCGGCCATGGCACCGACAAGGCCGTGATCATGGGACTGGAAGGGCACATGCCCAACCTGATCGATCCCGACATCATCCCGCCAGCGCTCGAGCGCATCCGCGGCAACAAGCAGTTGCAGCTGGGCGGCACGCACGCGATCGCGTTCGAAGAGAAGCGCGACCTGCTGATGAACAAGCGGCAGAAGCTGCCGTACCACACCAACGGCATGCGCTTCACCGCGTACGACGCTGCCGGCGAGGTCATCGCCACGCGCGATTACTACTCGGTCGGCGGCGGTTTCGTGGTCAACCAGGACGACGCCGCGGAGAACCGTATCGTCGCCGACACCACGCCACTGCCATACCCGTTCCATTCCGGCGCGGACTTGCTGGCGCATTCCAGCAACAGCGGGCTGTCGATCGCCCAGATGATGATGGCCAACGAAGAGTCCTGGCGCAGCCGCGACGAGATCGTCTCCGGCCTGCGTGAACTCTGGCAGGCGATGCAGTCCTGCGTCGCCCGCGGCATCCGCGAGACCGGCACCCTGCCCGGCGGTCTGCACGTTTCGCGTCGCGCGCCTTCGCTGTACGCCGAGTTGTCCGAACGCCCCGAAGCGGCGATGCGCGACCCCTTGACCGTGCTCGACTGGGTCAACCTCTACGCGCTCGCCGTCAACGAGGAAAACGCTGCCGGTGGCCGCGTCGTCACCGCGCCGACCAATGGCGCCGCCGGCATCCTGCCATCGGTGCTGCATTACTACGACCGCTTCTGTCCAGGCAGCAACGAACAGGGCGTGTTCAATTTTTTGCTGACAGCCGCCGCCGTCGGCATCCTCTACAAGGAAAACGCCTCGATCAGCGGCGCCGAAGTCGGCTGCCAGGGCGAGGTGGGCGTGGCCTGTTCGATGGCGGCTGCAGGGCTGACCGCCGCACTGGGCGGCACCACCAGCCAGATCGAGAATGCCGCCGAGATCGGCATGGAGCACAACCTCGGACTGACCTGCGATCCGATCGGCGGCCTGGTGCAGATCCCGTGTATCGAACGCAATGCGATGGGCGCGGTCAAGGCGATCAACGCCTCGCGCATGGCCTTCCGCGGCGACGGCAAACACAAGGTCAGCCTCGACAAGGTCATCAAGACCATGCGCGACACCGGCCGCGACATGCAGGACAAGTACAAGGAAACCTCGCGCGGCGGCCTCGCGGTCAACGTCATCGAGTGCTGAGCGGCGCCATGACCCGGCGTTGCCGGGTCATAACCGGTGTGGCCGTGTCATGGATGGACCGCGCGCTACACGTCGCCCACGCTGCCCGCGCGCAGAACGCGCACCCTGGGCCTCAGCCCTGCGCGACGATCCGCAATACGTCATCCAGCAATGCCGCTGCCGTGACTTCGGCACCGGCACCGGGGCCCTGGATCACCAGCGGTTGCCGCTGGTAGCGGTCGGTGAAGATCGCGACCTTGTTGTCGGTACCCTGCCCGCTGCACAGCGGGTGCGAGGCCGGCAGCGCGCGCAGCCCGACCGAGGCAACACCGTCGGCATCGAAGCGCCCCACGAAACGCAACGCCTGCCCCTGCGCGACAGCGGCCTGATAGCGCTCCAGCACAGGCGCATCCAGCAATGGCAGCAAGCCATCCACGGCATCGCCGCCGGCTGACTGCAGCGCCTGCGGAAGCAGCGAATCGCCCTCGATCTGGTGCACGTCCAGCGGCAGTCCGGCGGCACGCGCCAGGATCAGCAGCTTGCGCTTGACGTCATCGCCGGACAGGTCCTGGCGTGGATCGGGTTCGGTATAGCCGGCCTCGCGCGCCTCGCTGACCAGTGTGGAAAACGGCTGACTGCCGTCGTAGCGCGAGAACAGCCACGCCAGCGAGCCCGACAGGATGCCTTCGACCGCATGCACGCGATCGCCGCCGGCCACCAGTTCGCGGATCGAACGCAGCAGCGGCAAACCCGCACCGACGGTGGCGCTGTCGCCGTACTGCACCCCGCCTTCCTGGGCATCGCGGATCGAGCGGGCACGACCGATGTCGCCACCGGCCCCCAGCTTGTTCGCCGTCACCACGTTGATGCCGCGCAGCAACCATTCGGGATGCCAGTCGGCGACGGTTTCGCTGGCGGTGGCATCGATGACGATATCGCCCGCACGCAGGCTTTCCGCCTCTGCCCAGGGCGGAACCCCGCCGTTGCGCGGGGGCGCCAGGCGTGCGGACGCGATGACTTCATCCAGCCGGCGATCGCAGGCCAGGTGCGTGCGCGAATTGCAGACCCAGGCGCATTCGGGCAAGGGCACGCCCTGCTCGCGCAGGCGCAGGTAGCGCTCGACCAGCGCGCTGCCCACGGTCCCGGTGCCCAGCAGTGCGATCCGCACCGGGACGTTGGTACCGCGACGCTGCCGTTTGGACGGCACGGGCTTGAGCTGGACGACGCTGCTCACGCATCCAGCCTTTTCGGCGCGTCTCCGGAGCGCGCCTCGATGACCCGCTGTGCGCGATCGAGCGCGGCCGCCAGGTCGGCCAGCAAGTCTTCCTGCGCCTCGATACCGACCGACAGGCGCAGCAGGCCATCGCTGATGCCCGCGGCTGCGCGCGCTTCCGGCGTCATCGCCGCATGCGTCATCGTCGCCGGGTGCGCGACCAGGCTTTCGACGCCGCCCAGCGACTCGGCCAGCGTGAAGTACTGCAGCCCTTCGATGAAGGCACGCACGGCGTCTTCGTCGCCGTCGAGTTCCAGCGACAGCATCGCACCGAAGCCCTTCTGCTGGCGCGCCGCCACCGCATGCCCGGGATGCGATTCCAGGCCGGGGTAATAGACGCCGGTCACCGCCGGGTGCGCGACCAGCTGCGCGACGATCGCCTGCGTGTTCTCCTGGTGCACGCGCAGGCGCGCGTCCAGCGTGCGCAGGCCGCGCAGGGTCAGGAAGCTGTCGAACGGCGAGCCGGTGATGCCCAGCGCATTGGCCCACCAGGCCAGCTGCTCGTGCAGCTCCCGGGTGCGCGCGACGACCGCGCCGCCTACCACGTCGCTGTGGCCATTGATGTACTTGGTGGTCGAATGCACGACCACGTCCGCGCCGAACTCCAGCGGGCGCTGCAGCGCCGGCGACAGGAAGGTGTTGTCGACCACGGTCAGCGCGCCGGCGCGATGCGCGGCATCGATGACGAAACGCAGGTCGGTGACGCGCAGCAGGGGGTTGGACGGCGTTTCGATCAGCACCAGCTTCGGCGACTGCGCGAGGGCGTCGGCCAGTGAACGCGGATCGGTCAGGTCGGCGGTGACCAGGCTGAAGTGGCCCTTCTTCGCCAGCGCGTTGAACAGGCGCCAGCTGCCGCCGTACGCGTCGTGCGGCACCACCAGCTTGTCGCCGGGTTCCAGCAGCGCGTTGAGGATCAGCGTGATCGCGCCCATGCCGGTCGCGGTGATCACGCCGCCGGCGCCGCCTTCGAGTTCGGCCAGCGCATCGCCGAGCAGGTCGCGGGTAGGGTTGCCGCTGCGGGTGTAGTCGTACTCGCGCTTGTCCTTGAAGCCGGCAAAGCTGAAGTTGCTCGACAGCACGATCGGCGGCGTCACCGCGCCATAGGCGGTATCGCGATCGATGCCGGCGCGCACGGCCGACGTGCTGGGGCGACAGGCGATCGCGTCGGTGGCGTCAGTCCGGGAGGACGTGGTCGGGGTGTTGCTCATGCGGACTCTCCAGGGTTGCGCAGCGCGGCGGCGAGAATGCCGTCGATGCGATCGGTTTCTTTGAGGAAGGCGTCGTGGCCGTAGGGCGAGCGCAGCACGCGCAGCTGCCCCGGCGTGCCCAGGTGTTCGACCAGGGCGACCGAATCGGACAGCGGCACCAGCCGGTCGCCTTCGACGGCGACAACGGTGGTGTGCACATGGACATCGGCGGGATCGATGCGGTGCAGGTCGATCGATTCCGACAGCCGCAGCCAGGCATTGATCGGCGTGCGCGCGACGTACTGCGCACCGGTCGCATCGAGGTAATCCTCGGCCGCGACGCGGACACGGCCGTTGATGACGACCGGCGCGGCGTCGAAGCGTTCGGCGAACTCCTCGGGCGTGCGATAGCTGAGCATCGCGAACTGCCGTGCCAGCGACAGACCCTGCGCGTCGGCGCACTGCAACTGGCCCAGCGCGACCGCCTTGCGCTGCAGCGCGCGCCAGGCCGCGGCGTAGGGATGGGCGCGATGCGCGCCGCTGACCGCTACCAGCCGCTCAAGACACTGCGGGTGCCGGATCGCGAGTTGCAGGCCGACCAGCGCGCCGTACGAATAACCGACGAACGCGCGCAACCGGGTGATCTGCAGCGCCGCCAGCAGCTGGGCAATCGCTTCGGCCTGGTCGGCGGTATCGATCGGCGCGTCCAGCGTACCGTCGGCGCCGATGAAGTCGATCGCCAGGATGCGGGTGCGGGCCGGATCGAGCGTGCGACCGGTCGCGACCAGGTCGTTGGCCCAGCCCGCTTCCTGGAAGACGGCATTGGACGAGACATGGCGATGCGCGGAAATGCCGCCGGCCACGAACACCACGGGCGCGTGCCCGGGGCCGACCAGTTCGTAACGCAGCGTCAGTTCGCGGATACCGGCATGGCGCATCGGCAGGCGCAGCGCCAGTTCGCCACGGATCGCCGGGTACGCCGCGGTCGGCGCATCCTCATGCACGGACGCGTGCGGCTGGCCGACATGCGACAACGGGAGTTCGTCGTGGGAGGCAACCTGCGGCGTGGCGTCGACAAAGCTCATGGCGATATCCGGAAAAGGGACAAAGCCATCGATGCACGCGGGGCATACCGGAAGATCGCCGGAATCCGGCGGATGCGTCGCCTCCGAGAGAGCGGCGATGCGCAACCATCTTCCGGTGGACACTCAGGTCCCCGCAGGACTTGGCACCGCGACGAAGACAGGCCTGTGGCCTGTCTCCATCAGGTTGCCCCGGCTTCTTCGGGCCTGTCCCTCAGCCGGTCTCGATGGATGGAAAGCATCCTGCCAGCACTTTCCGCCCGCGTCAATCGCTCCATGCCGATAAAGCGATATTTCCTGTCGGCAGCCGCCAATCCTCCAACTTTCGCGTGTGGCTCGGCATAATCCACCCATGCGCAACGTCCTGTTTTTATTCGCCACCCTGGCCCTGGCCGGGTGTGCGACCTCCCCCCGCCCGATCGCCCCACTCCCCCTGTCCAATGCCGCCGCCCCGGCGCCGACGAGCGTCGCGGAACGCTTCCTGACTGAACCCAGGCGGGCGGACGAGCTCGACTCGCTGGCCACCTGGACCACCGAGGACGGCGCCACCTGGCTGATCGCCACCGCCAAGTCCACCCACCAGCTGGTGGTGTTCGATGCCGACAGCGGCCAGTACCTGCGCAGCATCGGCGGCAAGGGCCCGGCCCTGGGCAACTTCCAGCGCCCCAACGGCGTGGTCGTCTATGGCGACCTGGTGTTCGTGTCCGAGCGCGACAATCGCCGGATCCAGGTCCTGTCCCTGCCCGATTTCAGGCCGCTGGGCTCGTTCGGCGAAGGCCAGCTGCGCAGCCCCTACGGGCTGTGGCTGCACGAGCCGGTGCCGGGCCAGCTGCAGGTCTATGTGACCGACAGTTTCATGTACGGCGAGCGCCACGACGTCGTCCCTCCGCTCCAGGAGCTGTCGCAGCGCATCCGCCGCTACCGGCTGGAGATTGATGACGACGGTCGCTTCCAGGCCGCGTTCGTGAGCTCGTTCGGCGGGACCGATGACGCCACCGCACTGCGCGTCGTCGAATCGATCGCCGGCGACGCCGCCCACGACCGCCTGCTGATCGCTGACGAGTACACCGGCAACGGCACCGCCACCCGCGTGCAGGAATACACCCTGGCGGGGCGCCATACCGGGCGCAGCCTGCCCGAGGGCACGTTTGCCGCGGAACCGGAAGGCATCGCGCTGTGGTCCTGCCCCGAGGACCGCGGCTACTGGATCGTCGCCGACCAGTTGCAGCCGCTGACGATCTTCCACCTGTTCGAGCGCCACAGCCTGCGTCCGGTGGGCCGCTTCAGCGGCACCGCCGTGGCCTGGACCGACGGCATCGCGCTGCACGCCTCGCCGACACCGACCTTCCCGCATGGCGCGCTGTTCGCCGTCGACGAGGACCGGGCCATCGGTGCGTTCGATCTCGCGGAGATCGCACGGGCCCTGCAGCTCGACCCGACGTGCATGTACTGACGCCGGCAGCGACACCCGGCCGACATCGTCCCCCGACGATGTCGAGGGGAAGACTGCCGGGACCCACCTGCTGGCGCCTGGCGTCCTTGCAGATCCTGATGATCCTGCTGCCGGGGCTGGCCAGCGTCCATGCCGCGCCGCAAGGCCAGCCGTCTCGCGCCGACCACGACAGCCCCGGCCTCGAACAGCCCGCCCTGCTGGCGACGCTTCGGATCGAAGATGCCGATCACGCCGGCGGCCAATGGATCGTCGTCGAGAACCCGCTGCACGGCCCCATCGAAGTCCTGATCAGCGAGACCTCGCCCCAGGGCACCCAGCATCGCCTGCAGACCGACCCGCCGCTGCCCGTGCGCGGCGTGGTGCCGGCGATGACCCGCCGCATACTGGCCCGCACCGGCTCTCCGCAAGGCCAGCCACGCCTGCGGCTGGTCGCCATCCCCGGCCGGCCTGGCGGCCGCGCAAGCGATGTCGAATACGGCCTTCCCCTGCAGGACGCGGCCCTGCGCGTGACCCAGGGTTGGAACGGGGCCGGCAGCCATGCCACGCCGGAGCACCGCTACGCCGTGGATTTCGCGGCGCCGGTGGGCACGCCGGTGCTGGCCGCACGCGATGGCGTGGTGATGCAGGTGGAATCGGGCTTTGCCGACCGTCTCCCCGGCCTCGGTCGACGCCCCGGCGATGACGACATCGAACGCGCCAACCTTGTCCGCATCCTGCATGACGATGGCTCGATGGCCCTGTACGCGCATCTGCAGCGCGACGGCGTGCAGGTCCTGCCCGGCCAACGGGTGCGGCGCGGACAGGCCATCGCACGGTCCGGGAACTCCGGTTTCAGTCTTGGCCCGCACCTGCACTTCGCGGTCCAGCTCAATCGCGGCCTGCAACTGGAATCGGTGCCGTTCCGGATGTTCGGGCCCGGTGGCGTACTGCGCTTCAGTCCCGGCACCACGCAGGACACGGACGCCACCCCGCCATCGCCCTGAAGGGCATCGGGCGCATCCCCTATAATCCGTCACCATCCCGTTCGAGCCCGGCGCGCCATCGCGTGCCCATTCCCATGTCCGATGCAACCTCCACGGTGGCGACCGAATCCGCCCGCCGCCGCACGTTCGCGATCATCTCGCACCCCGACGCCGGCAAGACCACGCTGACCGAAAAGCTGCTGCTGTTCGGCGGCGCGATCCAGATGGCCGGCTCGGTCAAGGGCCGCAAGGCCGCACGGCATGCGACCTCGGACTGGATGGCGCTGGAGAAGGAGCGCGGCATTTCGGTGACCAGCTCGGTGATGCAGTTCCCGTATGAAGGCCGCATCGTCAACCTGCTCGACACCCCCGGCCACGCCGACTTCGGCGAAGACACTTACCGCGTGCTGACCGCGGTCGACTCCGCGCTGATGGTCATCGACGTCGCCAAGGGCGTCGAGGAACGCACGATCAAGCTGATGGAAGTCTGCCGGCTGCGCGACACGCCGATCATGACCTTCATCAACAAACTCGACCGCGAAGGCAAGGACCCGATCGAACTGCTGGACGAAGTGGAAACCGTACTCGGCATCCAGTGCGCGCCGGTGACCTGGCCGATCGGCATGGGCCAGCGCCTGAAGGGCGTTGTCCACCTGATCACAGGCGAAGTGCACCTGTACGAACCCGGCCGCAACTTCACCCGCCAGGACTCGACCATCTTCCCGTCGCTGGATGCGCCGGGCCTGGCCGAGCGCATCGGCGAGCAGATGCTGGCGCAGCTGCGCGACGAGCTGGAGCTGGTCCAGGGCGCCTCGCACGCCTTCGATCCCGATGCCTACCGTGCCGGCACGCAGACGCCGGTGTTCTTCGGCTCTGGCGTCAACAACTTCGGCGTGCAGCCGCTGCTGGACTTCTTCGTCGAGCACGCACCATCGCCGCAGCCGCGCGAAACTACCACCCGCGACGTTGCACCGCAGGAAGCCAAGCTCAGCGGTTTCGTCTTCAAGATCCAGGCCAACATGGATCCGATGCACCGCGACCGCGTCGCGTTCATGCGCATCTGCTCCGGCCGCTTCGTCGCTGGCATGAAGGCGTTCCACGCCCGCAGCGGCAAGGAGCACAAGCTGGCGAACGCCCTGACCTTCATGGCCAGCGACCGCGAGATCGCCGCCGAAGCCTGGCCTGGCGATGTGATCGGCATCCACAACCACGGCACGATCTCGATCGGCGATACCTTCACCGAAGGCGAGCCGCTGGCCTTCACCGGCATCCCCAACTTCGCACCGGAACTGTTCCGGCGCGCACGCCTGCGCGACCCGCTGAAGCTCAAGCAGTTGCAGAAGGGACTGGCCCAGCTCAGCGAGGAAGGCGCGACCCAGTTCTTCCGCCCGCTGATGAGCAATGACCTGATCCTGGGCGCGGTCGGCGTGCTGCAGTTCGATGTCGTCGCCTACCGGCTCAAGGACGAGTACGGCGTGGACGCGATCTTCGAACCCGTGCAGGTCTCGACGGCGCGCTGGATCCGCTGCAGCGATGCCAGGAAGCTGGAAGAATTCCGCGAGAAGAACGCGACCAACCTGGCACTGGATGCCGCCGGCCAGCTGGTCTACATCGCCCCGACCCGGGTCAACCTGCAACTGGCGCAGGAACGCGCGCCGAGCGTCGAGTTCCTGGCCACGCGCGAGCACGCGCACGCAAACACGGGCGGCTGATTCGGCCGGCAGCGTCCCGCAGGCAACCAGCGTTCGATGCCTGCCGACGCGCTCCCCGCCACGGGCGGGCGGCCCGAGGATGAATGCGCGCCTCCCGGTATCGTGGCCGTTGCGCGCGCGGCCACGACAGCGTGCCGACCGACGCGATACGATGGGCGCCATGACGATCGCCCCCCCACATGGCGAACACCGGACCGGCCCACATCCGATCCGTGAGGAAATCGCCAACGCCCTGACCCACGGCCTAGGCGCGACTGCCGCACTCGCTGGCGGCGCAGTGATGATCACGCTTGCCGCCATCCACGGCGATGGCTGGCAACTCGCCGGCGCGATCGTGTTCGGCATCGCGTTGCTGCTGCTGTACCTGGCCTCGACGCTGTACCACGCCATCCAGCATCCGGTCGCCAAGGGCCGGCTGAAAGTCTTCGACCACTGTGCGATCTACCTGCTGATCGCGGGCACCTATACGCCGTTCACCCTGGTCGGTCTGCGTGGTCCCTGGGGCTGGGGACTGTTCACCGCGATCTGGACACTGGCCATCGCCGGCGTAGCGTTCAAGCTGTTCTACACCGGCCGCTTCAAGCTGCTGTCGACCATCATCTACATCGCGATGGGCTGGCTGGTGATGGTTGCGATCAAGCCGATGCTGACCGCCCTCGACGGCTGGACGCTGGGCTGGCTGCTCGCAGGCGGCCTCAGCTATACGCTGGGCACGTTCTTCTACCATCGCGAATCGATCCCTTATTCGCATGCGATCTGGCACCTGTTCGTCCTCGGCGGCAGCGTCTGTCATTACATCGCGGTGATGGCACAGGTCGTCTGAGCTGATGCCGCTCAAACCAGTGACCACCTGAGACCATCGCTGCCACCGGCATGGCCGGAGCGGCGCACGCCGCTTTCCGGAATCTTTACATCCTGTCGCCACCGTTCGCATGCCGTCGACAATGGCGTGACGATACTCGGTTCATGAACAGGATCGCGGAACACCCCCAAGGCGATAGCTGGCGACAACGGCACCGACGTCCGCTGCAATGGATCGCGTTGACATTGCTCGTGGGCTTGGTGCTGCTCTGGATCTTCTTCGACTGGAACTGGTTCAAGCGTCCGCTGGAATCGCTGGTCGAATCGCGCACAGGCCGCACGTTCCAGATCCAGGGCGATCTTGACGTCGACCTGGGCCGCATCATCGGTGTCGACGTGGGTGGCTTCCGCCTCGGCAATCCTCCGGGGACCGAGCGCGAATGGATGGCGACCAGCGGTCCGGCGCGCCTCGATGTCGCGTTCTGGCCGCTGTGGCGCGGCAGACTCGAGGTCGAACGCGTGACGTCCAAGACGCCGGATCTCTGGCTGGAAACCGGCAAGGACGGCAACAACTGGGATTTCGGGCTGCCTCAGAGCAGCGGCGAACCCAACTGGCAGATCCGGCAGTTGTGGGTCGAAGGTGGACGCCTGCGTTTCAGCGATGCACCGCAGAAGACCCAGCTTGACATCAGCCTCGACAGCGTGGCCGCCAAGGACCAGACGCAGGCGCCAGCGCTTGCGGTGGATGGAGACGGCCAATGGCGCGGCAACGACTTCAAGCTCGCCGGGCAGATCGAATCGCCGCTGGAGCTGACCGAGGAAGGCAGGCCCTACCGGATCGACCTGCGTGCCAGCGCGGGCGCCACCCACGCACGTGCGCGCGGCACGTTGACCGATCCGTTCCAGTTGCTGCAGACCTTCGACCTGCAGCTCGCCTTGCGTGGACAGGATCTTGAAGACCTCTATCCGTTGCTGGGCCTTGCCCTGCCGCCGACCGCGCCCTACGCATTCGATGGCAGGCTGCAGCGCGATGTCGACCAATGGCGCTACAACGGCTTCAAGGGAAAGGTCGGCGACAGCGACCTGGCCGGCGACGTCCATATCGATGCCGCCGGCAAGCGCCCCTACTTCCGTGCGCAACTGGTCTCCCAGCGCCTGGATTTCGACGATCTGGCCGGCTTCGTCGGTGCCGCGCCGTCGACGTCCGGCAACGAGACCGCCAACGCCGAGCAGAAGGCCTTGAAGGCGCAACAGGCCGCCAGCACGCGCCTGTTGCCGGAAACGCCTTACGATCTCGACAAGTTGCACGCGATGGACGCCGACGTGCGCTGGAAGGCGCATCGCATCGAGGCGCCCCAGCTACCGATCGATGACATGGACGCGCACCTGCTGCTGGAAGGCGGCCTGCTGAAACTGCAGCCGCTGAACTTCGGCGTCGCCGATGGCGACATCCGTGCGACCGTCCAGATGGATGCACGCAAGAATCCGATCGTCACCCATGCCGATATCGCGGTACGCAAACTCAACCTGCCCAAGCTCCTGCCCGATTCCGCGCTGGCCAAGGACGCCATCGGCCGCATCGGCGGCGACATCAAGATCCGCGGCCAGGGCAATTCAATCGCCGCGATCTTCGGCAGCGCCGACGGCGACATCGCGCTCGGCATGGGACGTGGGCAGATCAGCAACCTGATCATGGAACTCGCCGGCCTGGATATCGCCGAATCGCTGCGATTCCTGATCGGCAAGGATCGCCAGGTGCCGATCCGCTGCGCGTTCGCCGACTTCTCGGTCAAGGACGGCATGATGCAGACGCGTGCCTTCGCGTTCGACAGCACCGACACCATCATCATTGGCGAGGGCAGCATCAACCTCAAGGACGAACATCTGGACCTGCTGTTGCGGCCGCGCCCCAAGGATCGCAGCCTGCTGTCGCTGCGTTCGCCGCTGCGCCTGTCGGGGACCTTCAAGCAGCCCACGTTCCGACCCGACCTCAAAGCGCTGGGCATGCGCGGCGCCATCGCGCTGGCACTGGCGACGATCACGCCACCGGCGGCCCTGCTCGCGACCTTCGAAAGCGGTCCGGGCGAGGACAGCAATTGCGGTGGCGAGTACGCGCGCTGACCGCGGCCAGGCACAGGGCAGCCCTTCTGGGCAGCCCCCCGGAGGGCTGGCGCACTAGCCAGCGATGTAACGCTGCAACTGGTCCAGCTCGTGCTGCTGGTCCTCGATGACCGCGGCCACCAGGTCCCCGATCGAGATCACCCCCACGATCTGCCCGCTTTCCAGCACTGGGAGGTGGCGGATGCGGTGCGCGCTCATGACCTGCATGCAGGTCCGCACGCTGTCGTCGAGCCTGGCGGTGATGACGTCGGCGGTCATGATCACGCGTACCGGCGTATCCTTGGACGAGCGCCCCGCCAGCACGATCTTGCGCGCGTAGTCGCGCTCGGACAGGATCCCGACCAGTCGTTCGCGGTCCACCACCAGCACCGCGCCGATGCTCTTGCTTGCCATCAGGCGGACCGCCTCGATCACCGCGACATCAGGTGCGGTCGCGAAGACTCCCGACGGTTTGGCTGCCAGCAACTGTCGTACCGTGCGCATGACGCTCGTCTCCCGCGGCCTCGGACTGCCCCGAGCATACGCCTGCCGCCGCCGGAATCCAGTGGTCCACCAGGTACAGCGGCCGCTGCTTGGATTCCTCGTACAAGCGGCCCAGGTACTCGCCGATCATGCCCAGCGCGATCAGCTGCACGCCGCCGAGGAACAGGATCACCACCATCATCGTCGGCCAGCCGGCGACGCGGTCGCCGAACAGCAGCGCCTTGCCGACGATCCATACCGCGAACACGAACGCCATCACTGCGGTCGCCAGCCCCGCATAGGTCGCCAGGCGCAGCGGCGCACTGGAAAAACTGGTGATGCCCTCCAGCGCGAAGTTCCACAGCTTCCACAGGTTGAACTTGCTGGTGCCGGCCGCGCGGGCGTCGCGCTGGTATGGCACCGCGATCCGGTTGAAGCCGATCCAGCCGAACAGGCCCTTCATGAAGCGATGGCGCTCGCGCAGTTGCCGCAACGCAGCCAGCGCCCGTGGCGACAACAGCCGGAAATCCCCGGTGTCGGTCGGGATCTCGGTTTTCGACAGGCGTTGGATCACGCGATAGAACACATGCGCGGTCGCCTTCTTGATCCAGCCCTCGCCCTCGCGTTCGACGCGCGTGCCATGCACATCGTCGTAGCCCTCGCGCCAGCGCGCGACGAATTCCGGGATCAGCTCCGGCGGATCCTGGCCATCGGCATCCAGGATCAACGCCGCACCCTGCTCGACGAGGTCCAGCCCGGCGGTCAGCGCCGCCTCCTTGCCGAAATTGCGCGACAGCCGCAGCGCGGCCACCCGACGGTCCCCGGACGCCAGCCCCTGCAGGACATCCCAGGTGCCGTCGCGGCTGCCATCGTCGACATACAGCACTCGGACCTGCAGGCGCGGATCGGCGGCCATCTCGAGGGTATCAACGATCCGCCGGTGCAGCAGCGGCAACGCTTCGGACTCGTTGTAGGCGGCCACGACCACCGTCAACTGGTCGATGCCGGCCGAGCTGCTCCGCGCCGGCGACGAGGTGACCGCACTCATTCCATGCCCTCCAGATAGGACTGCCCGCCCAACTGGCGGACGTTGCGCTGGATCCATTGCGCGCGCCGCTGCACATAGGGCCCCGGGCGCGCCGCGCTGTAGCGCTTGGGATTGGGCAACACCGCCGCCAGGCGGGCGCTCTGGGCCGGTGTCAGCTTGCCGGCATCGCGGCCAAAGAACGTCTGCGCCGCCGCCTGCGCGCCATAGACGCCATCACCGAACTCCACGACATTGACGTAGACCTCGATGATCCGCTGCTTGGGCCAGAAGGTCTCGATCAGCACCGTGTACCAGGCCTCGACGCCCTTGCGCAGCCAACTGCGTCCGCTCCACAGGAACAGGTTCTTGGCCAGTTGCTGGCTGATCGTGCTGGCGCCCCGGACCTTCCTGCCGCGCGCATTGTGCTCGCGGGCCTTCTCGATCGCGTCCAGGTCGAACCCCGAATGCTCGGCGAAGCGCTGGTCCTCGGCGGCAATCACCGACAACGGCAGGCTGCCCGCGATCTGATCCAGGTCGCGCCAGTCGTAGGCCACCCGGAACCGCCAGTCGCCCTGGCCCAGCGCCTCGAACTGGCGGATCGCCATGAACGAGGAAAAGGGCGGATCGATGACACGCAATGCCAGCACCTGCAGCACGCTCAGGCCCACCGCCCAGACCGGCAGCCACAGCAGGCGCCGGAACCAGCGACGGCCCCGCGAACGCACCGGTTGCGGGCGCGGCGCTTTCCCGTCTCCCGTCATCCCTGCACCTGCTTGCGACCCGGCCGACATGCCCCCATCTTGCACTCCGTGCCGGAACATCCGGCCCGCGCCCATTATTGACGATCGCGCTGCTGCCCCGCGCCATCTCCCCGAATTCCCTTGCCGACCCTGTTACCGATGCCCCTGCCTCCCGATAGCGACCTGCTGACCCGCTTCCTGATCCCCCGCGCCGGCGTGCGCGGGGTCCGCGTCCACCTGCACGAGACCTGGCAGCAGATCCGCTCGCGCAGCAGTTACCCGCCTGCCGCCGCCGAACTGCTGGCCGAGGCCACGGCCGCCGCCGCCCTGTTCACCGGCCACATCAAGATCGACGGCCGCCTGTCGATCCAGGCCCGTGGCGACGCCACACTGCGCACGCTGTTCGCCGAATGCACCGCCGCCGGCACCCTGCGCGCGATCGCCCAACTGGACGATGCGGCCGACGCTCCGCCGGTGTCCCGCGACCTGCGCGAGCTGGGCCCGAACGCGATCCTGGCCATCACCATCGAAACCCCGTCCCCCCACGGCCGCGACCCCAACCGCTACCAGGGCCTGGTCGGACTGACCGCGGACACCCTGTCGGGTGCTTTCGAGGACTATTTCCGCCAGTCCGAGCAGTTGCCGACCCGCCTGCTGCTGGCGACCGATGGCGAGTCCGTGGCCGGCCTGATGCTGCAGAAGCTGCCCGGCGATGCCGGCGACGAGGACGGCTGGGACCGCGCCAGCGCCCTGTTCGACACCCTCGGCAGCGATGAACTGCTGTCCCTGGACGCCGATACCCTTCTGCTGCGCCTGTTCCATGAGGACGGGGTCGAGCGGCTGGGAGACAGGCCCCTCCGATTCGCCTGCTCCTGCTCGCGCGAACGCGTCGCCGGCATGCTGAAGTCGCTCGGCGAGCCCGAGGCGACCGCCGCGGTCATCGACGGAGCGGCCCGGATCCGCTGCGAATTCTGCGGCCAGCAATACGCTTTCGACCCCTCCGAAGTGGCGGCCCTGTTCGCCGACCGGACGCCTGAATCCGAAGCCCCGGAACGGTTGCAGTAGACACCAACAAGGCCCCTGACATTCTTGTTAAATAAACATAAAACTTGTACAGTCAGGGGCCATCACGAAAATTGAACTTTGCCCCACCTTCAGGGTCAATAGCTCACCATGGCACTCCGTCCCGCCCATCTCTGCGTCGCACTGCTGCTCGCCCTAGGCGTGGCAGCCGGATCTGCGCACGCCCAGAACAAGCGCGAACAGACGGTACTACCGATCCTCGACAACGCCAGCGGCAAGGTCCAGGCCTATCTGCTGCTGGAGCCGACCGAGAACGGCAAGACCGGTGCACGCTGGCGCTCTGGCAACAACACGCTTGATGCCGCGTTTGGCCTGGAATCAGGTAATTCGCTGGCACTGCTGTGCCGTCGCGGCAACGGCATCACCAGCACGGTCGGCAACCTGGCACACAACTGCCAGCTCGCATCGCTCGGCGATAGCGCCGAACACACGAGCCGCCGCACCACCGCAACCGCTGCGTTGAATCGCCCCGGCGGCGCGCGCTTCGGCGTCACCCTCGGCGAGGGCCGCGACACCCTCCCCGCCTGGCTCAGCCATTCCAATGGGCATCGCGGACAACGTGCGGACGTCGACCTCAACGACCTGACTGTCTTTGCCCAGAAATCGCTGGGTGACGATGCCTATGTGTCGATTGCTGGAACCGTCGCCAAGGCCACGCTGATCCCTTACGCCTCGGCCCCGGCCGGCCTCAGCGACCGCTGGAGCAGCCGGACCCTGACCGTCGGCGGCGGCTATGGCGCCTTCAGCGCCAACATCATTGGCCAGGTCGTGGACACCCCCGGCCAGCCCAAATGGGAAGGCGTCGGCCTCGGACTGACCTGGCGCACCCCCTGGAGCGGTCAGCTGACCGTGGGCGCCGAGAACGTCGTGACCCGCGGCAAGAACCCATTCTCACCACGCGGCGAGAATCTCGACGAAGGCACCGTGCCTTACGTCCGGTACGAACAGGACCTCTAGTCCTCTGCGCTTGTGCGGAGTCGCCGTTCGCCGGCCATTCCAACGCATTTAAAGCGGTTTATTAACGACACTTTAATTTTTCTCTCCCGCCCGTTAGTATCGGCAGCAACCTTGCCGTTTTTGGCGTCAGTTTTGACGCCTCGGCGATGTTCCGATTGGCATCCGTGCCAAGCCTTACTTGGAGAGAGAGAGAAGATGACATTGAAAAACCACAAGCTCCGCAACGCGATTGCGATTGCACTTGCAGCGGGCGCTTCCACGCTCGCAGCGACGGGATCGGTGTCCGCGCAGGACAACAGCGGCCAGGAAGCGACTACCCTCGATCGCATCGAAGTCACCGGTTCGCGCATCCGTCAGGTCGACGTTGAAACGTCGCAGCCGATCCAGACCATCACGCGTCAGGAAATCGAAGCCCAGGGCTTCCAGTCGGTTTCCGACATCCTGCAGAACATTTCAGCAGCGGGTTCGCCGCCCATCAGCCGCGCCTCGCCGCTGTCTTCGGGCGAAGCCGCAGGTGGACAGGCGATCGACCTGCGTAACCTCGGCGCTCAGCGCACCCTGGTTCTGCTCAATGGCAAGCGCCTGGGCATCACCACCGGTGGTCTCCAGGACATCTCCACGATTCCTGCCGCGATGGTCGAGCGCATTGAAGTCCTGAAGGATGGTGCTTCCGCAGTCTATGGCTCGGACGCGATGGCTGGCGTGGTCAACATCATCACGCGCTCCAATTTTGAAGGCTTGCAGGCCAGTGCGTATTACGGCCAGTACAGTGAAGGCGATGGCGCGGTCGAGAAGTACGACTTCGTGCTCGGCACTTCGACCGAGCGCGCATCGGTGACTGTCGGTATCGAATACGCCAAGGAAAAGGCAGTCTGGTTCGCGGACCGCTCCTTCAGCGCGGAGCCGCTCGGCGACCGTCACCCTGGTGTGAGCTGGACGCCCGTCGGTCAATATGGCGGCTTCATCAGCAGCCCGACGTCGAACACGCTTCCGAACATCACCTATCCCGCAGCCACAACAGCAAATCCTGGCCGCACGGTCCGCGTGATCGTTCGCCCGGGCGGCGACCCGAGAAACCCGGCGGATTACATCGCGCAGAACACCGGCGCGAATCCGATCCACAAGAGCAACTCCGGTGAGCAGATGCACCTGCGCACTCCGCTTGAGCGCAAGTCCATCTTCCTGGACGGCAGCTATGAGCTGACCGACAACGTGCGTTTCCGCACGAACATGCTGTACAGCAACCGCTTCTCCGAGCGTTCGACCGCCGGCTATCCGATGCAGGCAGCTTCGTTCGCCACTTTCGACGGTAACACCGGCGTCCCGCTCCACGCCGACAGCTACTTCAATCCGCTCGACAACAACATCACCAACTGGTGGCGCCGGACGTGGGAAGTGCCGCGCTACTCGACCAGTGACTCGACCACCTACCGCTTCGGCGCCTCGCTTGAGGGTAGCTTCGAAGTGGGCGAGCGCATCTTCGACTGGGATGTCGGCGCCCTGTACAACCAGAACAAGAACGTCCAGGCCTCGTTCGGCAACCTCAACCTTGCCAGCGTTCAACGGGCACTTGGACCGTCGTTCATGAACGCGTCGGGACAGGTCCAGTGCGGCACCTCCGCCAATCCGCTGCCGTTCACCTCTTGCGTGCCGTGGAATCCGCTGCTGCATTACGGCGAGGTCGGTCCGGGGAGCCTGGACAACGCCGCACTGCAGGAGTTCCTGTTCCAGCGTGAGCACTCTCTCGGCAAGACGGAAACCACCATCTACACCGCCAACATCACTGGCGGGATGTTCCAGCTCCCGGGTGGCGAAGCATCGTTCGCGCTCGGTGTTGAGCATCGCAAGGAAGAGGGCGAGTTCATTCCGGATGGCTTGGCGGTCACCGGCGGATCCACCAACCTCGCCGGTCGTGCGACCCGAGGCAGCTACAGCGAGAACTCCGTCTACGGCGAACTCTACTTGCCGCTGCTGACGGACGTCGTCGCCGCTCGCGAACTCAGCCTGAGCCTGTCGAGCCGGTACTCCGACTACGACACCTTCGGCGAAACCACCAACAGCAAGGTCGGCCTGAAGTGGAAGCCGATCGATACCTTGATGGTTCGCGCAACCTGGGCACAAGGTTTCCGTGCACCGACGATCTCCAACCTGTACGGTGGTGGTTCGCAGACCTTTGCGTTCTTCACCGATCCCTGCGACACCCTGTATGGCGCAGCCCGCAACAGCAGCGCCGTCATGTCGCGTTGCGCACAGGACATTGCCAACGCCGCGGCATACCGTCAGCAGCAGCAGGGCTTCGTTCCGACCACCTCGGCCAATGCGCAGACCCCTCTGGCGTTCTTCTCAGGCTCAGGCAATACGGATCTGACCCCGGAAGAGTCAGTCAGCAAGAACGTGGGCCTCGTGTGGAGCCCGGGTTTCGCTGAAGGTTTGAGCTTCAACGTCGACTGGTGGAACATCAACATCGACAACACCATCGTCGCGGACACTCCGACCCAGATGTTGAACGACTGCTACGTCGAGCTCATCGCTTCGCGTTGCGGCACGTTCACTCGCGATCCTGTGAGTGGCATTGTCAACAACATGTCGTACGGCAGCCGCAACGCTGGTTACATCGAAATGGAAGGCTTTGACTTCGGCTCGAGCTACCGCTTCGAGACCGGCTTTGGCCGCTTCGGTGTCGACTGGCAGACCAGCTACACCTCGAAGAACGAGTTCAAGACCGATGACGCCGCGACCTGGGTGACGCAGGGCAACAGCTTTGCCAGCACAACGGGTGTCAATTTCCGCGTCCGTTCCAACCTGGGACTGACTTGGTCGCAGGGTGACCTCGGTGTGAGCTGGAACGTGCGCTACTTCTCGTCGATCAAGGAAACCTGCCTCAGCGCAGTCGCCTATCCCGACGAGTGCAGCGATCCCGGCTACATTGCCACCAACCCGGCTCAGACCCGTGCCATCAACCGCACCGGCTCGGTGTCGTTCAACGACGTGCAGGTTCGCTGGAGCGCGCCCTGGAATGCCACGATCTCGGTCGGTGCCAACAATGTGCTGGATCGTCTCGGCCCGCCGCTGTACTCGCAGCCGGCGGCGAACACCAACTACTACGGTGGTTTCGACATCGGTCGGTTCGTCTACATGAAGTACCAGCAGAGCTTCTGATCCACCTTGTAATCCTGCAACACAACTACGGCCCTTCGGGGCCGTAGTTCTTTGTGGCGCTTTCAAAGACGACGCAAGATCTTTTTGTGCCACACCCTTCCATGAAAGAACTACTGATCCAGAAAAAGGAAAAACACGACGGCCCGACCCGGCACTCTGCAAGACGCTTGCAACGCAGTCAGGGGCTTTCATGCCCGGCAACTGTTCCAAATTCGGGGCCAAAGCTCAATTTGACACCGAAATCAGTCGATTAACGATACTTTAATTATCTCTCTAGCAGGAATACCATCCAATTGTCTTGCAGTTTTTGGTCAATTATTTTGCGGCCGCTGCTGGACTTTTGTGGTTTCCCCACATATCCCTCGGAGAGAGACTGATGAGACTGAAGCGTTCGAAACTTCGCGACGCCATCACGGTAGCGCTGACCGTAGGCGTCGCTGCAATGGCAACGACCGGAACCTCCATGGCCCAGGACCAGACCCAGGCCACTGAACTGGACAAGATCACCGTCACCGGCTCGCGCATCCAGAGCCAGACCATGACGGCATCCAGCCCCGTCACCGAAATCTCGGCAGAAGAATTCCAGTATTCCGGAGCCACCAAGGTCGAAGACCTTGTCAATCAGTACCCCCAGCTGGCGTTAAATTTCGACAACTTCCAGAACAATCCCTCGCAGGGCTACGCAACGGTCGATCTGCGCGAGCTCGGCCCACAGCGCACGCTTGCGCTCGTCAATGGCCGACGCATTCCGAAAGGCCTCGGCGAAACTCCTGATATCAGCATCATCCCCGCCGCGCTCGTACAACGTGTCGACCTGCTGACTGGCGGTGCATCCGCCGTCTACGGCTCAGACGCCATGGCTGGCGTCGTGAATTTCATCCTCGACAACCAGTTCGAGGGAGTCAGCGTCAATCTCGGCTACTCGGCCTACCAACACGATAACGACAACGGCTACCTTCCCTCCAGGATGGATGCGCGTGGCTTCGACTATCCGTCGGGCAACTCCGGGTTCGACGGCATTTCCAAGAGCATCGATCTGGCCATCGGCGGCCGCTTCGGCGAGAACGGTCATGCGATGGGCTGGGTGACCTGGCGCAAGAACGAGTCCCTGCTCCAGGGGCAGCGCGACTACTCTTCCTGTGCGCTTAACGCTGCGGGCACATCCTGCGGAGGTTCCGCGACCGCAGACCCCGGAAATTTCTACATCTTCTCTCCATCGCTTGGCGGCTTTTACGCGCTTCCCAATGCGAGTGGCACCTGGGAACAAGCAGATCCCTTCATCTACAACTATGCGCCGATCAACTACTACCAGCGTCCTGATACCCGTTTCACCGCGGGCAGCAACGTCGAGTACGAGATCAACGAACATTTCAAGCCTTATCTGAGCACGATGTTCGTCAATCGCAAGAGCTCGACGCAGATTGCGCCCTCGGGCGCGTTCTTCACGGACTTGAGTGTTCCCTGCAGCACGTCGGTCTACGGGTCGTTGTGCGCAGACCTCGGCATCCCGGCCGACGAGGATTTCACTGTCTACGTCGCAAAGCGCAACGTCGAAGGTGGTCCGCGCATCGGGCGTGACGACAACACCAGCTACAGCATCACCAGTGGCCTTGCAGGCGCAATCAACGACAACTGGTCCTATGACGCGTCGTTCACCTACAACCGCAGCGTGACCAAGAACGAGAACATCAACGACTTCGTCACCACGCGCGTTCGCGACGCACTGCTTGGCTGCCCGGCCGGTGCCTTCGACGGCTGCCTGCCGTACGACGTCTGGAACGACAACGTCTCGGCGGAAGCGGCACAGGCCCTGCAGGGTGTCGGCATCGTCAACTACACCACCTCGATGAAGGTAGTGAATGCCTACATCACCGGCGACCTGGGCTTTGGACTGCCGTCAGCCGAAGATCCCATCAGTCTGGTGGCCGGCTATGAATGGCGTGCCGAGACCTATGACCGTGTCGCGGACAGCAACATGGCCACGGGCAACTTCACTGGATTGGGCGGCCCGACCAGCAACGCTTCAGGCGAGATCAAAGTCAGCGAATTCTTCCTGGAAGGCGCGATCCCGCTCTTGAGTGATGCAGGCCCACTGGACCACCTTGGCGCGGAAGTCGGCTATCGCTATTCCGATTACAGCAACTCTGGCGCAGTCCATACCTACAAGTTCGGCCTCGGCGCCAACTTCGCGGACAACAAGTTCCGCGTGCGTGCGGGCTACAACCGTGCGATCCGCGCGCCCAACATCACCGAGTTGTACGATCCGAACACGATCAGCCTGTGGGCAGGTGAAGATCCGTGTGCAGGGGCCAGCCCGGAGTACACCCAAGCGCAGTGCCTGCTGACCGGTGTTACCGCAGCACAGTACGGCAACATCGCCGCCAATCCGGCGGGACAGTACAACCAGATCGGCGGCGGCAATCTGGCACTCGTGCCTGAGACCGCGGACACCTGGACACTGGGCTTTGCAGCCAATCCGATCGACAACCTGAACCTGAGCGTCGACTACTACGACATCCGAATCAAGGATGCCATCCAGCCGATCGAAGGTCCCAACATCCTGGCCGGCTGCGCCATCGGCGGCAACGCCGCCCTTTGCGACCTCATTCGTCGCAACGCTGGCACCGGCGACCTCTTCCGTGGCAGCGATCCCAACGTGTCGGGACTGGTCTACAACACGCTGAGCAACTACGGAAACCTGAAGTTCCGGGGTATCGACCTGACGGCAGACTATGCCTGGAACATCGGGGCGGGACGCTTGTCCACCATGTTCCGCGGTACGTATGCACTCGAGCAGACGAAGGAGCCGATTCCCGGCTTGGACGTCACGACCTATGACTGCGCGGGCACCATCAATACGTCCTGTAACGCGGCGAAGTGGCGTCATTTCGCCAATCTTCGTTACAGCCTGGATGGTTACAGCGTCGGACTGCGCTGGCGGTACGTGGGAGAGAAGGACTACGTCAACGAGAACGGCTCGCAGGGCTCCACGGACACCATTCTGGTGGGCAATGGCAACAAGATCGCTGCTTACAACTACTTTGATCTGTCCGGCTCCATGCAATTTGGCGACTACGCAACCTGGACGGTCGGCGTGAACAACATCGCCGACAAGGAACCGCCGATGGTAGGTGGAACGGTGGTGCTCAACGGCAACTCGGTCGGCGGATACGATCAGGCAGGCCGGTACATCTTCACCAGCGTCAGCTTCAAGTTCTGATCCCTTTCGATAGTCCATGAAGCGGCGGGCCCAGGCCCGCCGCTTTTTTTTGCACGTTTCCCCTGCCCAGGCCTCAGGCCGTCATTGACTCAACGCCGTGCTTGCCCGATAACCTTGCTTTCGGCGTCTTCTACCATGACGTCGCCGCACCTTTAGGATGTGCCCACAGGATCCATCGCACCAATGAGCCATGTCGTCCACCCAGGATCTCCGCACCCTCCAGCCCCCCGGCACTTGCTGGAAGCCGGATACCGGCATCTGCAGCAGGGACAATTCGAACAAGCAAGGCACCTGGCAGACAGATTGATCGCCGCTCATCCGGACGACCCGTTCTCACTGGTATTCGCCAGTGAGGTCCAACTCGCGGTCAATGAGCCCCAGGCAGCGCTGAACCTGATCGAGCAGGCGATCTCGCATGCAAACGGCGACGTCGCTCTGCAGGTCAAAAAGGCGCAGCTACTCCTGCAGATGGGTCGGCGCGCCGATGCGATGGCCACGGCGAGCAGCGCAGC
Organism: Luteimonas sp. RIT-PG2_3; assembly: GCF_054902115.1. NCBI lineage: Bacteria > Pseudomonadati > Pseudomonadota > Gammaproteobacteria > Lysobacterales > Lysobacteraceae > Luteimonas > Luteimonas sp. RIT-PG2_3. The sequence continues at coordinate 207,229 of NZ_JBUBPF010000004.1, read as the reverse complement.
CATCCATGCAGATGCCAATGGTCAGGCGCTGTGGCGCATCGGCAGCATCTTCAACAATGGCAATGATCCGGCTGGTGCCATTCCGTACTTCAAGCGCGCGCGCGCGCTCATCGGGGATGCGCCCGGCCTGCTCTACGACCTCGCGGCCGCACAGTTCTTCACAGGCCAGTTCGACCAGGCCGAACAGAACCTCGATCGACTGCTCACCATCGTGCCACAGGCAGGGCACGCCCTGTACCTGCGCTCTACCCTGCGGCGTCAAACGCATGACAACAATCATGTTGCAGACCTCCAGGCACGCCTCAAGACAGGCTTCTCCGATGCCTCTGCGCACGCAGCATGCCTGTACGCCTTGTCCAAGGAACAGGAGGATCTCGGCGACGACGACCTTTCCTTCGCGACCCTGGTGCAGGCAGCGGCACGCATGCGCAGCACGCTCCGCTATGACGTAGGGAGTGAACGGGACGCCCTCGCCAGCATCCGGGACGCGTTCACGGTCCAACAGATGGATCTCCCGACAGCGGGCCATGATGATGATGGCGCCATTTTCATCGTCGGCATGCCGCGTACCGGCACGACGCTGGTCGAGCGGATACTGGGTGGACAGGGTCGCATCGCCCCCGCGGGTGAACTACTCGACTTCGGCAATGCGTTGGGGGCCGCGGTGCAACGCGTTCTCGCCACGCAACCCACGTTGACGGCTGCACAAGCCTCGTTGTCGATCGATTTCGCGAGCTTGGGCCGCGACTACATCGGAGCAGCCAGGCAGGCCGCCGGCGGGCATCATCGTTTCATCGACAAGATGCCGGTGAATTACCTCTACTGCGGCATGATCGCGAAGGCGTTGCCGAACGCCCGGATCATCCATGTAAGACGAGACCCGCTGGACAGCTGCTACGCCGTCTTCAAAACCCTGTTCTACGGCGCCTATCATTTCTCGTACGACTTGCAGGAGCTGGCGACTTACTACATCGCCTACCACCAGACGATGCAGCACTGGCACGAGGTCATGCCCGGAAAAATCCTGGACGTTCACTACGAAGACCTCGTAAGCAACACCGAACGCGAAGCCCAGCGCATTCTTGCCTGGTGCGGACTCGCGACCGACCGGCCGAACCTCGATGAAGCGTCGGTGGCAGCACGTCCCTTCGCCACGGCCAGTGCGGCGCAGGTCCGTGAACCCATCCACCGGCGTTCCGTGCTGAAGTCACGGCGCCATGCCAAGGGCCTGGCACCATTGTCTGACGCACTGGCTGCGGCGGGAATCGACGTCCGCTGAGTGCCCTGTGCGCTTGTCGCTACAAATCCGCCTCACACGCCATAGGCCGGAGTCAGTGCCCGCCGGGGTCAGGCAGCATATCGAATGCCACCGTCAGGCGCGGCGCGTCGTCGATAAATGGCATGGTCCCGTGCCACATGTAGGACGGAAACAATGCGACCCAGCCCGGCCTTGGCCTGATCACGCGTCGCGGCTGCAAGGACAGGCCCAGCTCTTCCAGTGGCTGTCCAAGTTGCAGGCACCCGGCATCGTCGGAACTTGCCGTCATGGACGCCGGCAAGGACACATAGAACGCCGAGCTCAACCATCCAAGCGGATGGACATGGTTGGCATGTCGACCAGACGAACGCAATTTCACTGACCACGAACCCGAGTAACGGACGCGTCCGGTATTCCTGCCCAGGAATGGATGTGCCTCCTCGGTCGGCAAGCCGGACAACCATGTCTCCACCGCGGTACGGAGCGCTGTCTCGGCAGCGACAACGCTCGGCTCGTTGCGGCCAAACAGGCGGCCACGCGTCTGCGATCCATTCCGCAGGGTCTGGTTGACGGGCGCGCGCATCCCGCGATGCATGCCATCCAATGCTTCGGTCAGATGTCCAAGAAACTCGTCCAGACTTGCGCCCGCGGGCGGTTCGGCTGCAACGAAGCCGACGAACCGCTCGTAGTCACACAGCCAGAACTCGCGCGCATCACCCAGCAAGCGCCACGCCGTCGACAGCAGCGCCCATCCTTCCTGGTTGGAGGGATCCAGAAGGGTGGCCAGACTCGCGTGCTTGCTTGCCAGCTCAGGCCGAGACGTGGCCAGATCATGGCGGGCACAGGCATTCAGCAAGGCTGGATTCCTGTCTCCCCCCAGGCGCAGAGCGCGCTCGTACTGCGCACCTGCATCGCTCAGTTGGCCCGCCAGCGTGTTCGCATCTGCGGCAAGCCAGAGAGAGACCAGATCGTCACCAAACCGGTCGCGAATGAATCGGGCCTGTTCGACCGCTTGCTCGCCGTCACGCGCTTCGAGCAGCAGTCGGAGATACGCCATCTGCAATGAGCGGTTGCCGGGTTGCCTGCCGGCAGCGATCCGCAGATCAATCAATGGATCCGACTCTGGTGAGGCGCCGTCGCCGAACTCCCATGCCAGATGTGCAAGATTCACATGACCGGCAGCGAAATCCGGATGCCTCGCCACCGTCTCTCTGGCCATGGCGAGCGCCCGATCCGGCTCGCCTGCATCTGCAAGCGTCCCGGCGACGACATCCATGAACTCCGGCGTCGCGTACCCGAGCGCGGACGCATGCGAGAAGCTTGCGAGCGCCTCGCCAACACGCCCGAGCTCGCGCTGGGTCGCGCCCAGGTTGACCCAGCCTGGGACATAACCGGCATCGATCTCGATCGTGCGCTTGAAGGAAGACAGCGCCCGCTCCGGATGACCTGCAACGCGTTGTGCGTTGCCAATGGCGTGCCATCCAGGCAACGATCGAGGAGCGCGCACAAGCAACCGGTTGAACGTGCCGATCGCCCTTGTCGCTTGCCCTGACTCAAGCTCGACCATGCCTACCTGCATCAGCAACGCCTCATCCTCAGGAGCGCTGGCCAACGCATCACGCAACGTATCGAGCAACTCGATCCCTCGCTGACGCCTGCGCAGCCAGGTCGAAAAATTGAGCAGCATCGGGCGACTCATGGGCGCCAGCGACAGCGCTGCGCGGAAAGACTGTTCCGCCGCGACATCCGCTCCCGATTCCGCCAGGCACATGGCAAGCAGATGATGGGCGTCGGCGGCGCCGGGAGCCTCGGCGACCAATGCATTGGCGAGCATGACCGCCTGCCCATGCTGTCCGGCACGCGCCAGGTGTTGTGCATGTTCGAATGTCTGCGCCTGGGACGCAGTCAGCGGACGAATGCCGGCCGCGGCAGTCATGCGATCTATCTGACGCGCTGCGCGCGCAATGGCACGCCACCTGGAGATATCAACAAATGGGACCCCATCGACGCCTTGCGGACGCTGACCTGGTCGCCCTCGACCATATGCCCCCTGCTGGTCGCCTCGACGATCCGCCAGACCTGTTTATTGTCCAGCGTCAGGGTGCGCTCGCCACGCTGGCCATATGCCAGCTTCACGATGCGTGCCTCGATGCGATCCGGGGAATGCTCCTCGCTGCGCGTACGAGGCTCTGGGGCCAATCCGAACTCGCGTGTCGCCTTCTCGGCCTCGGCCTGCCGGACCTGGGGATCCGGAGGGAAACTCCGGTCATAGCACTCAAGTCGGGCATCGCGCTCCACGACCGCGGCACAAGAATGGGAGGCTGCCGAGACCTGCCCATCAGCGGCGACGGCCGAATTGCCCAGCTGCATCGCCAGCACCGATCCCACACAGCATGCGACCAGCTTCAGTCCAGTCATCCCGACCCCCTATCCCGATTTCGCCACAGGGCATTGCCGTCCAGCATACTCCAGCCACGCCGGTCTCCTGCAACCCAAAGTCCCGTCCACCTCCGCAGCCCCCCCTGATTGACGCGATGCCAACCCTCCTGAGCCAATTGCAATCCGAAGCGGAATCCCTGCTGCGCAGCGGCCAAAGGCATGCAGCGATCGAGGCCTATCGAAGATTGCTATCGACGCATCCGGCGCATGCGGAGGCCTGGTACAACCTGGCCTATCTGCTCAAGCAGGAGGGCCATTATCAGCAGTCACTGGACGCCTATGGTCATGCGCTGCGATCTGGAATCGAAAAACCGGAAGAGATCCATCTCAACCGCGCGGTGATCTACAGCGACCATCTTCGACTCGATGAGCACGCACGCCATGATCTCGAGGCCGCCCTTCAGCTGGCCCCCGACTACCGTCCTGCGCGCCTGAACCTGGGAAACCTGCATGAGGAACGTGGCGAACGCGCGGCGGCGATTTCCTGCTATGCGCAAATTCTGGCCGACGCCGGTGACGGCAGCCACCTGGACCCACACCAGCTCGAAGCGCTGTCCCGATTATCGCAACTCACGCCACCTGGATCGACCGACGATCCACTTCTCGGGCAACTGAGACGCGCGACCGGCAAACCAGGTCCACTGGATGCGCCATCCCGCGCAAACCTGTTCTTCGCCCTTGGGCGGGCGTGTGACCGTCTCGGCGAGTACGCACCCGCTTTCGATGCCTTCGCAAGCGGGAAGCGTATCGCGCACGATGGATACCCCGCCTACGACCGCAGCCAGGCAAGACGCACGCATGATGCATTGATCCGCACCTCGGCGCCTGCGCAGGATCGTCCGGATGACGCCGACTCTCCCGCTCCCATCTTCATCTGTGGCATGTTCCGTTCCGGCTCTACGCTGCTGGAGCAGGTCCTCGCCACGCACCCTCGGATCCATGCCGGGGGAGAGCTCGATCTGCTGCCCAGGCTTCTGCGGGGAATCACGTCGGAACTGATCCAGTCGGGTCGCCCGGCAACGCCTGCCGATCTATCCGCCCTCGCGCGACGCTACATTGAACAACGGGATGTGCTGTTTCCCCAGGCGAGCGGCTTGCGCTACATCACCGACAAACGCCCGGACAACCTCCATCGTGTCGGCATCATCAAGCAAATGTTTCCGCGCGCGCGGATCATTCATACGCGGCGCCATCCAATGGATACAGGGCTTTCCATCTTCATGCAGCATCTGAATCCACGCAGTTTCGCGTACGCCGCATCGCTTGCCGACATCGGTCATCATCACGGCGAGCAGGATCGGCTGATGTCGCACTGGAAGTCCTTGTACCCCAGCGACATCCACAGCTTCGACTACGACGCCTTCGTGATGAACCCCGAGCCCGAGCTCGCCCGTGTGCTCGACTTCCTCGAACTGGAATGGAACGCCGACTGGATGCGATTCCACCTGCAATCCAATACCGTCAAGACCGCCAGCTTCTGGCAGGTCCGCCAACCCCTGAATGCGGAATCTCTGGGGCGCTGGCGCCATTACGAGATGTTCCTGGCCCCTTTGCGCGAAGCCCTTGAACAGGCGAGCGTCGATGTTGCGCGTTGACGAGGGACGAATCCCGCTCGGCTATCCCGCACGTGCACCGCTGCCGGCTGCATCGTTCCTGGTCCGGAACGCGTGCATTGCACTGCTCAAGGCGGTAACGACGTCGCGCTCGGCGTGCGACAACAAGGGATTCCACACATCAAACATCAGGATGACCCGCACCTGCTCACTGTCGTTGTGTGCCTCATGCTCGATGGTGTCGTCGAAGACCCAGCACTTGCCTTCGCGCCACTGTCGCCAGTCGAAGCCGACACGGTAACTGCACTTTTCCGGCACCACCAGGGGCAGATGCGCGACCAGCCGTGCGTTGGTCTCCCCGGTATGCGGCGGTATCTGCGCGCCAGGTGCAAGTGCGGAAAACATTGCATTTGGACACAACCCTGCAATCTCCACCGTATCCACCAGGGCCAATGCCTCTGCCGTCCGTGGGCACTCGGCAAGATGCTCCGCCACCGGTTCTCCATGCGCATACAGATGGAAGCCGCTCCAGTTGCGTGAATGGTTGAGCTTGTCCCACTGGTTGACCGGATCACCGGGGCGGTACTGGATGTAGGGAACGAACTCCTCGCCACGGTTGGCAATCATTGCCTGCAATTCGGTCTTGATCGCATCAGTACGCGACTCCAGCTCGCGCATCCAAGGAAACAGGGCATCATCGTAGAAGGTGATCGCCGGCAGCCGTGGCACATGGAGCTGATTGCATTGCGCGTGATAGGGCCGGCTCTTACCCACCATGATCGAGATCGCCTCGTCCCAGCGCCCCGACAATGACGCCTCCACCGCATCGCGTCCGGCCTTGATCTGGTGTGTGAGGAAGGCTTCCAAGGCTTCTGCGTCGAGATCGACCTTGGCCTTGGCTTCCTGCAATCGGCGACGCAACGCGGCCGGCCACTGGGACTCGTCCACGGCCACCTTGAGTGCATTGCGAAAGACCGACGCCGCCGCATTCGTTCTGCCGTTGCGCTCAAGAAACTCGCCCTTCGACAGCAGGGCAGGCAGGAAATACGGATCGATGGCCAGGGCAGCCGCAATCGCCTGCCATTCCTGATCAGCCTGTCCCACACTGCGATGCACGACACTGATGGTCAGGGGAATCATCGGATCGCGCGGGGCGGCCGCGTGGGCTGATGCCAGCATCTCGAGCGCTTGGAGCACATCGCCACGCTGGTGTGCATGGACACCAAGGCTGAAGAGCGCCTGCACGTGCCCGGGATCGATGTCCCTGACCTGCAGCCAAAGGCGTTCCGCGTCCTGCCACCGCCCCTGTGCCGCCGCGGCGCCTGCTGCCTGTACCAGCCCCATCAACTGATCGACCGACATCGCACCCTCCACGGGACTGCAAGCCCCCATGGCCCAACTCTACCCGGGAACCCCCGGCCCTGACGACCCGGGCCAGCGACTGCCCCGCCGGATGGATTGCGGTCTTTCTCCCATGCTGGGCCTGCCGGGAGGCAGGTCCCGGTCTTCAGGGCATCAGACGCCGAAGCGGTGCAGCTCCGCTGCCAGGCCCTGCGGTGTACGCGGCCCCAGCGCCTCGAAGTAGTCCGAGATGGCAGCCGCTTCCTGCTGCCAGCCCGCTTCGTCGATGCCGAGCAGCGCTTCCAGTTGCGTGGCGCCAATGCCGAGGCCATCGACATTGAACGAGCCGCGATCTGGCAACCAGCCCACGCTGGTCTCTTCCGCCGACACGCGTCCATCCACACGCCCCAGGATCCACTCCAGTACGCGCAGGTTCTCGCCGAAGCCCGGCCACAGGAACTTGCCGTCGGCACCCTTGCGGAACCAGTTGACGTGGAACACCTTGGGCAGGGTCACGCCGGGCCGGTCGAACGACAGCCAGTGGGCGAAGTAATCGCCGAAGTGGTAGCCGCAGAAGGGCTTCATCGCCATCGGGTCGCGGCGCACGATGCCGACCTGGCCGGTCGCGGCGGCGGTCGTCTCCGACGCCATCGCGGCACCGACGAGGACACCATGGGTCCAGTCGCGCGCTTCGAACACCAGCGGCACCAGCGATGCGCGGCGTCCGCCGAACACGATCGCGGAGATCGGCACGCCCTGGGCGTCTTCGGCGCGCGACGACCAGCTCGGGCACTGACGGGCACTGACGGTGAAACGCGAATTGGGATGCGCGGCCGGACCATTGGCCGGGTCGTAGGGCCGTCCCTGCCAGTCCAGCGCCGGGACGCGGTCGTCCAGACCTTCCCACCAGGGCTGGTTGTCCTGCGTGACCGCAACGTTGGTAAAGATGGTGTCGCGCTGGATCGACGCGAGCGCGTTGGGGTTCGACGCCGCCGACGTCCCCGGCGCAACGCCGAAGAACCCGGCCTCGGGATTGATCGCCCACAGCCGGCCATCTTCGCCAGGCCGCATCCAGCAGATGTCGTCGCCGACGGTCCAGACCTTCCAGCCCTGCTCGCGGTAGGCTTCCGGCGGAATCAGCATCGCCAGGTTGGTCTTGCCGCAGGCGCTGGGGAAGGCGGCGGCGATGTAATGCGTCTCGCCCTGCGGATTCTCGATGCCGACAATCAGCATGTGCTCGGCCAGCCAGCCTTCCTGGCGTGCCTGCCACGAGGCGATGCGCAGGGCGTGGCACTTCTTTCCCAGCAGGGCATTGCCGCCGTAGCCGGAGCCATAGGACTTGATGCTCAGCTCTTCGGGGAAATGCATGATGAAACGGCGATCGGGATCGAGCTCGCCGATCGAATGCAGGCCGCGCACGAACACGCCGCCCTGCTCGCCTTCGCGTTCGATCCGCGCCAGTGCGGCTGCGCCCATCCGCGTCATCAGCCGCATGTTGGCGACGACATACGGCGAGTCGGTGATCTCGACGCCACAGCGCGCGAGCGGCGAATCGATCGGGCCCATGCAATAGGGCACGACATACAGCGTGCGGCCGCGCATGCAGCCTTCGAACAGCGCGTCGATCTTCGCGTGCGCGGCGTCGTGTGCCATCCAGTGGTTGTTGGGGCCGGCATCGTCGGCGTCGCGCGTGCACACGAAGGTCAGGTGCTCAACGCGCGCAACGTCGCTGGGATCGGAACGATGCAACCAGCAGTTCGGATGCGTATCGGGGTTGAGCGGCAGCAAGGTGCCGTCGGCCTGCATGATCTCCAGCAACTGCTGGTACTCGGCATCGCTGCCGTCGCACCAGTGGATGCGGTCGGGCTGGGTCAACGCCGCAACGTCGGCCACCCACTGGTTCAACACAGCATGACGACTGCCGGTCGCAGGGGCCGCCTGCGGGCGTGGTACTGCATTCATCCGTTGTCCTCCAAAACGGCATTGCTGCCAAAGTGACGCAAGTGCGGCAATTGTAGAGTTGGGAGGAAGATCGTTCGTGCTGCGTTGCGACAAATGCCGTCGGCATCGGGCAAAACAGCAAAATCTCAGGCCTGTGCCCGCCGGTACGGTGCAAACACCTGAAGCATCCAGGGCTTCTGCGCCAGCACCAGGCTGACCCCCACGCGTTCGTTGGCGGTGAGCCCGGCGTCGCGGGCCAGCAGCCCGTCGAATTCGCGCGCCAGCTCATGCAGGCGCTGGCGGATCTGGCGGACGCCATCGGGACTCAGGCTGCCGCTGAGCAGCAGCAAGGCATCCTGCTCGCCATCGAAGGCGTCGGCGAAGAAATCGCCCAGCAACGTGTGCCGGAAATAACGTTCCATCGGCCCGTCCGTGCGCCAGCGGAAATTACGCGTGGTCAGCGCCCTACCCCGGTTGCCGGGTAGCAGTTCGATGATGCCAAGCCGGTCGAGCCGCACCAGCAATCCGGTCCACTCCGGCAGCGTGAACGCGAAATGCGCCATCACATCGGTCTGCGTCCAACGATTGATCGTCAGGAACATCGCGAGCATCAAGGCCGGATCGTCGACCAGGGCCTGCTCCTGCGCGGCATCGAGTTGTTCGAGTGGCGCACGTCCGCGACTGGCTTCGGCACCGAGCTCACCCAGGCCGATGTTGAGCACTTCGCAGATCTGCTCCAGCCGCACCAGGCTCATCGCACGGCGCGAGAACATGCGTTTGACGGCGGCCTCACTGAGCTTGAGGCGCACAGCCAGTTCGCGATAGGTCACGCCCTGCGCGCGCAGGCAGCGCTTGAGCGAATCGATGAGTTCGACGGACAACGACATGGTCTAACAATCGTATACCGCAGAACCAGCAAACGGCCACCTTGCCGATAAAGATTGCAGTGCGATCCCCCCGGGGCACTCTGCATCCACATCCAACAGGAAGGACATCCATGCATTTACGAATCCGCTACGTGTGCGCTGTTGCCGCATGCCTTGCAGCCGCCGCATGGCATGACCCGGTCTCCGCGCAGTCGCGCGCCGTCAGTGAAGCGTCCACCGCCAGCATGCAGGCCTCGGTCGAAGTGCCGATCGCGATCTACGAAGCGCTGAAGGCTGGTGGGCGCTTCACGATCACCGGCCTGCAGGCCAGCGCGCGCGGCACGGTGATGACGATTTCGCTGGCGCCCGCGCTGGGCTCGGTGCTGCTGGTCGGACTGATCGAGCCGGACTTCAACCTGTCGGAATCACCGGACTCGAGCGTCGGCAAGGTATTGGTGGTATCGGCAGGCCTGTTGCTGATGCTGGGTGAGAAGGTGGTCGCCTTCATTCCCGAGCCACGCGCGCGTGCGCACATCCACAGTCGGCGGTTGACGCCATGACGACCTGGCGGGGCAGCCCTGTCTGGAGCAGGCTTGTCTGGAGGGGCAGGCTGGTCGCGTTGCTGCTCGCATGCGTTGCCAGCAGCGTCCTCCATGCCGGCACGCGATGCGACAGCAAACCACCGACGCCTCGACAACTGGCCGATGCCGCGGCAACCGCATTGCGTGTCGTCGATGCGCTCGACGCACATCCGGCGAGCGTCGCGGTCGTCGCGCGGGTGGGCACCGACCTGTCGAAGTACGGCCTGGTCTACAGCCACGCCGGCTTCGCGTTGCGCGACCACCCCGATGGCGAGTGGACGGTGCTGCATCTGCTCAACACCTGCGCAGGCCCGACGTCGGCACTGCACGCGCAGGGCATGGTGAATTTCTTCGCCGACGACCTGGTCAACCAGGACGCACGCATCGTCTGGCTGCAGCCCGAACTCGCACAGCGACTGGCCGAGCGCCTGCGTGCCCTGCCACGCGATGCGCTGCATACGCCGACCTACAACCTGATCGCGCGGCCGGGCAGTCGCGACTATCAGAACTCCACGGCGTGGGTCCTGGAAACCCTGGCGGCAGCACTGCCGTCGTCCCGGCCGGTCCATCAACGCACACAGGCCTATGCCGTCGCGACGCAACAGGGGTATCTACCCGACCGGATCGACATTCCCTACAGCCAGCGGCTGATGGGCGGATTGTTCGGCAGCAACGTCGCCTTCACCGACCATCCGGTCGGCACCCGCCTCAGCGGGCACTACCCGGTCGTCACCGTGCGTTCGATCCTCGATTGGGTCGATGCGCGTGGGTTATCGGTCGAAGTGCGGGAGTGGCGCAATGGCCAGCGACAGGCGCAGCCTGGACCCGGCTGAAGCCGACGCGCCCGGCTTCAGGCCGGGACCAGCGTCGCCGACAGATGCTCGACGTAGGCGTCGAACTCTTCCTGCGGCATCCGCGCCTGCTGCAATTGCAGGTTCAACTGCAGGAAGCCGACATAGGCAGCATAGGTCAGCCGGGCACGATGCTGCGCATCCTCGCGCCCGAGTCCGGTCTGGCGGAACGATGCGGTGAGGTAGTCGAGACGGCGCTTGGACAGGCGGTCGATGACCGGCTGCACCGAGGGATGGTCCAGCGCTTTCAACAGTGCGCTGTAGATCACGTGCGACTTGAACTCGCGTGCGACCACGTGGAACAGCGCACGCAGGCGCTCGCGTGGATCGGGCACGCGCTCGAGCGAGCCGAACACGGTCTCCTGCTCGACGCTCTCCCAACGCTCCAGCGCGGCCTGCAACAAGGCATCGCGCGACGGGAAATGCCAGTAGAAGCTTCCCTTGGTGACGCCAAGGCGCCGCGCCAGCGGCTCGACCGCGACAGCCGCAACACCCTGCTCGGCAATCATGTCCAACGCGGCCTGCGCCCAGTCGTCGGCGCTGAGTCGGCCATTGCGTTCCGGCTTGGCGTCCGCCGCAGAGACGGCCTGCGCCGACGGCTCAGCCGGCGACGGCGTCGCGGCCGCCGGCCCTGCCGGGGTCTGTGGACGTATCGAGCGGGAGTCCTGCTTGCCTGGAGCCTGTCTGCTCATGCTGTTTCTCCCAGCTGGATGAATCCATACGCATGCGTTCTGAAACGTATTGTGACAAATCGCCCGGCCGCTGACCATCGTCCGCTCACCGCGTTGACATTGGTCGCTGACGAAACCATACTCGGCCGTACGGTTGAATCATGACATGGATGCCACGCCCTCCGGCGTAGTCTTTCCGCAACCGCGCCCACCCATCGGAGCCCGCAGATGAGCGTCGCGATCCCGTTCCTGGTTTTCCTCCTGATCGGCGCATTTGCCGCCTATCACCGCATCCGCCTGGCCTATTGGGCGGCCGCCACCGGCACCGCCCTGGTCGCCTGCTACTTCCTCGGCACCCACCCGCTCGCCACCTTGCTGGCCGGCCTGCTGGTGGTGCTGATTGCAGCCCCGCTGCTGATCCCGGCAATCCGCAAGCCGCTGATCACCACGCCGCTGCTGAAGTTCTTCCGCAAGGTCCTGCCGCCGCTGTCGCAGACCGAACGCATCGCGCTGGAGACCGGCTCGGTCGGCTTCGAGGGCGAGCTGTTCACCGGCGACCCGGACTGGAACAAGCTGCTGAACTATCCCAAGCCGCAGCTGACGGTCGAAGAACAGGCCTTCCTCGATGGCCCGGTCGAAGAGCTGTGCCGGATGACCAACGAGTGGGAGATCAACCACGTCCATGCCGACCTGCCGCCGGCGATGTGGGAGTTCGTCAAGCAGCACAGGTTCTTCGGCATGATCATCCCGAAGGAATACGGCGGCCTGGGCTTCAGCGCGCTGGCGCACCACAAGGTGATCCAGAAGCTGGCCTCGGTCTCCAGCGTCGTCAGCTCCACTGTCGGCGTGCCCAACTCGCTCGGGCCCGGCGAACTGCTGGTGCATTACGGCACCCAGGAACAGAAGGATTACTACCTGCCGCGGCTCGCTGCCGGACAGGAGGTGCCCTGCTTCGGCCTGACCGGCCCGTTCGCCGGATCCGACGCCACCTCGATCCCCGACTTCGGCATCGTCTGCAAGGGCGAGTGGAATGGCGCCAACGTGCTCGGCGTGCGCCTGACGTTCGACAAGCGCTACATCACGCTGGCGCCGGTCGCTTCGCTGATCGGCCTGGCGTTCCGTATGTACGATCCGGACGGCCTGATCGGCGAGACCCGCGACATCGGCATCACGCTGGCGCTGCTACCGCGCGACACCGACGGCGTCGACATCGGTCGCCGCCACTTCCCGTTGAATTCGCCGTTCCAGAATGGCCCGATCCGCGGCAAGGATGTTTTTATTCCGCTGAGCCAGCTGATCGGCGGCGTCGACAAGGCGGGCAAGGGCTGGAACATGCTCAACGAGTGCCTGGCGGTCGGCCGTTCGATCACCCTGCCCTCGACCGCCAGCGGCGGCGCGAAGGCCGGAGCGGTCGTCACCGGCGCCTATGCGCGCATCCGCAAGCAGTTCGGACTCTCGGTCGGCCGCTTCGAGGGCGTCGAGGAGGCGCTGGCACGCATCGGCGGCAAGGCCTATGCGATCAGCGCGCTGTCGCAGGCGACGGCCGCGGCGGTGGATCGCGGCGACGTGCCTTCGGTGCCGTCGGCGATCGCCAAGTACCACTGCACCACGATGGGCCGCGAAGTCGCCAGCGACGTCATGGACGTCATCGGCGGCAAGGGCATCATCCTCGGGCCCCGCAACATCGGCGGCCGCGCCTGGCAGGCCTCGCCGATCGCGATCACGGTCGAAGGCGCCAACATCATGACCCGCAGCCTGCTGATCTTCGGGCAGGGCGCGATCCTGTGCCATCCCTGGGTCATGAAGGAAATGAAGGCCGCGCAGAACCCCGACCAGAAGGCCGGCATCGAGGAGTTCGACCAAAACCTATTCGGGCACATCGGCTTTGCGATCTCCAACGCGGTGCGCTCGTTCTGGTTCGGCCTGACCGGCGCGAAGATCGGTGCCGCCCCCGGCGACGATTACACCCGTCGCTACTTCCGCAAGCTCGACCGCTATTCGGCCAACCTCGCGCTGATGGCCGATGTGTCGATGCTGATGCTCGGCGGCAAGTTGAAGTTCAAGGAATCGCTGTCGGGTCGACTGGGCGATGTGCTCAGCCACATCTACATGACCAGCGCGATGCTCAAGCGTTACCACGATGACGGCGCGCCGCAGGCCGACCAGCCGCTGCTGGCGTGGGCGTTCCACGACAGCGTGCACAAGATCGAGACATCGTTGTCGGCCGCGCTGCGCAACTTCCCGATCCGTCCGGTCGGCTGGCTGATGTGGGCGCTGATCTTCCCGTGGGGCCGTCGTGCCGAAGCGCCCGGCGACCGCCTGGGTCATCGCGTCGCCGCCTTGCTGATGGCACCCAACGAGGCACGCGACCGCCTCGCGCAGGGCGTGTTCATGACGCCGTGCGAGAACAACCCGGGCGGGCGCATCAACAGCTACCTGGCCAAGGCGATCGCGGCCGAGCCGGTGGAGCGCAAGTTCCTGAAGGCGCTCAAGAGCAGCGACATCGAAGCGCTGGATTTCAACAGCCAGCTCGATGAGGGTATGCGCGAGGGCTGGATCACCGCGGACGAGCGCCGGCAGCTCGAGGAACTGCGGACGTTGACACTGGACGCGATCACCGTCGACGACTTCGATACCCACGAACTCAGGTCGGCCAGCTACTACGACCTGCCCCAGCACAAGCGCCAGCGCGAAGCGGCGTAAGCATCCCGGCAACGCCCTCTGACGAGGGCGTTGTCGTTTCCGGGAGGGTCCTCCATGTCCGCAACGATCCTGTCGTTGTATCGGAAGTTCGAATCCAGGCCTTTCGGGCGCCAGCTGTTCTCATGGCTGGTCTGCCGCAAGGCGCCGTATTTCGCCAGCATCCGTCCGCGGATCGTCAGCCTCGCCCCCGGCCGCGGCGAGGCTACGATCGCGCACCGCCGGGCGGTGACCAACCATATCGGCACCGTGCATGCGATCGCGCTGTGCAACCTCGCGGAATTCGTCGGCGGCCTGACCACGGATGCCAGCCTACCGTCCGGCATGCGCTGGATCCCGAAGGGCATGACGGTGAGCTACCTGCACAAGGCCACGGGCCGCATGCATGCGGTCGCCACGCCCGACTTCGCCCCGCACGTCTCCGACAACGGCTACCCGTTGCCGGTCAGCGTGGTGGTCAGCAACGATGCCGGCGAGGCGGTGTTCCGCGCCAGCATCGACATGTGGGTCTCACCCAGCCCCAAGCACGCGTCTTGAGCCTGGCGTCCTGCGCCTACCCTCTTGAGCAGCGCGTCTTGAACAGCGCGTCTTGAAGCCGGGAGAGTTGCGACGGAACTCAGCCTGCCTTCGCGTGCCAGGCCTTCAGCACAGCCGCCTCACGCTCGGGGCTCAGTCCCGCCTTGGGCTTCGCACGCCTGTCCTCGGGCAGCGTCCGCCACCAAGCCAGCGTATCGGCGACGGTCTCGTCCAGTGCGCGGTAGGTCAGGCCGGCCTGCTGCGCACGCACGGTACTGGTGCGGCCGAAGCCGGCGTAGTCGCCTTCGGCCGGAATCCAGGCCGGGAGGTCCTGCCAGGGGCTGACTTCCTGCTGCTTCAGGACATCCACCGGCACCCAGGTCAGCGTCGACGCATGTCCGGGCGGCTGCGGACAGGGCGCACGCACGCAGTTGATGGTGTTCATGCGCTGGGCCACGCGCTGGCAGCTCGCCAGCACGGCCCCCATCGTCAGGGTCCCTGCCGGCGCATCGGCGTTGAAGACAGCGGTGTTGCGTTGCTCGATGACGTGCAGCATGAAGGCGGCCAGGTCACGGACGTCGATGACCTGGGTCAGGCCTTCCGGCGTCCCCGGAGCGAGGATCTCGCCGCCGCGATCGGCACGCACCGGCCAATAGGTGAAGCGGTCGGTGGTGTCGCCGGGGCCCACGATCAGGCCCGGACGGATCACGCTGACGCGTCCCGGCAATACCGTCTCGGCCGCCTTCTCGCACAATGCCTTCAGGCCGCCATAGGTCTCGCCGTTGACCTCGGTCACGCCCGGATCGGCCAGCACCGCGACCGGGCTGGTCTCGTCATTGGCGATGTCGTTGCGGGCGTAGACCGAGACCGACGAGATGATCTGGTAATGCCCCACGCGCGGCGCCAGCAGCGAGGCGACGCGGGTCACGTCGGCGGGCAGATAGGCCGAGGTATCGAGCACCACATCCCAGCGACGGTCGCCTTCGAGCGCGGACAGGTCGGTCTTGCGATCGCCCTTGAGCTGCTCGATGTCGGAAAACGCCTCGCCATCGAAGCGCGCCGGATTGCTCTTGCCGCGGTTGAACAGGGTCAGGTGATGTCCACGCGCGCGCGCGGCTTCGACGAAATGCGGCCCCAGGAAGCCGGTGCCGCCCAGGATCAGGATACTCAGCGGCTTGACGGGCACCGGCCCGGTGGCATCCCTGGACGGGAGGCTGCGCGCGCATGCCGGCAGTGCGGTGACGACCGCGGCGGCGAGGCTGGTGGCGATGAACTCACGGCGATTGCTCATGTGGGCGGGCCTGGGTGCCGGCGCGGCTGCCGGGGTGCTCCGGCAGCGTGCGCTCGGCACGGACCACCCGCCATGCGCCGAAAGTCATGCCCAGCGCGATGCCGATGCCGGCCAGGAACACCGTGCTGGAACCGAACGTCGCCAGCAGCTTGTGGACCCAGACAAAGGTCACGTCGCCGCCGCGGTAGACCGCCGTATCGATGACCGCCTTGGCCTTATAGCGCGACTCGCGGTCGACGCGGGTGTACAGCGTCTCGCGCGCGGGCTTGTTGAGGGAGAACTCGCTGGCGCGCGTCATCACCTGCACGATGGCCACCAGCACCGGCAGCGGCGACGCCGCCAGCAGCGAGAAGCCGACCAGGATCGCGATGGCCGGCAACAGCAGCAGCGGTGCCACGCCATAGCGCCCCAGCAGCCAGCGCGTCAGCACCAGCTGCACCAGCAGGGTCAGCCCATTCACGCCGCCATCGATCATCGAGTAATACGCGGTCGCGGCCTGCGCGGTCGGATAGAACGCGCGCACGATCGCCGCCTGCTCGTTGTAGAGCAACGTGCCGACGCCGACGCCGAAGAACATCAGCATCGACAGCGCGCGCAGCAGCGGGTCGCGAGCGACCAACTTGAGGCCGGCCCAGATCGACCCCCCCATCGGCCGCTCGCCGCTGGCCTCGCCTTGCATGCGCTCGCGCTGCATCGCCCAAGGCCGCAGTTTCAGGATGCACACCAGGCAGACCAGCAGGAAGCCGGCAGACACCAGCAGCAGGTTGGCCACACCGACGTGTGCCACCAGCAAGCGCGTGATCACCGGGCCGGCCAGCGCACCGATGGTGCCGCCGGCACCGATGTAGCCGTAGTAGCGCTTGGCGTGCACGTTGTCGAACACGTCTGCCATGAAACTCCAGAACACCATGACCGCGAACAGGTTGAACACCGCCGTCCACACGAAGAACAGCGCGCCGCGCCCGGACAACCGGCTGTCGAACGCCCACCAGAACCCGACCAGGCAGGCGATGAAGAACAGATAGACCACCGGCAGGAACACCCGGCGTGGGAAGCGCGACACCAGCGCGCCGTACAGTGGCTGCAGCAGCAACATCGTGAAGAAGGTGCAGGTGAACAGCACCTGCAGGGTGTACTGGCCCAGCACGATCCCGTGCGACGCCGCCCAATCCAGCGCGAACGTTGGAAACACCGCGGTGATATCGGCCGACGCGCCCATCGCATCGCGCACCGGGCGCAACACGTAGTAGCCGCACAGCAGACAGAAGAAATACAGCAGGGCCCACCACAGGGGTGGCGACTCGGCCAGGGCATCCCTGAGCCGGCCGGCCTGCACCGGGGCGTCTCCGGGGGAATTGGTCATCGGTGGCCCGCGCACGTCAGCTGCGCGCACGTTAGCCGATGCACCGCGCCGACGCCAGCACGTGCGCGACACGCTGCCGGCGCCCAAGGCCTGCGCCACCGGGGCCGCGGCCGAGCATATGCTCTAGCCGGTCCCCCTACCTTGCGGCGATGACAGGCCCCCACCACCCCGCGCAGCGCCAGGACTACGACTACATCATCGTCGGCGCCGGCTCTGCCGGTTGCGTGCTGGCCAACCGCCTCAGCGCCGATCCCGGCATCCGCGTGCTGCTGCTGGAAGCAGGGCCGCGCGACTGGCATCCCTTCATCCACATGCCCGCGGGCCTGGCCAAGCTGGTCAACCGCAAGGGCATCAACTGGAACTACGACACCGCCGCCGAGCCGCAGTTGAACGGCCGGCGCCTGTGGTGGCCGCGCGGCAAAGTGCTAGGCGGTTCGAGTTCGATCAACGCCATGTGCTACATCCGTGGCGTCCCGGCCGACTACGACGATTGGGCGCGCTTGGGTGCACATGGCTGGTCCTGGTCCGAGGTGCTGCCGTATTTCCGTCGCAGCGAAGGCAACACGCGCGGCGCGGATGCGCTGCATGGCGGCGACGGCCCATTGGGTGTCGCCGACCTGCGCCACCACAACCCGCTGTCCGATGTCTTCATCGCCGCCGCGCAACAGGCCGGCCATCGCTACAACCCGGACTTCAACGGCCCCACGCAACAGGGCGTGGGGCTCTACCAGGTCACCCAGCGCGACGGCGCACGCTGCTCGGCGGCGGTCGCGTACCTGGCGCCTGCGCGCGGGCGCGCCAACCTGCACGTCGTCACCGGCGCGCGCGCCAGCCGCATCCTGGTCGAGCGTGGCGGAGTGGCGGGCAGAGCCGCGCGCGCGCGCGGCGTCGCCTGGAGGATGCGGGGACGCGAACAGCAGGCGCAGGCCACGCGCGAGGTACTGCTGTGCGGCGGCGCGATCAACTCCCCGCAGTTGCTGATGCTGTCGGGCATCGGTCCGGCGGACGACCTGCGCATGCATGGCATCGAGGTAGTCGCCGACGTCGCCGGGGTCGGCGGCAACCTGCAGGACCATCTCGACATCTGCACCCTGCACCACGCCACCCGGCCGATCACCTACGACCGCATCAGCGACCTGCGCATCGGCATCGACTACTTCCTGCGCGGTCGCCAGGGCGCCGGCACCAGCAACATCGCCGAGGCCGGTGGCTTCATCCGCTCGCCGCTGGCCGGCGACGCGCGTGCCGACATCCAGTTCCACTTCGTGCCGGCCATGCTCGACGACCATGGCCGGCACCGCCTGCCCGGCGACGGCTACACCCTGCACGCCTGCTTCCTGCATCCGCGCAGCCGCGGCCGGATCTCGCTGGCCAGCGCGGATCCTGCGGACGCCGCGCGCATCGAGGCCTGCTATCTCAGCGACGCCGACGGCTTCGATCTGCGGATGATGGTCGAATGCGCGCGTGCCTCGCGCGAGATTCTTTCACAGCCGGCGTTCGCGCCGTATCGCGGCACGCCGATCTTTCCCGCGCGCGACGACCTCAGCGACGCGGAGCTTGCGGCCTTCGTCCGCGCCAAGGCGGAGAGCGTCTACCACCCGGTCGGCAGTTGCCGGATGGGCGACGATGCCTTGGCCGTGGTCGACCCTGAGCTGCGCGTGCGTGGCGTCGAACGCCTGCGCGTGGTCGATGCGTCGGTGATGCCATCGCTGATCGGCGGGAATACCAACGCGCCAACCATCATGATCGCGGAACGCGCAGCAGACCTGATCCTGGGCAAGGCTGCGGCTATCGCCTGAGCGCGGGGATGTGAGTGGCGTGTCGCCAGTGCAGTGCACGTCTGGGCGCGGATGGCATGAGCGGGGATTGCAGGAGCGGAGATCAATGCCTGATCGGGCGTCTCTGGTACAGGCACTCCCCGAGCGGGCGCTGAGCGAACGAACGCTGGCCTACGACTGCTCCAGCATCGGCGGCAACGGACAATGCAGCACGCCGCAGATCGTGCGCAGCAGTTCGGCCTCGTCCACCGATACGCGCCCGTCGTGGCTGACCGCGGCGGTGATCGCCTCGACCATGACCTGTTTGGCCAGCGGATCGAGCGCATCCAGCGGCTCCCAGACGCGATCCAGCGCCAGCACGCCGTCGCGCGGCGGCGCATAGGGCACATGGTCGCGCGGCAACACGCGCTGCAATCCCGCCAGGTAGGCGCGCTGCGCCTGCGCCGGATCGATGTTGCCGGCATGCGCCACGACCGCCAGCAGCGTCGCGAACTCCTGCTTCACGCTGCCCGGCTTGCGGCGACCGAAGCGCGCATAGCGCGATGGATCCAGTGATTCGCGCAGTTGCACTTCCAGCAGCCGGCCGAGGCAGTACTCGAACAACGAGACATGGTCGTCGGCATGCACGACCGCATGCACGGTATCCAGGAACACGCCCAGCTCCGGCCGTGGACGCATCCGCAGCACCGGAAATGCCAGCGCAGCCAGCGGCAGGCGCACCATCGGATGCAGGACCTTGAGTTGCTCTTCACGCTGGCGCTCTGCCTCGACCGCCACGGACGCGCCCAGGCGCGCACTGATCTCGACCCGCTGCTTCTCCAGCACGGCCGGATCGGCATCCAGCAGCAGGCCCAGCAGCAGCGGCATCGCGCTGTCGCGATGGGACGCCAGTGCCCGTACGCTGTCCGGCATCTGGCGGACGATGCTGTCGGCACGGCGGTAGTCGTCGTGGCGGGGGTTGGCCACCTGCGCGGCCACCATCGGCGGCGTCACGTCGAGCTGCGAGCCCCGGGCAGGCAGGCGGACGCCGCTGGCCTGGGCCAGCCCCAGTTGCACATCCTCCTCGGTGCCATTGGGAGGCGCCATGCGCCACTGCGCCTGCATCCGCGTCAGGCTCTCGGCCTTGAAGCCCGGCTCCAGTGCCTGGATCCGCTTCAACAGCGGCGGATGCGTCGCAAACAGCCCGCGCAGGCCAACGCCGTCGCCAAACAGCATGTGGCTGACTTCCTCGGCATTGCCGCGATCGGCCATGCGCGCGCCCTCCTCGACGCCGGCGACCTTCTTCAATGCGCCTGCAAGACCCGCGGTCTGCCGGGTGAACTGCACGGCCGAGGCATCGGCCAGCACTTCGCGGCTGCGGCTGACGCCGGCCTTGATCATGCGCCCGAAGAACAGCCCCACCGCGCCGATCAGGATCGCCACCAGCGCGCCGATCAACACCGGCACGCCACTCCTGCCACGCAGCGCAGAGCCGTGCAGCAACAGCTTCCGGCCGATCAGCCCCAGCATCAGGATGCCGAACAGCACGCCGATCAGGTGGATGTTCAGGCGCATGTCGCCGTTGAGGATGTGGCTGAACTCGTGCGCGATCACGCCCTGCAATTCATCGCGGTTGAGTTTCTCCAGCGCGCCGCGCGTGACCGCGACGACCGCATCCGACGGCGAGTAACCGGCCGCGAACGCATTGATCGCCGCCTCATGCTCGAGCACGTAGATCTTCGGCACCGGCACGCCGGATGCGATCGACATTTCCTCGACCACGTTGCGCAGGCGCCGCAACTGGAAATCGGTGGTGTCCTCGGGCACCGGCGAGCCACCCATCTGCAACGCGATCGGCTCGCCACCGCCGCGCAGCGACGAGATCCGGTACAGCGATCCGATGCCGATGACGCCGAGCGTCGCCAGCGAGGCGACCAGCAGCGCGACCGGACGCGGCCCGAAGACCAGCGCGACGCCGAGGTCGACCGCCACGACGATGCCGATGACCGCAAGCCCGAACAGCAGCACCAGCCGGTTGCTGGTGCGGCGCGCCTGCGATTGCCGTTCGAAGAAGTTCATTGGACGCCGGGAACCGGGCGTCCGGAATCGTGGACACCGGGATCTGGGCCGCGACATGCGGCGAACGGATGATCCATGCAACTAAGCCCCCCAATCCCGATACCCCGTGGTGGGTTCCCCGATGCCGATTCCCGGGGCTTCAGAACTGCACCCTGGGCGCCTCGCGCATGTCCGGCTTGTCGGCGGGAATCTCCAGCAACGCGGCCGGCGAGAAATGGAACATGCCCGCGACCACGCTCGAGGGGAACACCTCGCGCTTGTTGTTGTAGGCCATCACCGAGTCGTTGTAGGCCTGGCGCGCGAAGGCCACCTTGTTCTCGGTCGTGGTCAGCTCCTCGGTGAGCTGCATCATGTTCTGGTTGGCCTTGAGGTCGGGATAGGCCTCGACCACCGCCAGCAGGCGCCCGATCGCCCCATTCAGCACGCCCTGCGCCTGCCCCAGTTCCGCCATCGCCGCCGGATCGCCCGGATTGGCACTGGCCGCCGACAATCCCGACACCGCAGCGCCACGGGCCGCGACCACGGCTTCCAGCGTGCCGCGCTCATGCGCCAGGTAACCCTTGACGGTCTCGACCAGGTTGGGGATCAGGTCGAAGCGGCGCTGCAACTGCACGTCGATCTGCGCGAAGGCGTTCTTGAATGCGTTGCGGGCCATGACCAGGCCGTTGTAGATGCCGATCGCCCAGAGACCGAACAGGACGGCGACGCCGATCACAATTACCAGCAAAATCAATCCGCTCATCGTCAAAGCTCCCCTTGTTCATGCAATTTCGGAGACAGACGCTATTATCAATCTGCACTCCAAGCATACGCAGGGGCTACGTCTGATGAAAGCCAAGTCGCCGCGCCGCCGCACCCGCGTGCTGCGTACCGCGCTGATCGCCGTCCTGTTCGCCACGACGCTGGGTTCGGCGGCACAGACACCACCCCGTGACGGCGCGTCCGAACTCGGCGACGAAGAGCAGGATTTCGAATCCGCATCCCCGTTGTCGGACAGCAACAAGCCGATCCCACTGCCGGTCGACGCCAAGCACATGCCGCTGGCCAGCGGCTTCGATGTCGGCCTGTTCGAGGCGATGGCGCAGGACCTGGTCGCCAACCAGCGCGTCCCCGGCCTGGCGATGGCAATCGTCCACGACGGCAAGATCCTCAGCGCACGCGGCTACGGCATCACCGACGTGCAGGCGGCCGAGCCGATCGACGCCCACACCGTGTTTCGCCTGGCCTCGCTGTCGAAATCCTTCGCCGGCACGATGACCGGCATGCTGGTCTCCGAAGGCGCGCTGCGCTGGGACAGCCGCGTCACCGACTTCATGCCCGCATTCCAGTTGTCCGATCCGGCAGCCGCGCAGAACCTGACCGTCGCCGACGTGCTCAGCCACCGCGTCGGCCTGCGGCATCACACCTACGATCGCGACATCGAAGCCAATGCCGACTACCACAGCCTGGTGCAGCGGCTGGCCAGTGCGCCCATGACCTGCGCGCCGGGCGACTGCTACGGTTATCAGAACGTAGCCTTCAGCCTGGTCGGCGACGTGGTCTTCGCGGCGACCGGACAGTTCTACAGCGAGGCGGTCACCAGCCGGATCTTCAAGCCGCTGGGCATGAACGATGCCAGCTACGGACTGGAAGGCATCCAGGCCAGCGCACGTTGGGCCAAGCCTCACATCCGTGCCGGCGCCGGCTGGAAATCGCTGATCCCCAAGCAGACCTATTACCGCCTTGCCCCCGCTGCCGGCGTCAACGCCAGCATCAGCGACATGGCGCAGTGGCTGATCGCACAGAGCGGCCATCGCACCGACGTGCTGCCGGCACCGCTGCTGGCAACCCTGCAGGCGCCGATCGTGGGCACGCCCGGCGAGATGCGCAGCGCCTCATGGCGTGGCCAGCGCCTGAACTCGGCCGGCTATGGCCTGGGCTGGCGTGTCTACGACTACTCCGGACACCGGCTGGTCTATCACGCGGGCGCGGTGCAGGGCTATCGCGGAGTCATGGCGATGATGCCCGAACGCGACCTCGGCATCGTGGTGCTGTGGAACAGCAATAGCGGCCTGCCTTCCGGGCTGCTGCCAACGATCCTGGATCGCGCGATCGGCCTGCCCGCGCAGCGGTGGCTCGACGTCAATCCCGACATCGAGACCCTGTACGCGCAACGCCAGCCATCGGGCAGCGAGCCCGTCCGCGGTGGTCCGCAGACCTCGGCGGCCAACGCGACGCCGCATTGATTGGTCGGGCTCGATTGGTTGGCCCTGGTCGATCAGCCTTGGTCGATCAGCCTTGATCTATCGGCTTTGATCGACCGACGCTGATTGCTCGGTTCTGATGGCTTGGCTCTGGTCGGTCCCCCTTGATCCGGCCGGCCTTGCGCCGTGCCCGCACTGGCCTGCCTGCGCTGAACTGCCTGGACTGACCGACCCGCATTGACGCATGGACCGCTGGCCTTCGAGAAGCCTTGGCGTTCGGTCCCGGCTCGCGTCCCCGTGAACGGACGCCCGGGGCAACGGCAAACAGGCAAGGGATCGAGGCCGGGCGCTGGTTCGACGCGCCTGTCGCAGCCTCCGGTTACCAGCGACCGGCCGCGTTGGTCACGGGCGCTGGCATCTCTGCCACGAGGCGACCCGCCCCGCATTGCACGCGCCCACCTCCCCCATCAACCGCCACCCGGCCCAGGGTGCGGCGATCGTCGACACGCCCTGTCGCCCGCCCGCCGGCAGGCCCGATCGCCCAAAAAAAACTCCCTCTCCGCCTGGGCTTGCGGAGAAGGAGTTCTGATCACGCACTACCGCGATATCAGATCAGCGGCGTCGGGGTCGAAGGAATCACGACTGGCGCGGCCTTCTTGGTCCGCTTCACAGCTTTTTTAGCCTTTTTTTTTGCGACTTTCTTGGCTGGCTTCTTGGCGACCTTCTTCGCGGCCTTCTTGGCCGGCTTCTTGGCAACCTTCTTCGCAGCCTTCTTGGCGGTCTTCTTGACGGCCTTCTTGGCTACCTTCTTCTTGGCGGCCTTCTTGGCAGTCTTCTTCACGGCCTTCTTGGCGGTCTTCTTGACGGCCTTCTTGGCTACCTTCTTCTTGGCAACCTTCTTGGCAGTCTTCTTCACAGCCTTCTTGGTGGTCTTCTTGACCGCCTTCTTGGCGACCTTCTTGGCTGGCTTCTTCTTCGCGACCTTCTTGACGGCCTTCTTGGTGGTCTTCTTCACAGCTTTCTTGGTCGCCTTCTTGGCGGCACTTTTCTTCGCAGCTTTCTTAACGGCCATGTGATGGCACTCCTCGTCAGTTGAATAGCGGAACTACTGCCCAGCACTCAAGCAGCACACGGGTATCGGACCCGCGTACAACCGCCGGCGCGCTCAGCGCGCCGGTACGGATTGGTTACCTGGACCAGCGCGTACCGACGCGGCCCGGGGATCACACAAAAACACCCGCGACGAAGAGCGTTGCGGGTGCCTGATCGAAACGGTTCCAGTTTTCGCAGCGGAGACGATGCCTGCATCCACCTTATTTGAGTTCGGGGCGGAGGTCTGAATTGTGCTGCGCGTTTTTGTCTTGCTAGGGCTCACTCGCTTCTGCAGAAACGTCTGGTTGGGCGAAACCTAATCACGCTTTTTTCAACTGTCAACACCCCCACGCAAAAAAAATCCAGGCCGGTTCCATCCACCGGTCCGGCATCGCCTCGCGCGAGGCGCCGGCCGATACGCTCCGACGACGCCCGACTGCAATGCCATTGCAACAACGCTGTGAACGAAAGCGTACAAAACAAGCCGTTTTTTAAAACAGCATCACGACAGGACGCGCGTTCGACCGACGAGCAGACACGCGCGCCAACGTTGCGACGGCGCGCGCGAGCACCCCAACGCGAGCTGAAAAACAGTTGTCGCGAGCGGCCGCCATTTCGCGTCGCACAAGTCCAACTGCGCAAAACTGCGCAAGCTTTGGAGGACGTTTCGAGGACGCGATCCTCGCCCCGACGACCGTCCGACGACCTGCCCTCGATGACGACGTCGCACCTCGAGCGTCGCTCGCCGACGCTCGGGAGCATCGCTCGCGGCGTCCGTCCGATGCGTTCGCCGATCGGTTGCGCCGCGCGCGACGATCGTCACGGCAAGTCTTCGCGGCACCCATCGGGCCTTCGCCCGCCCCGCGCATCGCAACCGTCGACATGCCTGTTCCGCCACGTCGATTCCACTGCCTCGATTCCGTTACCTCGGTCACAGAGCGGTGACGGGAAGCCGACGCGGGCGACCGGCAAGCCGCACGTGTGCGGACGCATCGTCATGTGCTCATCACGCGACGGCCTGTGTCCGGACGACGCCGGCAGACGGCCACCACGACGCGCACCTGCCGGGATGCGCCACCCCGGATGTCACACATGGAAACGCCCGGCTGCTGTTCGCGGCCGGGCGTCGGGATGCTTCATCGATGTCGCGTTCGCGGATCGGCGCGTCGCCCGCAGGGCACGACGCCGATCCATCTTCCTGGCTGGCGGCGATCGCCCCGGGACCAGGCGAACCTGCCCAACCGGTCGAGCCGGTCGGGCGAGGATCGGGGTCGACTCAGTGCTCGTCGTCTTCGAGCAGCTCGGCGTAATCGTCCGGGCCGAGCAGTTCGTTCAACTCTTCGGGGTCGCTGATCTCGACCACGAACAGCCAACCCTCGCCATAGGCGTCTTCGTTGATCGTCTCCGGCTTGTCGGCGAGCGAGGCGTTGACGGCCACGACCTTGCCGGACACCGGTGTGTAGACATCGGAGGCGGCCTTGACCGACTCGACCACCGCGCAGGCGGTACCGGCATCGATGCTGTCGCCGACGGCGGGCAGGTCGACATAGACCAGGTCGCCGAGCAGGCCCTGCGCATGGTCGGAAATGCCGATGGTGACTTTGCCGTCGCCTTCGACGCGCGCCCACTCATGGGACTTCATGAACTTCAGGTCGCCTGGGATATCGCTCATCGTGGGCTCCGACTCTTAAGGGGGGTGGATGTTGGGAGGGGTAGTTTAACGAAGGCAGCGATCATTGGATCAAGTGCCTTCCATCGGTTTGCCGTCGCGGACGAAGGGGAACTTCACCACACGCACGGGAATGGATTTACCGCGGATGTCGACGCTGACGCCGCCGTCCTGGCCCAGCGCGATCTCGCCGGCAGGCACGCGCGCGAACGCGATCGCCTTGCCCAGCGTCGGCGAGAACGTGCCCGACAGGATCTCGCCGTCGCCATGCGGGGTCAGCACAGTCTGGCCATGGCGCAGCACGCCCTTGTCGTCCATGACCAGGCCGACCAGTTGCCGCGGCACGCCGTTGGCCTTCTGCGCTTCCAGCACGTCGCGGCCAATGAATGCGCGGCCCTCGTCGAGCGCGACGGTCCAGGCCAGGCCGGCCTCGTAAGGCGTGATCGCTTCGTCCATGTCCTGGCCATACAGGTTCATGCCCGCCTCCAGGCGCAGGGTGTCGCGCGCGCCGAGTCCTGCCGGCTTGACGCCCGCATCGAGCAGCGCCTGCCACAAAGCGACCGCATGGGTCTGCGGCACGACGATCTCGAACCCGTCTTCGCCGGTGTAACCGGTACGGGCCACGAACAACGCGCCGAGGGCCGGCTCTTCGATGTCGGCGGCGGCAAACTTGCCCAGCTTGCGGACGATCGTCGCGTTGGCCTCGCCCAGCAGGCCGATGACCCGATCGCGCGCGGTCGGTCCCTGCACCGCGATCATCGCCAGCTCAGGACGCTCGCTGACGTCGACGTCGAACGCCTTCGCCTGCTCGGTGATCCACGCGAGATCCTTTTCACGGGTCGCGGCATTGACGACGAGGCGGAAGAACGCGTCGCCGAGGAAATAGATGATCAGGTCGTCGATCACGCCGCCCTGCGGATTGAGCATGCAGGTGTACAGCGCCTTGCCCGGCACCTTGAGCTTGTCGACCGAGTTGGCCACCAGCGTGCGCAGGAAGGCGCGCACGTTCGCGCCGCGCAGATCCACCACGGTCATGTGGCTGACGTCGAACATGCCGGCGTCGCGTCGCACCTGGTGGTGCTCTTCGATCTGCGAACCGTAGTTCAGCGGCATGTCCCAGCCACCGAAGTCGACCATGCGCGCACCGAGCGCGCGATGGCTGTCGTTGAGGACGGTCTTGCTGGTCATGGCCACTCCCTGAGAAAGAGCGCCATTATCCCAGATACGCGCGCACGAAAGCGCGGGCAATCCCGTCAGGCGCGCTCGACCAGCAGCGTCATGCCGTCCACGCCGACCACGCGCACAGGTGTTTCCACCGGCAAATCCTCTCCGGCCACGTCCCAGAAGGCATCGCCGATCTTGACCCGGCCGCGACCGGCGACGATCGCGCGCTCCAGGGGCACCGTGGTGCCGACCACCTGCGCCGCACGCCTGTTCAGCGTGGGGTGATCGCTTTCGCGTCCACGTCCGCGGAACCAGGTGCGATAGACTTGGATGGACGCGAAGCTCAACACCACGAAGACCGCGACCTGGACCAGCATCGGAATGCCGGGCACCAGCAGTACGCCGAGGAACACCGCGATCGCCGCGAAGCCCATCCACAACATGAAGGCACCGGGCGCCAGCGTTTCCGCCGCGAACAACAGCAGCGCGGCGGCGGCCCAGATCACCACATCCCAGCGCATCGACATGGCTCAGCCTCCGTGGCGCGGCGGCTGGTTGAGCCGCGTCTGGGTATCGCCCTGCTGCTTGCCCAGCGCCTCCTTCGCCAGCTCGGCGATGCCGGCGATCGAGCCGATGATGCCGGCCGACTCCATCGGCATCAGCACGAACTTCTGGTTCGGTGCGGTCGCCAGTTCCTTGAAGGCTTCCACGTACTTCTGCGCGATGAAATAGTTGATCGCCTGGACGTCGCCCTGCGCGATCGCATTGGAGACCAGCTCGGTGGCCTTGGCTTCCGCCTCGGCCAGGCGCTCGCGCGCTTCGGCCTCGCGGAACGCGGCTTCCTTGCTGCCTTCGGCCTGCAGGATCGCGGCCTGCTTGTCGCCTTCGGCGCGCAGGATCTCCGACTGGCGATGCCCTTCGGCCTCGAGGATCACCGCACGGCGCTCGCGTTCGGCCTTCATCTGCCGCGCCATCGAATCGACGAGGTCGCGCGGCGGTTGGATGTCGCGGATCTCGATGCGCGTGACCTTGATGCCCCAGGGATTGGTGGCATGGTCGACCACGTTGAGCAGTTGCGCGTTGATGGTCTCGCGGTTGCTCAGCGACTCGTCCAGGTCCATCGAGCCGATGACGGTACGGATGTTGGTCTGCACCAGGGCGATCGACGCGATCTCCAGGTTGGAGACTTCGTAGGCTGCCTTCGCGGCGTCCAGCACCTGGAAGAACACCACGCCGTCGACCTTCACCACGGCATTGTCCTTGGTGATGACTTCCTGGCTGGGCACGTCCAGCACCTGCTCCATCATGTTGATCTTGCGACCGACGCCCTGCACGATCGGGATCAGGAAATGCAGGCCCGGGCCCATGGTCCGGGTGTACTTGCCGAAATGCTCGACGGTCCATTCGTAACCCTGCGGCACCATCCGCACGGCCTTGAACAGGATGACGATGCCTGCGACCAGCAGGACGGCGGCGAGAAACGTTCCAGGCATGACGGCAGGCTCCCTTTGTCGTTGAATCCAGTATAGGGTCAGGACGGCAGCCGCCCGCCATTTGTGACCGCCCCCGGTGGGGTCTGCGACGCTTTCGCCGGTTGCCGCATCCAGACCTTCATATGGCAGCAGAACCCTCCACCTCGCCCGCCCCCAGGAGCAGCTTCGCGATCGAAGTGCCGGCCGCCCTGCTGGCGCGTGCGCGGCAGGGACACCGACCGGCACAGGAGCAGCTCTACCGCTGGTTCGAACGGCCGGTGTTCACGCTGGCGCTGCGCATCTGCGGCGACCGCGAGGCCGCCGCGGACGTCATGCAGGACACGATGCTGAAGGCGATCTCGCGGATCGGCGATTTCCGCGGCAGCAGTCCGTTCTGGGGATGGATCCGCCAGATCGCCGTCAACGAAGCCCTGATGTGGCTGCGCCGGGAACGCCGGCAGGGCGACGACAGTCCGCTGGACGATCACGAGTTTGCCGACGACCTGATGCCGCCGCCGTCGGCAGCCGCGGATGCCGCGTCGCTACAGCGCGCGCTGGCCCAGTTGCCCGACACCACCCGCAGCGTGCTGTGGCTGTACCACGCCGAGGGCTATACCCATGAAGAGATCGCCGAGCTGATGCAACGCACCCCCAGTTTTTCCAAATCCCAGGTCAGCCGCGGCACCCGTCGCCTGCGCGACCTGCTCGAACCTGCGAACCACATGCCACCGGAGGCGATCCATGCCTGACCGCGCCCTTCCCGACACCGGCACCCCCGACGCTCGCGGCCAATGGTCGCAGCGGCTCGCCGGGCTGCCGCTGGAGACGCCGCCGCCCAATGGCTGGCAGCGCCTCAGCGCGCGCCTGGAGGCTGCAGCGCCCGTTTCAGCGATGACTTCGCCGCACCGGCGCTGGCCATGGTGGATGGCCTCGGCGGCCGTACTGGCGCTCGCGGTCGCGCTGCCCTGGCAACTGCGCGGCCCCGGCGAGGTCACCGACGCGCCGCTGGCATCGACACCTTCCCCCGATGCATCCCCGGCCAACCCGTCGCTTGAACAGCTGTACGCACAGTCCGCGCAACTGGAGGCCGTGCTGCGCGTCGCCAGCGACGACCGCATGGCCAGTGGCACCGCCGCCGCGCTGGCAGGCGAACTGGAAACAAGGCTGGCCACGATCGATGCCGCGTTGATGCAACCCGAGCTGTCACCGGAGCAGCAACGCTCGCTGTGGCAGCAGCGCGTCGACGATCTGCGCCTGCTGACCGGCTTCGAGAGCCAGCAGCGCTGGCTGTCGTCGCAGGGCTCGGCGTTCGACGCAGCCCTGGTCTATGTCGATTGATGCCGCTTACGGCTCACCCAGCACTCTCCCTCTTCCAGCCCCGAGATCACCATGAACACCCGATCGATGTCCCACACGCTGTTGTCGATGGCGCTGGCGACCCTGCTCGCCGCACCGGGCATGGCCAACGCGACGCCCGCCGGCACGCAGGCGACCCATCAACAGGCTTTGGCGCAGGCTCGCGCCGAACTGCAACGCGCCGCCGCGCGCGTCGCCGAACTGTCGCGCGGGCAGCCGGCGCAGCACGCCGCATCGCGCGTGCAGATGCGACACGTCAGCGATCGACCGGTGCTGGGCGTGGTGCTGGGTGCGGATGGACAGCCTGGCGTCCGCATCAGCGGCGTGACGCCTGACGGTGCCGCTGCGAAAGCGGGGCTGCGCGGCGGCGACCGGCTGGTTTCGATCAACGGCAGCCAGATCCTCGGCGCGACCGGCCAGTTGCGCGTCGACAACGCCCGCAAGCTGCTCGGCGGCACGGCGATGGAACGTCCGGTCAAGCTCGGTTACCTGCGCGATGGCCGCGCGGCCAGCCTCGACGTCACACCCAGCCGCCATCCCGGCCTGATGGTCTTCGGCAACGACGTCGATGGCACGGTGAAGATGGACAACGGCCGGATCGTCATCAACCGTAGCGTCGGCGCCCCCGTCAGCATCGACATGGATGCATTGACCGGCATCACCCCGGAAATCCAGCAGGAGATCAGCCGCATCAACAGCGGCGAAGTGCCGCGCCTGCTGTCGGCGTTCCGCTGGAACGGATTGAACCTTGCGTCCGTCGACCGCCAGTTGGGCCGTTACTTCGGCACCGACAAGGGCGTGCTGGTGCTGTCGACCGGCGAACTGGACGGCCTGCAGGCCGGCGACGTGATCCTGCGTGCGGACGGCAGGACCGTCGGCACGCCCAAGCAAGTCATGGACGTGCTGCGCGACAAGCAGGAAGGCAGCCGGGTCGCCGTCGACTACCTGCGCGACCGCAAACAGGGCCAGGCCAGGGTCGCGGTGCCGAAGGCGATGACCTGGCCGCCGATGCCGCCCGCTCCGCCCGCCGCGCCTGCGCCTCCCGCCGCGCAGAAAGCGCTGCCAGCCCCTCCGGCCCCGCCACGCGCGCCCTCGTCGATGGCGCCGGCCGTGCCCCCGGCGCCGCCTGCTCCGCCGCTACCGCCGCCCGCGATCGCCTGAGAACCTGTTTGCGATCTTGCTGCGCTTGCCATCTGGCGCGGGTGCGGTGCTCGAAATGCTCATGTATCCGCACATACACTGCGCTTTCTGCGCTCCACCACACGCCAGCTGCCGGCGCTCGCGACAGATCGTAAACAGGTTCTGAGCGCACATCCTCATGCCGTGGTCGACGGCGTCGCCATTCAAGGCCGGGCGGGATCGGCCCCCAGTGCGGGTTCGACCCATTGCGCGAAGACCGCGTCGATCTCGGCGTCGGTGACGGTCTTTCCGGACTGGATGTCCTGAGCCTGCGTGAATAATGGAATGATCAGCTCCATGCCGTCGACCTTGGTCTTCAGGCGCAACCCCCGCGCCTGCGACAGGCGCGCATCCCAACGCGCGCGAATGCGCGCCCAGTAGTCGCTGGTCGCTTTCCAGTACGCGTACGCGGGCGCGAAGTCGATGCTGTCGGTGCGCCGGTAATCGTTGAACCCCGACTCGCGCGCGATGCCGCGCAGCGGCGTCCCCGTCGCGTCGCGGACCACCTTGGCGTTGTCCTGCTCATGCGTCCATCCCGCCGGCACGATGGTATGCCGATTGACCGCCGCGACCGCGTTGTAATCGCTGCGCTTGGTGTATTCGCGGCGCGGCAGCGGTCGCCAGTCGCTGTCCGACGTCCAGGTCGAAATGCCGTTCTCGTGGCGCCATCGGCCCGTGCCGCAATACCGCGGCGCGTCGCTGACTTCATAGACGCACTGGGTCCAGGCACCGGCCACCAGGTCCGCCGGGATATCGCGCACGCGCCAGGTCTGGTCGGAGGCGAACTCCCAGCGCTGGCGCGCCTGGTACATCCAGTCCTGCCGCCAATGCTTGGTGACGTGTCCGCTTTTCACATCCAGCAGCAGATGCTGCAGCACTACCTTGGTCGGCGTGTCCTCGAGCACGATCACCACCTCGTCGCCGCCGGTACGCTGGGCCGGTGCGCGCTGATAGTCAGACGCCAGCAGCACGGTTTCATCGAAGGCGAAATCGATGGTGTACTCGCCCTGCATCGCCAGGATCGCCTTGCGGTCAGCGACCGGGTCTGGCGCAGGATGCGCGGAGGCCGGTACGCCACCTTCGCCCGCTGCAGAGGCAGGGCGCGGGGGGACTGCCGTCGCCGGCAATGTGCTGGCGCCGAACAAGCACAGCGCCAGCACGGCGCGGATCGTTAGGCCTGCGCAACGGATCCGGGTATCTGCGTCCATGTCGCCCCTCATGTCGGTGTGTGTGGGTGAAACCGGATCAACGGATAGGCGATGTCTTCGCTGCCGCTGGGCGCAGCGGCCGCACGCGCGGTCCGCGCCGCGCGCTGGCAGCAGCAGTCGTCCGACAGCGCTTCGGCATCGGCACTCTCATCCTGCGCGATGCGTCGCGCCATCGCGGCACTGAGCGCGGACACCGCGCCAAGGCTGGCGGCCAGCACCGCATCGTTCGACAGGCTGAAGCCCGGGCCGTTGCGCAAAGCATGCAGCCGCAGGATGCTGGCCTGCCAGGGCCCGCCGCGAACGCGACCGGTCAACCGACGCAGCAGGCGGTCGCCGACGCTGCCGGTCTGCGCGACCTCGCGCTGGATCGGCAGGGTTTCCTGCAGACGCTCCCAGGCCAGGAAATCGCTGTCCGGCAGCAGATACAGGCGCCAGCAGCACTGGCCGTCGCGATCGTAGAACAACAGGCTCTCACGCAGCCCTTCGCTATCCACACCCGCGCTGGCCTCCGCGCGCACCGCCTGCGACCACCCCGACAGTTCGCCGCCGGGCTGCCAGCGGTACAGGCACAGCACCACGCCGAGCCGGGCGAGCTGGTCCGGCGTCGGCAGGCGCGAGGTGGCCGATGCACCCTCGGCCGGAATCGATGACAGGCCCGACATCGCCAAGGCGCTCACCATGCCACCGACAGGCTGGCCGACAGCGACCGGCCAGGGCGCGTGTAGCGGTCCAGCACCGTACTGGCCGCCGCCACGCTGTTGACGTCGGCCCAGTCGGTCCAGGTCTTGTCGGTCAGGTTGAGCAGGCCGACGTTGAGCTTCGCGCGCGGCGCGAAGGCCCAGTGCGCATACAGGTCCAGCACGCCATAGCCCGCAGGGCGATAGAAGCTGTCCTGCGCGGCACGCGTCTTCTTCGCCGCGAACGCCCCGACCAGTTCCACGCCCCAGTCGTCGTGGTCGTACGCAAGGCCCAGCGTGCCACGCAACGGATCGATCGAATTGAGGGGGACATTGGCGGTCTTGTCGTCACCGCGCGCATGCGCCACGGACGCGCGCAACGAGAAGCCATCCCACGCCGGATTGATCGCGCCGAAATCGACGCCGGCCTTGAATTCGATGCCATAGATCCTGGCATCGGCCACGTTCTGGGACTGGAACACCATCAACGGTGTCTGCGGCGGTGCACTGACCAGGACGAAGGATTCGATGAAGTCGCGATACGTGTTGTAGTAGGTCGTCAGGCCGGCGTACACGGCCTCGCCGGAGAAGCGCAGGCCCAGCTCGAAGCCGTTGCTGGTTTCCGGCTTGAGGTCGGGATTGGCGATGACGGTGTAGCCCGACTGCAGGTTGGTGAACCCGACATTGACGTCGCCATAGGGCGGCGCGCGGAAGCCGCGTGCATAGTTTCCGAACAGCGACCATGCCTCATTGAAGCGCCAGATCGCGCCCAGCTTCGGCGAGACGCTGGTTTCGGTCATGCCCTCGACGGCGACGCCGGGATTGTCTTCGGCAAAGATGTTGTCGAGTGTCGGATCGAGCTTGTAATAGTCCACGCGCAACGACGGCAGCACGCTGAGGCGGCCATCGGCGAAGGTCATCTCATCCTGGGCATAGATACCGACCTTGGTCGTCCTGGTGATCGGGAAATCGCGGACCGGAAACCGATCCTGTCCGACCAGATGACTGACCACGCCACTGACCAGGTTGGTCGAGGTGCCGTCACGCTTCTCCTTGCTTTCGGTCCACGAGGCATCGACACCCCAGGTCAGGGCATGCGCGATACGACCGCCCTGAAGCGCCTTGTTGAACATGCCCTGCAGGCCATACACGCGCTGGTCGAAGTTATGCAGCATCAGCCGGCGGGTGTTGTTGCTGCGCAGCTCGGTGGTGCGCTGCGTCGTCTCACTGTCCTGGCGGTAGACCTGCCAGCGCAGGCTGTCGGCAAACGCGGACGCAAGCACGTCGACCTCATGTTCGAGCGAGACGCGTGCGCGTGTCTGGTGGTCCCGGCCCACCTGGTCGAGGATGCCTGCCGCGAACGGGCTCGGCACGGTACGTCCGGTATAGGCATCGATGCGACTATTGTCTTCGTTGGCATCCACGGTCAGGCGCAGGCGCTGGTCGGCACTGGGCGCGAAGACGACCTTGCCCAGCAGGCTGCGGCCATCGCGACGCTGTGGATTGGCGGCGGTGCGCGTGGCATCGGTGCTCTCCACGCGGCCCTGGTTTTCCGTTTCCTTGCCCTGGCGATGGCTGGCCGCGACCATGCCGCTCCAGCGCTCGCCGCCGAAGGCCAGGGTCGCGCCACCGAACAGGCCCTGCCAGTCGCCTTCGTAGCCGACTTTCAGGCCGAAGTAGGCATCCTTGCCCGCGGCCAGCTTGCCCGCGTCCAGGTAATCGGAAGGGTCCTTGGTGACATAGGCGACGACGCCACCCAGCGCATCCGAGCCGTACAGCGAGCTGGCAGGACCGCGCATGATTTCCACGCGCTTGAGGGTGTCGAGGTCGACGAAATTGCGATTGGCATTGATATAGCTGCCGAAGTTGAAGCTGTCGGACACCGCGATGCCATCGCTGAGGATCAGCACGCGGTTGGCGTCGAGGCCGCGGATGCGGAAGCCTCCCAGTGCGCCGAAGCGGCCACTAGTCGAGGTGACCGAGACGCCCGGCTCGTAACGGACCAGGTCCTTGATGTCGCGCACGAGCTGGTCGTCCAGTTGCTCGCGCGTGATGACCTCCACGGTGCTGGGCACATCGACGATCGCGCGAGCGGTGCGGGTGCCGGTCACCACCACGCGGTCGAATTCGGCCACGCGGGCCCCGGCCGCGACGGCATCGTCAGCGGCCGGACCGGTGGTGTCGGTAGGCAGGCCTTCGGCTGCGCTGCCGGCAGCGGCCAGAGGGGACGCAGACAGGGCAAGGCACAGGCTCAGGGCCAGGAACAGCGGGGATGGACGCATCGTCGACTCGCATCATCAAGTTGAAGGCGAGGCAGCTGGCGTCCGCAAGCGCGCAAGGGCGCTCCGGGGGGCGGGCGGGCCTGAGAACCTGTTCAAGATCTGTCGCGAGCGCAGCCAAATGGAGCGTGGTGGAGCGCAGAAAGCGCAATGTACGTGTAGGTACATGAGCAACCGAGCACCGCACGCGCGCCAGGTGGCAAGCGCAGCAAGATCTTGCATTGGTTCTGAGAGAGGGATTACGCATCCGCCAAAAACAGGCCGCTTGCGCAACCTGCCCCGGCGAAGACACACGCTTCCGAAGCCGCGACGACCGGATTACTTGGTCAGGATCAGCTTGTCGTTGCGGGTGTGGCGCAGGCGGTAGTACTCGTTGCCGTGGCGGATGCGCAGTTCGCGCTGGCCTTGCAGCAGCCTGACGCTGTCGATCTCGATGGTCACAGGACCAGCGGGGGCGCGTTCAGGCTCGGAATCGACCGAACGCAACGTAGTCGGGAACGGGGAGGGGCTGACGAGCATGGCGGGATCCTCACGATAGGATCATCGATGCTAATGATTCTCATTTAACTGTCAAGCCCCAATTGCAGCAAAGTGCGATGAAGAACCGTAGATTCTTCTCCAAGGCGAGCGGAGTGTCGTGTATCGATGTCGTGACCTGCAGGCCGCCGACTTCGGAATGCACGTCGCCCCATCCAGGGTTTGTTGCTCGGCTCGGTCAGCCCGTGCCGCTATGCGGTCCGGCCCGGCGAAGCACGCCGGGCGTTCGCAGGGGCTGCGCGGCAGGGCCGCGCAAGCAGCCCTGCTCACCCATGGCTAACTCACCGCCGCGGGCCATCCTTGGCCCGCTTTCCGCAATCCTCGGCCAAGGCGACGCTCTGATGCCGGGTGGGCCGATGTCTTCGCCGGCGAAGGCAGGTGCTAAAGACCTGACAACGCCTCAATCCTGACGCTCGCGGCATTGACGGGGCGGGCGGAGGCGTGCGCCCGAGTCAGGGCAGGATGCCCTGACCGAGGGAAAAGCAGCTGCAGCCCGACACGTCGCTGCAAGTCCAGCACCGGCGATCCGGCTTTCGCACTTTCTCTCTTCCAAGCGAAGCAAAGCAGAAACGTTGTCGGCTTCGGAGCCCGCGTCGCCTCGTCCAGGGCTTGCTCCTCGGCTCGGTCAGCCCTCCATGGCCCGCTCTCCGCAATCCCCGGCCGAGACGACGCACTGATGTCGGCTAGGCCGAGGTCTTCGGAGTTGGGGCAAGAGAGGCCGCAGCCCGCGGCCACTGCAGATCACGCATTTAGTGCTCTGGCAGACCTGTGCCCAAGCTCCAGGGAGGAAAACTTTTAAGCGAGGCACGCCAGGCAGGAAGTGCCAAGCCCTTAGCAGGTCGCAGCTTCCAGCCGGCGCCAGTCGGTGCCCGACAGCCGGTCCAGCACGGCCAGCGCCTCCAGGTTTTCAAGCAGCTGCGGCACCCGGCTGGCGCCCAGCAGCACAGAGGACACGTGCGGGTTGGTCAGGCACCAGGCGATCGCCAGCGGCGCCGGAGCGACGCCCAGCTCGGCAGCAAGTGCAGTGAACCTGCGCGCCTTGTCGAGACGCCCGGCCTTGCCGTCGCCGACCACCATCGCCTGCAGCCAGGCATGGTCGGGATGACCGAGGCGGCTGTCGGCCGGGATGCCGTCATTGTACTTGCCGGTCAGCAGGCCGGAGGCCAACGGTGACCAGATCGTCGTGCCCAGCCCGATCTCGGCATACAGCGGCGCGTACTCCAGTTCCACGCGTTCGCGATGCAGCAGGTTGTACTGCGGCTGCTCCATCGTCGGACCATGCAGGTGGTGCGTGCGGGCGATCTGCGCGGCCTCGCGGATCGCCGTCGCCGGCCATTCCGAGGTACCCCAGTACAGCACCTTGCCCTGCCGGATCAGCGTGTCCATCGCCCACACCGTTTCCGCGATCGGCGTGTCGGCATCGGGGCGGTGACAGTAATAAAGGTCCAGATGATCCACGCGAAGGCGCTTGAGCGCGGCATGGCAGGCGTCGTGTACATGCTTGCGCGACAGGCCCTTCTGGGTCGGTTGCGGCGACTGCGCCGCACCGAAGTAGACCTTGCTGGACACGCAGTAGCCATCGCGCGGCAACCGCAGGTCGGCGATGACGTCGCCCATCACGCGCTCGGCCTCGCCGTTGGCGTAACCCTCGGCATTGTCGAAGAAGTTGATGCCATGATCCCAGGCGGCGGCGATGAGCTCGCGCGCCTGGCCGCGTCCGACCTGGGTCCCGAAGGTCACCCACGCCCCGAACGACAGCGCCGACAGCTTCAGGCCGGAAGAACCAAGGCGACGATATTGCATGCAACGCTCCGCGACGATCTGGGAAGTCCGCGCAGTGTAGGCGATCGTCGCGGCGCCACTGACCGGGCCGGCCTGCCGCCCATGCCCACCCGCAGCCGCCGCCCTGCCCGCCTCCAGGCCCTCCGGCCGTGGTTTTGCCGGCGCGTTATGCTGTCGTCTTTCCCGCAACCGGCCTTGACCGCATGCATCGGCAGTACCTGCGCAATGGCGTGATCGCAACGCTGTGGGCACGCCCGGACGAAGTGATGCTCGAGCATGGCGCCGGCGGCGAACTGCTGGTCGCCAAAATTCGCGCGGTGCTGTCGGGGCTGATCCTGTTGTTGCCGCTGACCGCAAGCCTCGGTGGCGCGGGCTCGACCGAAACCCTGATCGGGCTCGGCATGGCGGTGCTGGTCAACATCATCGCGCAGGTCTGGCTGGTGCTGGCACGGGATCATCGCAGGCATCGCTGGCTGCCCTACGCGACCGGCACCTACGATGTCAGCGCGACCACCGTGGTGCTGGCCCTGATGGCCTGGC
This sequence comes from Luteimonas sp. RIT-PG2_3, assembly GCF_054902115.1. NCBI lineage: Bacteria > Pseudomonadati > Pseudomonadota > Gammaproteobacteria > Lysobacterales > Lysobacteraceae > Luteimonas > Luteimonas sp. RIT-PG2_3. Next base: position 168,884 of record NZ_JBUBPF010000004.1, on the reverse strand, counting down.
ACGACCCGGCCGCCGGCCTCAACAGCATCGTCGTCTGGTGCCTGTATGCGATCGCGATCATGGTCACCGCGCTGCGCAACGACGGCCGGCTGACCTTGTATGTCGGCGGCATGGCGATCCTGCAGTACGCGATCGTGGCCGCGACCCTGATCCGCAGCAGCCCGGAAGCCCTAGCCTCGATCGACTATGGCACGGTGTCGACCGGCGGCCAGATCCAGCGCCTGATCCTGCTGTTGATGACGACGCTGCTGACCTGCGCGATCGTCTACCGCATGCAGCGGCTGATCCTGCAGTCCGGACGCGACGGCCTGACCGGCTTGCCCAACCGGGCCTGGCTGCTGCAGCACATCCCGCGACTGTTCGACGCCGCGCGCGCCAATGGCCACACGGTGACGATGGCCCTGATCGACCTCGATCACTTCAAGCGCATCAACGACCTGTGCGGCCACCGCAGCGGCGATCGCGCGATCCGGCATATTTCGGCCTTCCTCAGCGAGGTGCTGGACGAGCACGAGCAGATCGCGCGGATCGGCGGACAGGAGTTCGTGATCCTGCTGCAGGGCCCCATCGGCAGCGCCTGGGAGCGGCTGGACCGGGCGCGCCGCAACCTGGGCCAGCAGCCCTTCCATCCTGAACGCGGCACCGAGTCCTTCAAACTGGGGTTCAGCGCCGGGCTGGCGGCGTTCCCGCAGGACGGCGCCGATGCCTCCACCCTGTTGGGTTGCGCGGACCGGCGCCTGCAGCAGGCCAAGCGCGACGGCCGTGGCCGCATCAACGCGCGCGATATCTGACCGGGCGGCGCCCACGGCGGCCCGCGGGTTGCCCCGGGCAGGTCGCTGCTCTAGGCTGCGAGCCGCAACCGCCTGCGCGGTCATCTTTGCTTTGCGACGGGGAACACGATGGATGGTTTGACGCGGGTCGGCTTCGGCCTGTTCGGTTTGGCGGTGTTGATCGGCATCACTTGGCTGTTCTCCAACAACAAGGGGCGCGTCGACTGGAAGCTGGTCGGCATCGGCATCAGCCTGCAGATCGCGTTCGCCTCGCTGGTGCTGCTGGTCCCCGGCGGCCGCGACGTCTTCGACTGGCTCGGCCACGGCTTCGTGAAGATCCTGAGCTTCGTCAACGCCGGTTCCGAATTCATCTTCGGCGGACTGATGAATGTCGAGACCTACGGCTTCATCTTCGCGTTCCAGGTGCTGCCGACGATCATCTTCTTCGCCGCGCTGATGGGCGTGATGTACCACCTGGGCATCATGCAACTCATTGTCCGCATCATGGCGCTGGCGATCACCAAGGTCATGCGCGTGTCCGGCGCCGAAACCACCAGCGTCTGCGCCAGCGTCTTCATCGGCCAGACCGAGGCCCCGCTGACGGTACGCCCGTACATTTCCCGGATGACCGAATCCGAGCTGATCACGATGATGATCGGCGGCATGGCGCATATCGCCGGCGGCGTGCTGGCCGCCTATGTCGGCATGCTCGGCGGCGGCAACCCGGAAGAACAGGCGTTCTACGCCAAGCACCTGCTGGCCGCGTCGATCATGGCCGCACCGGCGACGCTGGTCATCGCCAAGATCCTGATCCCGGAAACCGGCGAGCCGCTGACCCGCGGCACCGTGAAGATGGAAGTCGAGAAGACCTCCAGCAACATCATCGACGCCGCCGCGGCCGGTGCCGGCGACGGTCTGCGCCTGGCGCTGAACATCGGCGCGATGCTGCTGGCTTTCATTGCGCTGATCGCGATGATCAACGCGCCGCTGACCTGGCTGGGCGAGATCACCGGCGCGCAGGCCGCGCTGGGCAAGCCGACCAACCTGTCGACGATCTTCGGCTACGTGCTGGCACCGATCGCCTGGGTCATCGGTACGCCGTGGCAGGACGCGAACGTCGTCGGCTCGCTGATCGGACAGAAGGTCGTCATCAACGAGTTCGTGGCGTATCTGCAGCTGGCCGACATCGTCAACGGCCGCGTCGATGGCGTCGTGCTCAGCGAACAGGGTCGCCTGATCGCGACCTATGCGCTGTGCGGCTTTGCCAACTTCAGCTCGATCGCGATCCAGATCGGCGGCATCGGCGGACTGGCGCCCGAGCGCCGCAAGGACCTCGCGCGCTTCGGCCTGCGTGCCGTGCTCGGCGGCACCATCGCCACCTTGATGACCGCGACCATCGCCGGCGTCTTGACCAATCTCGGCGCCTAGCCGTCCAGGATCGCTGGTGAACATCGTGCATTCCGGAGTCGTCGTCGTCGGCTCGTTCAATCTCGACCATGTCTGGCACAGCAGCGCGCTGCCGCGTGCCGGCGAGACGCTGCAGGGTCGCTACCAGACGGGTCCGGGCGGCAAGGGCTTCAACCAGGCCACGGCAGCGGTCCGCGCGGGCGCGAAGACGGTGTTCGTCTGCGCGCTTGGCAACGATGCGGCTGGCGACATCGCCCGCGAGCTGTCCATCCGCGACGGCATCGACCTGCGTGCGCTGGCGGCGACCGCACCGACCGGCACTGCCGGCATCTATGTCGACGACGCCGGCCGCAACACCATCGTCATCGGCGCCGGCGCCAACGCCGAACTGAGCGACAGCCACGTCGCCGCACAGGGCCAGGCCATCGCGACCGCCAAGGTCGTGCTGGCGCAGCTCGAATCGCCGCTGCCCTGCGTGCTAGAAGCGATGCGGCTGGCGCGCGCGGCCGGCATCAAGACCATGCTGAACCCGGCACCGGCCAATGCCGACTGCCTGCGCGAACTGCTCGCGGTCACCGACGTGCTGACCCCCAACGAGACCGAGTTCGCCGCCCTGCTCGCCCGCCACACCAGCGAGCGCATCGACCCCGACACCATCGCCACCAGCGACGACAGCCGCCTGCAGCGACTGTGCCGCACGCTGCTGCCACGCGGTACGGTCGTCATCACGCTGGGCGCGGCCGGGGTCTTCGTCTCCCATCGCGCCGACAAGACCCGGGGCGATGTCAGCGACGGCTATCGCCTGCCGGCGGAAGCGGCCGAGGCGATCGACACCACCGGTGCCGGCGACGCCTTCAATGGCGCGCTGGCGGCCTCGCTGTCGCATACCCCGAACACGATCTTCGCCGACCACCTGCGCTTCGCGATCCGCTTCGCGGCGCTGTCGACCGAACGCCGCGGCGGCGCGGCGTCGATGCCCACGCAGGCCCAGGTGCTGGCGCGCTACGGCCGGGACTGAACGCCCGCGCCCGGCAAGCGGGGATGCGGGGCCATGGCGTCGCCAGCTCCCTTTCGGCTGACTCCTTTCAGCTCCCCCCTCACGGCAGGCCTGCGCAACGCAGGCTGACGGCAGACGTGATGCGGACGGCGTGCTGACAGACGACAGCCCTCGACAGGCCTAGAATGCGTGCATGCAGATCGGCCCCCACAGCATTGCGCCCCGGGTGATCCTCGCCCCGATGGCGGGGGTCACCGACAAGCCGTTCCGCCTGCTGTGCAAGCAACTGGGTGCCGGACTTGCGGTCTCGGAGATGACGACCAGCGATCCGCGTTTCTGGAAGACCGAGAAATCGCTGCGGCGCATGGACCATGTCGGCGAGCCCGACCCTGTCAGCGTTCAGATCGCCGGCACCGTGCCCGCGGTGATGGCCGATGCCGCGCGCCACAACGCCGACCATGGCGCGCAGTTGATCGACATCAACATGGGCTGCCCCGCCAAGAAGGTCTGCAATGCCTGGGCCGGCTCCGCACTGATGCAGGACGAAGCCCTGGTCGCACGCATCCTGCATGCGGTCGTCAACGCGGTCGATGTCCCGGTGACGCTGAAGATCCGCACCGGCTGGGACCACGACCAGCGCAACGCGCCGGCGATCGCGCGCATCGCGGAAGATGCCGGCATCGCCGCACTGGCCGTGCATGGCCGCACCCGCGACCAGCAATACACCGGCACCGCCGAATACGACACCATCGCGGCGATCAAGCAGGCGCTGTCTATCCCGGTGATCGCCAATGGCGACATCGACTCGCCGCGCAAGGCGCTGCAGGTGCTGCAGCAGACCGGCGCCGATGCGGTGATGATCGGACGCGCCGCGCAGGGACGCCCCTGGATCTTCCGCGAGGTCGCGCATTTCCTGGCCCATGGCCAGGAACTGCCGCCGCCTTCGCTGGCGGAGATCCGCGACATCCTGCTGGGCCACCTGCAGGCGCTGCACGCGTTCTACGGCGAAGTCTCGGGCGTACGCATCGCCCGCAAGCACCTGGGCTGGTATGCGAAGGACCGGCCCGAGCATTCCAGCGAGCAGCGCGACGCCTTCCGCGCCGTGGTCAACCGCGCCGACAGCGCACAGGCGCAGATCGATCTGACCCGCGACTACTTCGACGCCCTGGTCGCCGGCGTGGCGCCCGCGTGGTCGGTGGCCGCATGAACGCCTGCTGCCGATGCCGCCGCGCATCGCACCCATCACACCCCACGACCCAGGTGTCCCGATGACCTCGCCGACCTATCTGCATGGCTTTTCCGGCACTGAACAGACCCGGTTGATCAAGCAGGCACGCCTGCTCGAAGCGACCTTGTTCAGCCAGATCGACTACACCGGCGCGCAACGCCTGCTGGAAGTCGGCAGTGGCGTCGGCGCGCAGACCGAGATCCTGCTGCGGCGTTTCCCCGACCTCCACGTCACCGGCGTGGATCTCAGCGAGGCGCAGCTCGCCGCGGCGCACGACAACCTGGATCGCCTGCCCTGGTGCCGGGAGCGCTACACGCTGCAGCAGGCCGATGCCGGCAACCTCCCGTTCCAGCCGCGCGCGTTCGATGCCGCGTTCCTGTGCTGGGTACTCGAACACGTGCCCTCGCCGGCGCGCGTCCTCAGCGAAGTGCGTCGCGTGCTGGCACCGGGCTCGCCGGTCTACATCACCGAGGTCATGAACGCCTCGTTCCTGCTGCATCCGTATTCGCCCAATGTCTGGCGCTACTGGATGGCATTCAACGATTTCCAATACGACCATGGCGGCGATCCCTTCGTCGGCGCCAAGCTCGGCAACCTGCTGCTGGCCGGCGGCTTCCGCGATGTCAGCACGACGATCAAGACGCTGCACTTGGACAACCGCGAACCCGCGCGTCGCAAGACCATGATCGCGTTTTGGGAAGAGCTGCTGTTGTCGGCCGCAGGGCAACTGCTTGAAGCCGGCGCGGTCAGCGAAGACACCGTGTCGGGCATGCGCCAGGAGATCCACGACGTCCAGAACGATCCCGACGCGGTGTTCTTCTATTCGTTCGTCCAGGCGCGCGCGACGGTGTACTGAGCGGGGCGCCTAGGGCGCCGCCTGCTCGCCGGCAAGGCGGTCGGGCTCGTGCCAGATCCGCTGCCACATCTGGGGCAACCGCTGTGTCGCCGTCCACGGCCACGACAGCTGCGTTGGCGTGACCGGCCGCCATGCCGCGCCTTCGCGCGAGGCCACGGCGAAGTTGAAGCTGTAATCGGGCTCCGAGCCCATGCGCAGGTCGCTGAGCACCAGTTGGCCGTCGCGCTGCTGGACCTTCATGAAGCCGCGGTTGAACCATTGCAGGCGCTGCACCGCCGGATACGCCTCGACCGCACGCCACGCGTCCATATCGGACCGGTAGGCGCGGAACACCATCGGTTGCCGGTCGGCCGCCAGCGAATGTTCGCCTTCGACGTAACCATCCGGCGTCATCGCCACGACCCGCCACAGCAGCGTATTGAACGGCATCGGCACCGAGAAGCGCGGCGCGTCCTGCAGGCCGATCGCGGCCAGCGAACGTCCGGCCTCGCGCTCGACCAGCGACTTGGCGACCAGCGACCAGCCGAGATAGCCGGTGCTGAGGACAAGGCCGACCATCAACGCCCGCTGCGCGCCCGGCTTCGGGCCGGCCACCGCGGCTACGACGACACCGATCAGCAACCACAGCGTGTACAGGGGATCGATGATGAACACACTCGACCACATCGCCGGATGCAGCGGGATCGGCCACAGCAACTGGGTCCCATAGACCGTGAACGCATCGAGCAGCGGATGCGTCAGCAACGCGAGCTGGATGGCCCAGAACCAGCGCCACGGCGACGCCGCCACGCGTTTGCCGCGACGGCGGAACAGCCACCACAGCATCCAGCCCAGCAATGGAAGGGCCAAGAGCGAATGGCTGATGCCCCGGTGCAGCGTCATGCGCGCGACCGGATCGTCGGTGAACAGCGCGATGACCAGGCCGTCCAGGTCGGGCACCGTCCCCAGCGCAGCACCGGCCAGCAGGGCCGCCCGGCGATGACCGGGTGGCGCGATCGCCGCGGCCACCGAAGCGCCCAGCAGAATCTGTGTGATCGAATCCATGCGCGGATGCTAGCAGGCGCCGCGCACGCACTGGACGCGTGGCGGGGCGACGCGGGGGAGTCAGGCGACGCGCATCAAGCCGCGCGCGTTACCCCGTCGCAGGTCACTCCTTTCAAGGTCACCAGCCGCAGCCGCGGCGCGACCTCGGCCAGGACTTCGCCCCGATGCGACAGCAGGCGCAGCGCACCGTCGGGCTCCTCGACCAGTGCGGTCAGGCTTTCGACCCAGTCGCCGTCGTTGGCGTAGACCAGGCCATCGCGCTGCAACAGCGCCGAACGATGGATATGTCCGCAGACGATGCCGTCCAGCCCGCGCCGCCGCACGTCGTCCAGCCCGGCCTGCACGAAACGTTCGATGTAGCGCTCGGCCGCGCCGCTGCGCCGCTTCAGGAATTCCGACAGCGACCAGTACCGCATGCCCAGGCGCCGCCGCACGTCATTGAAGACGCGGTTGCCGGTCAGGATGCGGTAGTACAGCCAGTCGCCGAACCGCTCCTGCAAGCCGCCGAAATGGGTGATCGCGTCGTAGTCGTCGCCATGCGTCACCAGCAGGCGGCGGCCGTCGGCGGTGACGTGGATTGCGCGTCGACGCAGTTGCATGGCCGGCATCATCAGGCCGCAGAAACGCCGGATCGCGCGGTCGTGGTTGCCGGGCACGTAGATGATCTCGGTACCGGCACGGTGCTGCGCGTGCAGGGCCTCGAACACACGGTTATGTGCGGCGTCCCAGCGCGCGCGTCGCTGTGCCATCCACCACAGGTCGACGATGTCGCCGACCAGGTACAGTTGGCGACAGCGCACGTTGGCGAGAAAATCGGCGAGCTCGGCGGCATGGCAGTGCTTGGAGCCCAGATGGATATCGGAGACGAAGACCGCGCGCCGCATCGGTCCCGTCTTGTTGCTGGTCGACATGCTCATGCCACCACCTCCCCGTTGTCGGTGTCCACGTTGGCGGTCGCGCGCAGCCCACCCTGACCCGACGCCGGCACTGGCGTCGTCGCAGAGGGCTGCAGGTAACGCGCGCGTTTCCTGGGCTGCATCCGCTGCAGGTCCACTTCGATCAGGCCATCGATCGAATCGCCGAAATCCGGGTCGACGCCGAACGCCAGGAAGCGCGCGCCACCCGGCTCGCAAAGTTCGGTGTACTGCTTGTAGAGCGTGGGCACGGCACTGCCCAGCGCGCTGAGGTTCTGGCGCAGCACGCGGAAGGCGGTCTCGGCATCGAGCGTCCCGAAGCTTGGCGGCGCCGCGAAGTACTGGAACGGCCGCAGCGACACCGCCATCGTCTCGCCGTCATCGTCGCCGACACCGCTGCCTGCATCACCGGCAGCGCGCGCATCGGCACCCTCATCGTGCGCGTCGTCGAAGCGGGCGCCGTAATAGTGGGAGTAGTACGCCACCAGTTGTTCTCGCGCCGGCAACGGCAGCGCCGCGCTGATCGAGACCGCGCCGTACAGGTAGCGGACGCGCGGCCAGCGCCGCAGGTAGGCGCCGATGCCCTGCCACAGGTAGTCGAGGCTGCGGCTGCCCCAGTAATCGGGCACGACGAAACTGCGACCGAGCTCCATGCCCTGGGCCAGGCGCGGCACCGCATCGTCGGCATAGCGGAACAGCGAGGCCGTGTAGAGACCCTGCAGGCCGTGCCGGGCCAGGACCGGCGCGCCGCGCGCGACCCGATACGCGCCGGCAATGCGCTGCGAGGCAGGGTCCCATAAGAGAATGTGATCGTAATGCGCGTCGAAGCGATCGAGGTCGCGGCTGCGCCCCGTGCCTTCGCCCACCTGGCGGAAGGTCAGTTCGCGCAGGCGGCCGATCTCCTGCAGCAGCGGACTGTCGCCGGGCATCGACAGCAGGCGGATCTCGATGCCATCGACGGTGCGTCCCAGGCATTGCGTGTCCGACAGCGCCGTCTGCATCGATGCAACGTCAACGGCGTCCGCCAGGGGTTCGGCGACCCGGCCGGCGGCATCGTCGACCGGCGTCGCGATGCGGGACGGGCCGCCATCTCGCCCCAGCGCGTACAGCGTCTGCCGGACCCGTCGCAGGGCCACGGCCGGCGCCATCGCCTGCAGCGGCAGCGCATCTCCGATCCGCAGGCGCAGCCGCCGCTCGCGACGCGCGAACATCTCGCGCGCCAGCAAGACGGTCGCGGCCGGCTTGTACAGCGCCGAGGCGCCGTAGAACCACATCGAGTTGCGCGCGAGGATCCGGATCGGAAGCACCGGCGTATCCGTGGCCCGCGCCAGTTGCACGAAGCCCTTGCGCCAGCGCCCGTCGCGGACCCCGCGCAGGCCCATGCGCGACACTTCGCCGGCGGGAAACACGATCACGCATTGCCCGGCCGCCAATGCCTCGCGGATCGCGCGCAGGCTCGCGGGATCGGCGCGTCCGCCGAAGATCCGCACCGGCAGCAGCAGGTTCGCCAGCGGCGCCAGCGCCGACAGCATGTCGTTGGCGATGATCCGCACGTCCTGCCGGCGCCGGCCCACGCAGTCGAGCAGCGACAGCGCATCGAGCGCGCCGGAGGGGTGGTTGGCGACGATCAGCACGCGTCCGCTGGCGGGAATGCGATCGATGCCGCCCCCCTCGACGTCATAGCGCACCTGCATGTGGCGCAGCGCCGCGGCGACGAACTCCAGGTCGCGCAGATGCGCATGGCCGGCCAGGAACGACGCCACCGCCGCCAGCCCCGACCAGCGCCCCAGCGTGCGCAGCAAGGGCCGCGCGATGCGTTCGCGACGCCCGCGGAACCAGTGCGGGTAGCGCTGTTGCAGGCGTTCTTCGAGCTGGAGCATGTCCATTCCACCTCTGCCGGGTCGGCGGCAGTGTGCTGCGCGCTCGCGACAGCCCGATGGCGGAATTGCGGCGCCGCGATGACAGCCACGGCCCGGCCGGCGTTCCGCGGGCGGTCCGTGTGCGGCCTGTGGCCCGCCCGTAGCGGCCCGGCGACAGGCCTGTCGCGGATCGCTTAACCTGCGTGAAACATCCCCCCCTGCAAGATGCGCCCTTGGCCGCGCCCGTGTATCATCTGCACCCATCTTTTCATCCGAATACAAGGATATAGTCGATGTCCAGCTACCTGTTCACCTCCGAATCCGTCTCGGAAGGTCACCCGGACAAGGTCGCCGACCAGATTTCCGACGCCGTGCTGGACGCGATCCTGGCCCAGGACAAGCGCGCGCGCGTGGCCTGCGAGACCATGGTCAAGACCGGCGTGGCGATCGTCGCCGGTGAGATCACCACCAGCGCCTGGATCGACCTGGAAGCCCTGACCCGCAAGGTCATCGTCGACATCGGCTACAACAGCTCCGACGTCGGCTTCGACGGCGCGACCTGCGGCGTGCTGAACCTGATCGGCAAGCAGTCGCCCGACATCAACCAGGGCGTGGACCGCAAGAAGCCCGAGGAAATGGGCGCTGGCGACCAGGGCCTGATGTTCGGCTATGCCACCAACGAGACCGACAGCTACATGCCGGCGGCGATCCACCTGTCGCACCGCCTGGTCGAGCAGCAGGCCAAGATCCGCAAGAAGAAGAACTCGCCGCTGTCCTGGCTGCGTCCGGACGCCAAGAGCCAGGTCACCCTGCGCTACGAGAACGGCGAAGTCTCGGCGATCGACGCGGTGGTGCTGTCGACCCAGCACGATCCGGGCATCAAGCAGAAGGACCTGATCGAGGCCGTCCGCGAAGAGATCATCAAGCCGGTGCTGCCCGCGAAGTGGCTGCACAAGGGCACCAAGTTCCACATCAATCCGACCGGCAAGTTCGTCATCGGTGGCCCCGTGGGCGACTGCGGCCTGACCGGCCGCAAGATCATCGTCGACACCTACGGCGGCTGGGCCCGTCACGGCGGCGGCGCGTTCTCGGGCAAGGATCCGTCCAAGGTCGACCGTTCGGCGGCCTATGCGGCGCGCTATGTCGCCAAGAACGTCGTGGCCGCCGGCCTGGCCGACCGTTGCGAAGTGCAGGTCTCCTACGCCATCGGCGTGGCCGAGCCGACGTCGATCTCGGTCACCACGTTCGGCACCGGCAAGATCAGCGACGACAAGATCGAAAAGCTGATCCGCAAGCATTTCGACCTGCGCCCGTACGGCATCATCCAGATGCTCGACCTGATCCACCCGATGTACCAGCAGACCGCGGCCTATGGCCACTTCGGCCGCAAGCCGAAGGAATTCAGCTACACCGACGGCAGCGGCAAGTCGCACACCGCGACCGCGTTCTCGTGGGAAAAGACCGACAAGGCCGAAGAGCTGCGCAAGGCCGCGAAGCTGTAAGTTCGCCGCTTGCCATCGCGTCATCGGGAACGGGCCGCATCGCGGCCCGTTTCCTTTTGCGGGCGGGTTGGACCAGGGCTCGTCGGTGCAGGGCTTGCTGGCTCAGGACTTGCTGACTCGGCGCGTACTCGTGTTAGCTGCGGGGCAGTCACCACCGACACGTTCGCCGCGGCCCCGTCCGGGGCCCGATCCATCGACAGGCCCGATCCATTGGACTGTAGGCAATCGGCTGATGCGCCGCAACATCTTTTGCGGGCCCTGATCGTGTGCTATCTGTGGCTGCAGGACTGGCCCACCCCACGCAGGCCCCGACATGCAGGATTGCTACGACGAGATGCACGCAGCGGACGGCAACTGCCGCCCGCATTACCACGCCTTCGACGACTGGCTGAGACGTACACCCGATGAGCAGGTCGCGCACAAGCGACGCGAGGCGGAGATCTCGTTCCACCGCGTCGGCATCACGTTCTCGGTCTATGGCGAGGAATCGGGCAACGAACGGCTGATCCCGTTCGACCTGGTACCGCGCATCCTGCCCGCGTCCGAGTGGCGCATGCTCGAAGCCGGACTGCGCCAGCGCGTGCATGCGCTGAACCTGTTCCTGGGCGACATCTATGGCGACCAGCGCATCCTGCGCGACAAACGCATTCCGGTCGAACTGGTGCTCGGCAACAGCGAGTACCGCAAGGAAATGCAGGGGCTCAGGGTCGCCGCCGACGTCTATTCGCATATCTCCGGTATCGACCTGGTGCGCGCCGGCGATGGCGAGTACTACGTGCTGGAGGACAACCTACGCGTCGCCTCCGGCGTGTCCTACATGTTGGAAAACCGCAGGATGATGGCGCGGCTGATCCCGGAGCTGTTCGCACGCCAGCAGATCGCGCCGGTGGAACGCTATCCCGATGCGCTGCTGGAAATCCTCAGCCAGGCCGCACCGGCGGGCATCGACAATCCGACGGTCGCGGTGCTGACACCGGGCGCGGGCAACTCGGCCTATTTCGAGCATGCGTTCCTGGCCCAGCAGATGGGTGTGGAACTGGTCGAGGGCGCGGACCTGTTCGTGCGCGACGACATGGTCTACGCGCACACCACGCGCGGCCCACAGCGCGTGCACGTGATCTACCGCCGCATCAACGACGACTTCCTCGATCCCGAGGTATTCCGCCCGGAATCCCTGCTGGGCGTGCCCGGCCTGTTCGGCGCCTACCGGGCCGGCAACGTGACCCTGGCCAACGCACCAGGCACCGGTGTCGGCGACGACAAGTCGGTGTATCCGTACGTGCCCGACATGATCCGCTACTACCTCAGCGAGGAGCCGATCCTGCACAACGTGCCGACCTGGCAACTGCGCAAGGCCGACGACCTCAAGTACGCGCTCGACCATCTGCCGGAGCTGGTGGTCAAGGAAGTCCATGGCGCCGGCGGCTACGGCATGCTGGTCGGACCGGCCTCGACGCGTGCGGAAATCGAGGAGTTCCGCGGACGCATCCTCGCCAATCCCGACAACTACATCGCCCAGCCCACGCTGTCGCTGTCGACCTGTCCCACCTTCGTCGAGAGCGGGCTGGCGCCGCGGCACATCGACCTGCGGCCGTACGTGCTCAGCGGCAAGCGCATCCACGTGATCCCGGGTGGCCTGACCCGCGTCGCGTTGCGCGAAGGCTCGCTGGTGGTCAACTCCTCGCAGGGCGGCGGCACCAAGGACACCTGGGTACTGGAATCCGATGGAGGGCTGGCCTGATGCTGTGCCGCACCGCCAACGACCTGTACTGGGTCGCGCGCAACATGGAGCGCGCCGAGAACACCGCGCGCCTGCTCGACGTCGCGCAGCGCATCTCGATGCTGCCCGAGCGACTGGACCGCAACAAGGCCGCCGCCGGACCGTGGCGGCGCGCGCTCGACGCACTGGGCGCCGCGCCGGCGTTCCTGCGCCAGCACGACAGCATCGATGCCGACGGCGTGGTCCGCCACATGCTGCTGTCGCCGGACAACCCGGCGTCGATCTACAGCTGCATGCGCGCGGCACGCGAGAACGCACGCGCGCAACGCGTTGCGATCACCTCTGAAATGTACGAGGACCTCAACACCTCCTGGCTGGAGATCCGCAGCCTGGATGCCGACCGCCTGCGGCGTGACGGCCTCAGCAATACGCTGGAATGGGTCAAGAGCCGTTCGGCCTCGTTCCGTGGCGTCACCATCGGCACGCTCGGCCGTGGCGAGGGCTATCACTTCCTGCAGATGGGCGCCTTCATCGAACGCGCCGACTGGGCGATCCGCCTGCTCGACATCACCGGCAGCGACAGCGACCTGCCCGAGTCCGGCGAAGCGCGCGATGCCGTGCAGTACTTCCAGTGGAGCGCGCTGTTGCAATCGCTGTCGGCGTTCGAGACCTACCGCCGCATGTATCGCGAATCGGTCAGCCCGGCCAACGTCATCGCGCTGATGCTGCTCAACGACGACAACCCGCGCTCGCTGCAGACCTGCCTGGGCGCGATCCACGACGTGTTGCGCACCCTGCTCGGCAGCGAATCGCTGGAAGTCGCGCGCCAGGCCGGCGCACTGGCGGCGCAGGCAAGATACGCGCGCATCGACGAGGTCATTTCCGGCGGATTGGAAAGCTGGCTGCAGGACGCGATGAAAAAACTGACCCGGCTGGGCGAGGAGATCCACCTGCAGTTCATGGCGACCACGCCGGACGCGCGTCCGGCGCAGCGACAGCTGCAGATCTAGCCGCGATCAGGTGCGCAGGAAGATCTCGACGCGACGGTTCAACTGGCGGCCGGCGGGATTGTCCTGGCCGTCGACCTCGTTGGGCGCCACCGGCTGCGCTTCGCCATAGCCCTTGGCCGAGGCCGTCTGCGCGGCGCCACGCTGCCGCAACGCCGCGACCACCGACTGCGCACGACGGTCGGACAGCTCCAGGTTGTAGGCGTCGCTGCCCTTGGCATCGGTATGCCCGCGGATGTCCATCTGCCTGGCCTCGACCTGCTTCAACGCCGACGCCAGCACATCCAGCACTTTGGCCGCATCCGGGCGGATCTCGGACTTGTCGAAATCGAACAGCACCTGGTCGTTCAACGTGATCAGCACCCCGCATGGCGCGCCGGGCGGCGCGAACCGGCGCAGCGGCGGAAACCTGCCGGCCGGCAGCACCTTGGGGATCGGTGCCATCGCCACGGTCCTGGATGGCGTGCCGACCTCGCCGCTGCCGTCGCCATGGTTGCGCACCAGCCCCTGCGGACCGTTCCAGGTGCCGGAGCCATCGGCGTTGATCGTCACCAGGCCCTGGGGCCCGTTCCAGGTGCCGGAGCCATCGCCGTGGTTGCTGATGATGCCGTGGTCGCCGTTCCAGGTGCCCGCGCCGCGGCCATCCAGGCTGATGATGCCGTCAGGCCCGTTGTAGCTGCCAGCGCCATCCGCCTCGACCGCGATGATGCCGTCGTCTCCACCGCCGCTGCCATTGCCGTTGATGGTGCCGCTGCCATCGGCATTGATCGTGATGATGCCGCCCTCGTAGTTGGCGGTACCGGTGCCGTCGGCGTCGATCCTGAAGATGCCCTCGTCGCCATTGCGCGTCAGGTTGCCCTGCGCATCCACGCTGGTGATGCCGGCATCGTTGACCAGCGCGCCGTCGGTGGCGCAGTTGGCGGGCTTGATGCTGACGCCCGCGACCGGATCGATGATGTCCTGCATCGATGCCTGCAAGGCGCGTTGCGCCGGCCCGATGCCGACGATCTCCGGAATCACGATCTGCGGGATCGCCGGAAAATCTCCGTCTCCGGCGGTGCCGGCCTCCGCCCGGACTGCGGAGGTCTGTACGCCGTCGACATCACCGGCCGCAGCGTCGGTCGCAGCCGTCGCGCCGGTCACTGATGCGGAGGCGGCCGCATCGGCCTCGGGCGTGCGCTGGCAGGCTGTCATCGACAGCAACACCAGCAGCGCAGCGGTGGCGCGGATTGGGACAGCCAGCCTGGCGGGATGGGGCATCGTCGTCTCCTTCTGTTCCGGGGTGCGAACGCTGTATAGCAGCCACGGATTCAGGTTTCGTGAGCGTCGCCCGCGCCGTCCCGGCCACGTGAAGACCGGCTGGATCGCGTGCGTCGCAAGCGGGCCCGGAGCGCAAAGGCGCGATATAATCGCTGGCTTGTGCCGAGGGGCGCTGCGACCACGACCGGGCGACCGGCATGGCCAGGCTCGGCAAGGTTTTCCAGCGACAACGGCGCCCGTATCGAGAGTCCCCGGACTCCCTTTTACGGAGCAATGCCATGAACGCACAGATCAAGACGTTTTCCACCGATGGCGACTACAAGATCGCCGATATTTCACTGGCCGAGTGGGGCCGCAAGGAACTCGATATCGCCGAGCACGAGATGCCGGGCCTGATGTCGATCCGCAAGAAGCACGCCGCCTCGCTGCCGCTGAAGGGCGTCCGCGTGACCGGTTCGCTGCACATGACGATCCAGACCGCGGTGCTGATCGAGACCCTCAAGGACATCGGCGCCGACGTGCGCTGGGCCTCGTGCAACATCTTCTCGACCCAGGACCATGCCGCCGCCGCGATCGCCGTGACCGGCACACCGGTGTTCGCCTGGAAGGGCGAGACGCTGGAGGAATACTGGGACTGCACGTTGGACGCGCTGACCTTCACCCTGCCCGACGGCACGCTGACCGGCCCTGAGCTGGTCGTCGACGACGGCGGCGACGTCACCCTGCTGATCCACAAGGGCTTCGAACTCGAGAACGGCTCCAAATGGGTCGACGAACCCGCCGCCTCGCACGAAGAGCAGATCATCAAGAACCTGCTCAAGCGCGTCGCCGTCGAGCGTCCCGGTTACTGGGCGCGCGTGGTCGCCGACTGGAAGGGTGTCTCCGAAGAGACCACCACTGGCGTGCACCGCCTGTACCAGCTGGCCCAGGCCGGTACGCTGCTGGTGCCGTCGATCAACGTCAACGATTCGGTCACCAAGTCCAAGTTCGACAACCTCTACGGCTGCCGCGAGTCGCTGGCCGACGGCCTCAAGCGCGCGATGGACGTGATGCTGGCCGGCAAGGTCGCCGTGGTCTGCGGCTATGGCGATGTCGGCAAGGGCTGCGCGGCTTCGCTGCGTGCCTACGGCGCGCGCGTGGTGGTCACCGAGATCGATCCGATTTGCGCACTGCAGGCGGCGATGGAAGGCTTCGAGGTCAACACTATCGAATCGACCCTGGGCCGTGGCGACATCTACGTCACCACGACCGGCAACAAGGACATCATCCGCGTCGAGCACCTGCAGGCGATGAAGGACCAGGCGATCGTCTGCAACATCGGCCACTTCGACAACGAGATCCAGGTCGATGCGCTGAATGCCCTCAAGGGCGTGCAGAAGATCAACATCAAGCCGCAGGTCGACAAGTACGTGTTCGAGGCTGCCGATGGCAGTGCCGGCAATGCGATCTTCCTGCTGGCCGACGGCCGCCTCGTGAACCTCGGCTGCGCCACCGGCCACCCGAGCTTCGTGATGTCGAACTCGTTCGCCAACCAGACGCTGGCGCAGATCGACCTGTGGGCCAACAAAGACAGCTACGAGAACAAGGTCTACCTGCTGCCCAAGCACCTGGATGAAGAAGTGGCCCGCCTGCACCTGGAGAAGATCGGCGTCAAGCTGACCACACTGACCACCGAACAGGCCGACTACATCGGCGTGCCGGTCGAAGGCCCGTACAAGCCGGACCATTACCGCTACTGATCGCTCCCGCGATCGGCAAGGCAAGAAAACGGGCGCCGCAAGGCGCCCGTTCTTTTTTGTGCCCAACGCCCCTGTGCATCCGAAGGGCATGCACCAACGAAGCAGGAATACTTCAAAGTACGCAGAAGGCGACCACGCTTCAAGGGCCGTGCGTCAGCGCTGCGGCTGCGCCAGGACGTAGGCGATCGCCGCACGGATCGCCGCGACCTGGGCGTCGTTGCATTGTGCGGCGGTCGCGCTCGCGCTATCGGGATAGACCTCGGTCGTGGTGACGTACCGCGCATCGGTGATGCCCGCGCACAGCCCCAGCCGCTTGACCGGATAGTTGATGACGCCATGCGCCACCACCGGCGACCCGATCATCCGCCCCTCGGCATCGGCCGGCGCGATATGGGTCACCCGCTCCACCGCCGCGATCACGGCCTGCTGGAACTCGGGCTGCGGATTGGCGCTGTCGCCGACCAGATAGAAGCCATCCGGGATGCTGCCGGGTTCAAACGCGACGCCATCGCGCGCGGCCAGTGCCGGCCTGAACTCGGACTCGTCGGTATCGGTGGTTTCATGCAGGTCGATGTGCATCAGCACCTGCGCATTGAACGGGGCCACCAGTCGCATCAGCGCAGCCGATTCCGGCGCCGGGCTGTCGGCACGGAACGAACGGTTCGGGTCGATCGCCTGCGGGTTCCAGCGCTGCACGCGCTCGTAGGCCCAGGGACTGATGCACGGCACCACCAGAAGGTTCGCGCATCCCGCGCTGTCATCGGCATGGAGCCGGGCGAACTGCAGGGTGCCCTGGACGCCGCTGGTTTCGTAGCCGTGCACGCCCCCGGTGACCAGCATGCATGGCAAGGCGTCGTCCCAGTCGCGGCTTTTCAGCGCCAGCAGCGTGTAGTGGTCGCCCGCATCCTCGACGCGACCGTACTCGACGACCTCCCACTGTCCGCGCAGGCCTTCGATCGCGGCGACGACCTCGTCCTGGTAGCTGCGCCGACGCTGCTGCCGGGCATGCCACAGCGCGCGTTCCGCGTCGCCCCAGGGTTGCCCGGGAACACCGATGGAATGGAAAGCCTGCTGCGTCACCGCGCCACCTGCCTGCGTGTCACCAAGAGGAGGCGACTGTAGCACCGGCCCGGCCTCGGCTCCGTGCAGGCCTTGCCGTCGTCATGGACGCCAGTTGGCGTTGCGCTCCCAGAACGCGACGCTGCGCTGGTAGGCCTCCCGGTCCAGCGCCACGCCGGAGCCGCCCTCCTCGACTCCGAGCGCGTTGCGCATCATCGTGATCGGCGCCATCGGAATCTCATCGGGCTCGGCGGTGTACATGCAGCCGACCACGCCCCAGTCGCCATCGATTGGCGCGCCTTCCTTCGCCAACTGCGCGGCGCTGTAGAGGATCACGACCAGGTAGTCGGCGACGGGCGGCGTCACGCCTTCGAACCAGCGCACCAGCACCGGGAGTTCCTCGCGCGAACGCGCCTCGTAGGCGGAACGCAGCTGATGACGATTGTCGTCGGTGACCGGCACCGTCAGGCAGCGTGTCGAGGTCCAGTTGCGATGCACGTGCAGTTTGCAGAACGGCGCGTAGCCATCGAGCACCTTCAGCGGCGTGTGTTCGTTGAGGTACCGGGCGAACTGCTCGGGCGTGCAGTCCTGGATCGTGTTGGCACGCGGCGTGCGCGGGAACAGGCGCGTACGCGCGAACGGCGTCAGGAGGATGGACATCGGGTCTCCAGGTCGGGATCGGGCGCCACGGTACAACGCCGGCCGCCGCTCCCGCCAGGCGCCCCGGCGCTGTCGTGCACCGGCATCCAGTCGTTCACCGGCTTCCAGGTGTCAGGCCACCGTTGCCAAGAACCCTCAGGCGACCCGCGCACGCTGCGTGCGGTTGCGGCCGTCGAGCTTGGCGCGATACAGCGCGGCATCGGCTTCGCGATACAGCGCATCGGCATCGGCATGGTGGGCGGCATCGAAGCTGCTGCAACCGATGCTGACCGTCACCGATTCGCGGATGCCGTCGAAGGTCAACCGCGCGCGCTCCAGGCCGCTGCGGAACGCTTCCGCGCGCGCATGCGCCGTCGCCGCATCGACGGGAAGGATCGCGCCAAACTCCTCGCCCCCGAGCCGCGCACACAGCTGTCCCTCACCGACCGGGAAGGCATCGCGCAAGTGACGGGCGAACTCGCGCAGGCAGGCATCGCTGGCGACATGGCCGAAGGTGTCGTTGATGCGCTTGAAATGATCGATATCCAGGATCAGCAGCGACAGCGTGGGCCCGGCGTTCGCCGCCTTCAGCGCGCGATCCAGCGAGGCCGAGAACTCGCGCCGATTGGGCAGGCCGGTCAGGCCATCGACGCGGCTCTGCTTCTCGAAGACATCGCGCTGCTGGCGCAGGTCCTCCTCGAGTTCCAGGCGCGTCCAGTACTCCCGATGGCTGCGGGTCATCACCAGCAGCATGTACACCGTATAGACCAGCCACATGGCGCCGACGCCCAGTGCGACGTTGTTCCACAACACCACCAGGGTCGGTGCCATCACCGCCAGCACGGCGAGCGCCCCGGTCAGCTTGCGCATGCACAGGGTGTGCGCGATCGCCATGCCGAATGCACCGGAGAACAGCAGGGCGATCAACGGACCGGGCTCGGGCAGCATGCGCTGCGCCCAGGCACTGAACGCGCCCCAGCCCACGGCCGTCGCCAGCACCACGGCCCAGATCGAGCGCAGGTAACGCTGCGCAAGGCGTTCGTCGGGGATCGCGGGCGCCGGAAGCAGGACCCGGACAATGGCCAGCAGCAGGAAGCCACCGACCACCAGCATCGAGGGCAGTCGATAGGGCGAGGCCAGCCCGGTCACCGCGAACGCCAGCCCGGCCGCTACCGCATAGAACCAGCCCCCCAATCGTGCACGTTGCCGCGTCTCCATGACCTCCTGCATCAGCAGGTTGCGGGCGCGCAGCAGACTGGGCTGGGATTCGGTCGGTGCATTGGGCATGCGCGCAGAGTAACGGGGATCGCCGGCGCAGGAAAACAGGGAAGCGCAGCATTTTCTGCGCCTTGCGGCCCGCAGCGACGACGCGCGCGTCCGCCGTCGACGCCTGCGCCAGTGACCCCGGCGGAGGCCTCGCGAGGCCATGGCGATGCGCCTGGCCAAGGATACGCGCGAGCGGGCATGACCCGGAGTCGACCCGTACGCCGCAACCTCTTCACATCCATCGCGATAAAGAGATATTATTGCGAGCAACACGCCCCGGCCTGCCGACATGATCCCGATCAGTTTCGAGTTCTACCCGCCCAAGAACCTGGAGCAGCGCGAGCAGCTGGACCGCACCGCGGCCAAGCTCAAGCCCCGCGCGCCGGACTATGTGTCGTGCACGTTCGGCGCCGGCGGCTCCACGCTGAGCTACACCTCGGAGACGGTCCGCCACCTGCAGCAGGAGCACGGCTTCGACGCCGCACCCCACCTGTCCTGCGTCGGCGGCAGTCGCGAGGAGATCCGTGAACTCCTCAAGCTCTACAAGGCCATCGGCTGTCGGCGCATCGTCGCGCTGCGGGGCGACCTGCCGTCGGGCATGGGCCATCCGGGCGATCTCCGCTATGCGTCCGACCTGATCGCATTCATCCGTGCAGAACATGGCGACCACTTCCACATCGAAGTCGGTGCCTACCCGGAAACGCATCCACAGGCCGACAGCGCGCTCGACGACCTGAAGCACTTCAAGACCAAGGTCGACGCCGGCGCCAGCGCCGCGATCACCCAGTACTTCTACAACGCCGACGCCTACTTCCATTTCGTCGATGCCGTGCGTCGACTGGGCGTCGAGGTGCCGATCACGCCCGGCATCATGCCGATCTCCAATTTCAGCCAGTTGCGTCGGTTCTCCGAACAATGCGGCGCCGAGATCCCGCGCTGGATCGGAAAGCGCATGCAGGCCTACGGCGACGATGCCGACAGCGTGCGCGACTTCGGTGCGGACGTCGTGGCCGCGCTGTGCGAACGCCTGATCGATGGCGGCGCGCCCGGCCTGCATTTCTACACGCTCAACCTCGCCAAGCCGACCAATACGGTGCTGTCGCGCCTGGCAGGCTGAACGCAACCGCGTACGCGCGATCGCTTCTGCAGCAAGCGGACTTCATTGCGCCTGCCGGCCCGGCTAGTCTTGTCGGATGCCATGCCAGCCGCCACCGCCGCATCCGATCGCAGGCCCACCGTGGCTGGCGCGATGCAGGGCAACCAGACTCGCGGCGCCTGCCGTCCTGCTCCCTGCAACGCTGCTGACCAACGGGCTGCCTCTCAGCGGACTGCTCCTCATCGGACTACTGCTCATCGGCGTGCAGCCGCCAGCCAACGCACAGGTCAACCGTTGCGAGACGGCGGACGGACGTACGGCCTACACCGACAAGGCCTGCGCGACGATCGGCGCGGTCGACAGCCTTGCGCGTACGGGGCCAGCGTCGACATCGGCGACACCCCGCCGCCGCGCCTGTAATCGCGAACTGCAGGACCTGATCTTCGAACTGACGGCGGCCATCGACAACCGCGACGCGAATCGACTCTCGGGGCTGTATCACTGGCCCGGCGCTTCGACCAGCGGCGGCTACGCGGTCATGGCGCGACTCGACGCGATCGCACAGCGCCCGCTGGTCGGCATCACCGAACTCTATCCGGCCGATCCTCCGCCACCGGCGCCTGTCGCGACGACTTCCGTCGCGCAGGCCGGCATCGGCACGCCCACGATGCCGTCACCGCATCCGCCATCACAGCCGATATCGCCATCCGTGGGCGCACGCCCCGCGCAAGCGCCGCGCCAGCCCAGCGCACTGCGCCTGGAACAGACGCTTGCCAACCAGAGCACGCCATCGCAATCGGTCTTCGGACTACGCAGGCACCTGGGGTGCTGGTGGATCAGCCTGTAGGAGGCGCGCCAGAGATCGTGGCCGTATCCGTTCGCATCGGAATACGCTCCACGCATCGTTGAAACAGGGCGGCACCGTCACGAGCAACCGCGTGCCACGACACCTCACGGCATGCTGGGTGAAAAGAACAGCGTCGCGACCACACCGTGTTCCTGACCCGGGACCACCCGGACATCCCAGTCGTAGAGCTTGCACAGTCTGCGCACGATCGACAGGCCGATGCCGCCGCCCTGCGAGTGTTCCGCATGCGTCCCACGATAGCCGCGTTCGAACAGGCGGGCCGCATCCTCGGCGCTCAAACCAGGGCCGGAATCGATGACCTCGACCGCGCCATCGAGCACGCGGACGATGACGGCGCCTTGCAAGGTGTACTTGACCGCATTGCCGATCAAGTTGCCCAGCGCGACGGACACAGCCGCTTCCGGTGCATCGACGATCAGCCCGGTCGCGCCTTCCAGCTTCAACTGGAGTGGCTTGCCACCCAGTTGCTGGCGATGGGCATCGAACAACTGCTCGGCGACCTTCGCGACATTGGTCGCGCCTCGACCGCGCTCGTTCCGGGACAACAGCAGCAAGGCACTGATCAGGTCGGTGCATTGCTGCTCGGCACGCTGGATGCGGAGCAGTCTTGCGTGCGTCTTTTCGTCCAGTTCAGCGCGCGACAGCAGGAGTTCCACCGCACCCTTGATTACCGCCAGCGGTGTGCGCAGTTCATGGCTGACATCGGCGTTGAACTCCCGGTCGCGCTTGACCACTTCGGTCAGCCGCGCCGAGTAGTCGTCCAGCGCCTTGGCCAGCTCACCCACTTCGTCGTCCGCGAAGTGCGGCGCCAGCGCCTGTGGCTGCACGCTGCCACCGGAACGGCGTAAGCGCTTGGCCAGTTCCGAGACGGGACGCATGACCCGCGATGCAGCCCACCAACCCGTCAGCAACGACAACAGCGAGAACAGCACCACCGCGCCCACCATCGCACGCCGGAACTGCGCCTCACCCTGTGCGGCCTGGGTCATGTCGTACGCGAGGTAGAACCAGGCTTCCGGCGTCTTGCGGACCGCAAGCTTGTAGGACATCGGCTGGCCGAACTCGTCGGTCCCGGTGATGCCATGGATGCCGTCGGCGAGCGAGTACCATTCGGGCCGGTTCACGCGCACGGACTCGAACCGATCAGGCGAATAGATATAGGCCTTGATCTGCGTCACCGGGGCAACCGGATTCAACGGGTCCATCGCGTACTGCCGCGCCGCCTCGTCGATATTGCGGTTCATCACGTCTTCGACGAGCGCGTTCTCGACCCGGTTACGTGCTTCCTGGGTCAGGAAGGCAAACAGCGTCGTCAGTCCCAGTCCCAACAGGACGAAGGACAGGATGATGCGGCTGCGCAGCCGCCGGCGGTAGCGCCTCGTCCTGCTTCGCGCAGGACGCTCCGGCGTCGACTCAGGTTCCGCCATCGGGCTGGGCGATCCGGTAGCCGATGCCATGACGGGTCTGGATCAACGGATTGCCGAACGGCTTGTCGACCATCGCGCGAAGACCATGGATGTGCACGCGCAGGGAATCCGAATCCGGCAGTTCCTCGCCCCAGACGCGGGTCTCCAGCTCCTGTCGGGTCACCACGGCCGGGGATGCTTCCATTAACGACTGCAGGATCTTCAACGCGGTCGGGTTGAGCTGTACCAGCTTGCCGCCACGACGCACTTCCAGCGTGTCGAGGTTGTATTCCAGGTCGGCAACGTTGAGCACCCGCGTCTGCACGCCCTTGCCACGGCGCGACAGGGCATTGAGGCGGACTTCGACCTCCTGCAGCGCGAAGGGCTTGATCAGGTAGTCGTCGGCACCGGAGTCGAAACCGGCGAGCTTGTTGTCGAGGCTGTCGCGCGCGGTCAGCATCAGCACCGGGGTCTGCTTGCGCGCATCGTTGCGCAGCTTGCGGCAGACTTCGAGGCCGTCGATGCCGGGCAGGTTGAGGTCGAGCACGATGGCATCGAAATCATGGACCACGGCCAGGTGCAGTCCGGTGACGCCATCCGCGGCGAAATCGACGGTGTGCCCGCGATCTTCGAGATAGTCGCCGAGGTTGGCAGCGATGTCCTGGTTGTCTTCGATGACGAGTATGCGCATAGGGCTGGAAACTCAGTTGCTGAGGGGCATCCGCCCCGTTGGCCACACGGGCGACTGGCCCCTGCGGCGCGATCTGTCTCTGTCCGGCCGGCGGCGATGACGGGCATCGCTGGCGGCACGGGCGTGGACGGTCTGCGGAAGATACCGCAGCCACCGCCAAACCGGTGTGACCGCCGGCCCGTCGATCAGCCTGCGGCCATCTGCGCAATGGCCCCGGCCCGCCAGCAAGCGCCGGCGCCTCCCACAAAACAAAGGGCCTGAGCGAGACCAGCGCCCAGGCCCAAAAAGGTCGTCCCCATGACCACCACATCCAACCGTCACCACATTGCACCGGCAGGTCCCGAACGGGAGTGCCTGCCTGCGATGCCAAAGTAGCGCCGGGGCAATTAAAGCGCCGTTAAAGCCAGCGTTAAGTTTTCGTGGCCTTGCCGGCACGGCCGCGCGAGGGACGCTCGCGGTTCAGCGGCCCGCGCAAGGCCACCTGTGCGGTGACGAAATCCAGCATCTCGCCGGCCACATCCACGCCGGTCGCGGCCTCGATGCCTTCGAGCCCGGGCGAGGCATTGACTTCCAGCACCAGCGGTCCACGCTCGGCACGGATCAGGTCGACGCCGGCAATGTTCAGACCCACAGCCTGCGCGGCACGGACAGCGACATCGCGCTCGTCTTGGCTGGCGTCGACGGCCTCGGCGCTGCCGCCCCGATGCAGGTTGGAGCGGAAGTCGCCCGCCGCCGCCTGCCGCCGCATCGATGCGACCACGCGATCGCCAACCACCAGGCAGCGCAGGTCCGCGCCTTCGGCCTCGGCCACGAACTCCTGGACCAGGAAGCTCGCATACAGGCCACGCAGGGTCTCGACCACGCTGCGCGAGGCGGACGGCTTCTCGGTCAGCATCACGCCATTGCCCTGCGTGCCTTCGTTGAGCTTGATGACATGCGGCGGCGGGCCCAGCATCGACAGCAGGTCGATGGTGTCGTCGGGGTTGTCGCCGAACACCGTCACCGGCATGCCGATGCCGCGCGAGGCCAGGATCTGGTGGCAGCGCAGCTTGTCACGCGCGATCGCCACCGAGGCCGAAGGATTGGGGGTGTAGCTGCCCATCAGTTCGAACTGGTGCAGCACGGCATTGCCGTAGCGGGTGATCGAGGAACCGATGCGCGGGATCACCGCGTCGTAGCCATCGATCGGCTTGCCCTTGTAATGCATCGCGAACCCCTCGCTGCTGATGCGCATGTAGCAGCGCAGCGGGTCGAGGATGCGCACGCTGTGATCGCGGTGACGTGCCGCCTCGACCAGTTTCCGGGTCGAGTACAGCTTGCTGTTGCGGGAGAGGATGGCGAGCTTCATGGCGTGCCCGGCGGGGCTCCGGAAAAAGGACGCCAACGCGCTGGCGCAGGCCGCCCAAAGAAACGGCGGCATCATCGCGAAGGATGATGCCGCCGATGTCTGGAGCGGGTGATGTAAACAAGCACCCGTTTCCAACCCATTGATTCAGAATGGGTTTTTTGTGTTCGTTAAGCGAGAAACATCCCCATTATGTACCGCCGTCTTCGAGCAGACAACCACGCCTTTTCCATGGTCATCTCCTAACGTCCAGCGAAGGCCATGCCGCGGTGCCCGGCGTGAAGGACCGCCCCGCCGCGGGAAGTCTCGACCTCAGCGAATCGATCGCGTGGCGCTCCGATTCAAGCCTGAGCGTATCGAGGCTCATAGCCTTGTCGGCCCCACCCCTACCGACACATCAGGGAGCCTGAGCCGTCCCGCCCGTGTGACGGTGGCCCAATTGTGGCCGAGCGGCGTACCCATCGTCGCGCCCCCCTTCAAAGGCTGCGATCGGCCAGGAGCAGGCGTTTGCTATGGGTCGACTTCGGACCATTCTGGACAGCAAGCCAAAGGAAAAAGCGGCCTTGCGGCGTGTTTTTCGTTTGTATGGAACCAAGGGGGTACTCGTAAGCTAGCCATAAGCCCCAGGCCTGCCCAAACTTTTGCCGGAGAAAAAGCCTCCGATACCCCAGTTTTAACCCCACGGATCCGTTTTTTAGAGTTACCCGCCCTTGCGCGGGTCCATGTCTAGCCAGCTGACCCTTCCGGCAGCCGCCCTGAATTGGCGACTGGAATTCGGCTGGAATCGATGGTTACATCCTGCGTCTAGCCCCCCTCGCCGCTCTACGTCGACGCATTGGCCGGTTGACGCCCTTAATTGGAGTCCGCTTGTCGAGATCCAGAGTGAGCTCCTGGGCCTGTGGTAGGTTGAACTCCAACATCCTCTCAAAGAGCCGCGACCCTTCGTCTCGCTGACTGGCCCCAAGGTCCTGTAAACGCAGGGCGACTGCCAACAACGGCTCAGTACTCAGGTACCACGAAGTGGCCATATTCCCCATTTGCTCGTTTGCGACGTCCAGCACAGCATTGGCAACCCTCGAAACCCGGTCTGGGTCGTAGACGACGAGACTTTCCAAGATTTCTGGAACCTGTTCCGCGTGTTGCTGGGCCAGGATGCCCGGACGTGAAACGAGAGAATCAAGGAATTCGCGTGTTTGCTCGTCGGGCAAAAAGCCGCCTGTCCTAAATATCTTTGACAACGCGCCCAGCACTGGCTCGTTCGAGCTGCCCACTAGCTGCAGAAGCATTGGATGCACCACCAGACGAAGCATCGGTGAAGGCCACAGCTGCGCCACCGCATGGGCAATTCCGATTCTGCGCATCAGCGCCGCTTCCTCTGTGCCCGCCAGAGCGGTCGCGACCGCATCCCTAGCCCAGCCTTCGGCAGGGAACATCGCATGTCGCAAAGCGGCAAGCTCACCCAAGCCGATGTCGTTCCGCCCCGCTGCTTCAAGGCGTTCGAACCATTGCTGGACCTTGGCTACCGACATCCAGCGAAACGACTCAGCCAGAAAACGCACGCCGTCTGAACTAGCCAATAGTTCGGGATGCGCGTTAAAGAGGCCATCGAGAAATGCTTCCGCACGAGAGCGATTGGCGAGGCTGAGCTTCGATAAGTAGCGCCATTGCATCGCCCGCCAGACTTGGGACGAATCCGATCTCCTCACGTGTCGCTCCAGAATACCCAGCCAGCGATCGACCTGTCTCGGATTGCTCTTCAAGCAGGCTTCGGTCAGAGATCCCAGGATTGGAAAGTTGCCGCCTGGCAAAGCCCTCGACGACGGGCCACCCCAGAGAACGGATGAATCGTCCGACCTGCGCGATGCGCTGTCATCCTCTTCGTCCTGTTCCGTCGGGGTAAGCCAACTTTCCATGCGCTCCATCAACGAATCCGGCACAGGGCAATCTGGCGTCATCGCGGCGCTTACAGTAAATGCAGCCTCTTGGCGAAATCCTTCGCTCGCGAACCCCCCGTCCTCCAATTCCTCAATCAGGGCATAGAGCTCGACCGCAGGAAAACCCGATGAGCCAAGTTCACGAACAACAATCCCGGCCGGGATTTCATTGGTGCCTGGTTTCAACCCCCGCACTACCCTCAGCACCTTTTCACGATCGGTTTTCGCAAGGGCGCCTAACTCTCGGCCGGCCTGAATCGCCCCACCCTTCATCCAGTCAGTCGGATGGTCCCAAGCGGACTCATCACTGAGTTCGTCAAACAAGTTCAGGATGTCCTCATCCTTGCTCCTCGCCATTTGATCAGCCGTCACTGGACTTCCAATCCATTGAGCGCCAGAAAAATAGACGTCCTGGTCGCCGAGGTCCGGAAAAGCGCGTTCCTCCTCCTCCAGCTGCCGGGCCAACTCAGGCCTCAAACGTTCCTTCGGAAGGCCGCGGAGAAGGCGCAGGCGGTGCTGCCTGGCCCACCGCAACCGCTGACGCCTCGTTTCCGCATCTTCCTGTTCTGGCGTTGCTTTGTAACGTTCCCAGCCAAGAATGGTTCCTGCCAAAGAAGCGAGCTGCACGTGGTCTAGGTGAGGACTGACGGCACGGATCAGCGCAACGCTTTCCTTATGGACGTTCGAGTACGGACCTAGCGCGAAGCGACGCAAGTCGCCCTGAATGTAGGCAAGCGCTCTGCCGGGGTATGCCGCCACACACTCCTCAACGCCCTTTGCTAGCAGGCGCTCCGCAACCAGGAGCTGCGAAGATGGGTTCGACTCAACGAAGTCCATAAAGCCTCCGGGGTCGTTGCTTGCCCAGCCTTGCACTCCCCTCCACATCGCCTCGACTAACGGTTTTTCGATTCGCTCTTCATCGTCCATTTCATCAAGAACCAGATCACGACTCTGTCGAAAACCAACCAAAATATCGTGGTCCGGGCGGGCGTTTATCTCCAGAATTTCGATAAAGAGGGGCCAAATCGCCTCGATGAAAGCCTTAGGCGCAGCTTCCGCGATCGCCGGCAGACTGTGAAATTGACGGCCTTCAAGGAGTGAATCAATTCCGTCGTCTGCCGCGTCACCAGGAGCAGCCACCTCATCGCGCGCTTGATCATTTCTTGCACGAGATTGCTGGAGCCGCTGATGGATCCACGCCCTGACAAGTCGAGGAGCTTGATCCGGCAATGTTGCGCTTAGGGCGCTTGATGCAGCGTCCACCGCCCATTCCGCGAGGGTCGTCCTTAGCGAAATGGTTTCAAGCACCTCTACCCAGCCGGGAGCTTTGGGGTCGACATTCGCCAGACCCAGGACTCGCCAGCTCAAGTCGTCCTTTGCCGTATCGGGAAGCCAGAATTCCCTAATGAGCTCGATAACACGCAGCGAATTTGAACCCAATGCGCCTTCCAGCAGGGGAACAACGGCGCGGGCTTCATTCGGCGGCAACGCCATCCAGACTGGCAGATAACCTCCAGCGAGCAGATCAAACCACCCTGGGCTGCCCACGCACGCATTAATGAACCTGGGTCTGAACCAGAGATCATCCAGCGATCGAGAAACCAGCGCGACCTCTGCTGGAAGCGGGGCGTCCTGCCGTCCAATGAGCTCAATGACCAACATCCTCAGATGCGGCCGAAGATCGGAATTCCATAAACGGTCCAGCTCGGCTTGGTAATCCTCTGGACTCGTTTTTCGAAAAAATGCCAGCGCGTGCCAAAGTTGCGGTCGAATCCGCAAACTAGCCTGATTGCGAAGCACTGCATCCGTGAGGCTTCCTGCCTCGTCCAGAAAACTGCGCGCGCGAATGAATTCGTAGAGAGTTTGATGCCGAAATTCGACGCGCCCCGCTCCCTCGTCGAATCGCAAGAATCCCGCCGCAGCTAGCGCTTTTACTTCAGGAAGCCAGTCCTCCACTGCAGCCAGAGGCAATCCAAGAACCTCTCGCTCCGCCATCAGCCGAGCGATTTCAAGGACAGCACGCTTTCGGCGGCCGCTTAGGTCGGACAGAATCTCAGACTGCCACCGCAACTGCAGCATGCCTTGGAAGCTGGTCAGCACGCCCGCTTCCGTCGTTACTTGCAGCAGACCCATAAACACGTCGAGGGCGTGCGGAGAGCGAAGAACTTGCTTTAGCTCTTCATTCCAGCCGGCGGCACTTATTCCGCGTGCGTCTAACACTGCCTGGACGGCTTCCCAGTCGGGAAGCTGCAATGTGACAGGCGTCGCTTCGAGATTGCGCAAGCTTGGATCATGTCGCTGCTCAAAGATTCTGCAGGACGCCACAATGTGAACGTTTGGCGTATCTGCCAAGTCTCTGATTAGATCAAGTAGCACTCGCAGCCGCGCCGAATGCTGCACGACCAGGTCGGCCAAGGCATCGAGCTGGTCGATGATGACGAGAACAGGTCCGACACCCGCGAGCTCCCGAATCGCAACGACGGGATCGTTCCCGATGCCCAGGTAGTTTGAGAGCGCGTCGCGGTCCAAAACGTCCTGAGGCAGTCGATCAGCCTTGATGGCAAGGACCGGCCATCCTTGCTCCTCTTTGATCTGCGCCATCCTTGACAGCATCGCTGACTTACCACTTCCAGGATCACCAAGAAGAAGGGTAAGACTTGAAACGGTTTCATCGATGCTCCCGACCACCTGCTCCAGCTCCGGACGGAGCAGCCAAGATCCGTCCGGCAACGTGCTGGGCCAGGTAAGTAGCGGCGCAGACGCCTTATGGAGACTTTCGCGCAAGACGTGAAAGTCAGCCCGTCCCGCAGCGTCACCGGCAGATTGCGCAGGCAGTTCTTCACTTACCCTGCGAAGGAAGGCGAGCAGACCCTTGTGGATCGTGGCTCTACGATTAGCCGGCTTGGCGATTTGAATATGGTCAGCAGGGATCGGCGTCGGGACAACCTGCGGGATCTGTGGATCGCTGCTATTGCGGTCCACGACAAGAATTCGAGCGCCGAAGGGAATGCCCAGAATTCTTCGCCCAAAGAAGGCGCGATGCGTTTCGAAGAACACCGCAACCTGAAAACCCCGATCAGCTTGAAGCACTCGGAACTGACCGTTTAGGGTTTTGAGCCAAGCATCATCCGCAGTCATATTGACTACTTGCGGATTCGGACGGAGGCCGACGATCGCATTAGCGACAGTCGCGAGGTCCGATCCCTGATGGGGCGTTCCAACGAAAACCACCCCGGCTATTGAATCCAGCAGAGGGCGGAACTTCTGATCACCAAGTGTGGCCGCCTGCACCATCCCTGATTTGATGACAAGACCGCCAAGGCTGTGACCAACAAGGACAAGCGGTCGATCCCGAAGTGCCGACTCATAAAGCAGCTCCGACATAAACGCGACGCCCTGATCAGCGAGATGCATTGCCTGCCCCTTCCATGCGGAAGTCGAGGCGTCATATCCCATGACCCAGACGTTGCACTTTGCGTCTTCGCCCACCCACCTCGGCCACAAAGTTGAATCGTCCGCTGCGTCATGCATCCAGGTTTGCAGCGCATCGCCACCCAGACCGTGGACGAAAACGACATTAATTGCATCGGGGGATTCGCTTGAATGAATCCGAGTGAGCTCCGCCATTTCCGTCCCCTTCTCTACTCTTCCCCGAAAAAAGGGCTGGCGCTCGGCCAGCCCTCCTTATTGTAGTCTTAACCCTCAGCTCGACGGCTGGGCAGCCCCGTAGTCTACGGATCATGCCCCCGAGGATCGGGGAAATGTCGTTGTACCTGATTCGGAAGCGCATGCTCCCTGTAATCTCGGTCGGCCTTCGGGCCAAGATTCAAAGCTGGATAGTCGCCAGCCCGGGGCGGAGCCCGGTCATGAATCTTCCGCCCTAGAGCTCACACGAAACCAATTTTTTGCACCGTCCGCAATGGGTCGTAAGCAGCCCCCCTACCCTACCCACAACAAACCTCCCTAATCCCCCTTAGCATCTACTTTAGATCCGCTGACCTGGCTCGATTGCCGAAAACCACCCTTTGGGGCTTCCCAGCGGTATGTGATAGAGATCAGCGTTGTTCGACCGTCGCGGCGAGATCACTTCGCAGCACACTCCTGACATCTGGGGAAGTGTGGCCAGTTGCGGCTATCCTTGGGCGAAGTTGGACGTGAGAGAGGACCTCCGCCGTGTCATCGACCACCGCATTCCAGAAGCCGCGATGGCTTCGCGACCTCCTGCGGTTCCTACCGCTGAAGAGCCAGTTCGTGCTGTCCGGCAACGTCGGCGACCTGCAGGCCAGCGAAGTCTCGCCCGGCGTGGTCACGCCGCAGGCGTTCCTTGTACACCTGAGCGACGCGCTGCTCGAGGCCGGCTACAGCCAGGTCATCGCGTGGGATCCACTCGCGGGGTTCCGGACGCTGGCGCGGCCCGGCACGGATCCCGCCGACGGCGAGGCGCTGCTGCGCGAACTCGGGCTGACGCCGGTCGAAGGCGCGGCCGCCGCCGGCCCCGACCTGCTCGGCGAGACGCTGCCGCGCCTCGTCGATCGCAACGGCGGTCCGGTCGCGCTAGTCGTCGACTTCGCGTCGCGCTTGATCGTGCGCAACGAAAGCCTGAGCGCCGTCGAGCATCGCCTGTTCACCCAGGCGCTGGTGCTGTCGCACCAGGCCCGCGCACGACCCGCCGGCGACGCGCGCAAACCGTTCTTCAACACCGTGCTATGGATCGTCGACAAGGAAGGCGACCTCCCGGACTGGCTGCTGGTCGACAACCCGCGGCTGCGCCACATCCCCGTGTCGAAACCCGACCTTCCGGCGCGCCGCGCGATCGCGGCCAGCCTGCTGCGCGGCCTCGACGGCGGGCGCGATGCCGATGCGGAGGCATTGCAGCAGGCCACCGACGCGTTCGTCGACGGCACCGAGGGCCTGCTGCTGCTCGACCTCAACGCGATCGCGCAGTTGGCGCGGGTCGAAGGCGTGCCGATGGCGCGCATCGGCGATGCGGTGCGTCGCTACAAGGTCGGCGTCACCGAGGATCCGTGGCTGAAGATCGACCGCCGCCGGATCCGCGAGGCCGACGGCTTCATCCGTCGCCGGGTCAAAGGCCAGACGCATGCGGTCACGCACATGCTCGACCTGGTCAAGCGCGCGATGACCGGCGTCGGCGCCAGCCGCAAGGGAAACCGCCCGCGCGGCGTCGCCTTCCTCGCTGGGCCCACTGGCGTCGGCAAGACCGAACTGGCCAAGACCGTCACCAGCCTACTGTTCGGCGACGAGAGCGCCTACATCCGCTTCGACATGTCGGAGTTCAGCGCCGAGCATTCCGACCAGCGCCTGATCGGTGCCCCACCCGGCTACGTCGGTTACGACGTCGGCGGCGAGCTGACCAATGCGATCCGTGAGAAGCCCTTCAGCGTGGTCCTGTTCGACGAGATCGAGAAGGCGCATCCGCGGATTCTCGACAAGTTCCTGCAGATCCTCGACGACGGCGTGCTGACCTCCGGACGCGGCGATCGCGTCTACTTCTCCGAGGCACTGATCGTGTTCACCTCGAACCTCGGCATTTTCCGCAGCGACGAGACCGGCGCGCGCGTGGCCAATGTGCTGCCGTCCGATCCGTTCGAGGACGTGCAGCGTAAGGTCGGCAGCGAGATCGAGCGTCACTTCAAGCTGGTGCTGAACCGCCCGGAGATCCTCAACCGCATCGGCGAGAACATCATCGTCTTCGACTTCATCCGCGCCGATGTCGCCGCGCAGATCTTCGAGCAGATGGTCGACGCCACGCTCGGGGACCTGCGCGAGCAGCAACTGGAGGTGTCGCTCGCGGCGCCCGCGCGCGACGCGCTGCGCGCGCTGTGCCTGGCCGACCTGTCCAACGGCGGCCGCGGCATCCGCAACCAGCTCGAGGCCTATCTGATCAATCCGCTGGCGCGCGCGCTGTTCGATCAGGACGCGCAGCCGGGCCAGCGTCTCGTCATCTTTGAGCTGTCACCGGAGGACCTGCGGCTGGTGGCGGCTTGAGCGCGACACTCGCCCTGTCGCGGGTGCATTTCCCGGTGACCGCACTCGGGCCCGGGCGCCGGCTGGGTCTCTGGTTTCAGGGCTGCAGCATCCGCTGCCCGGGCTGCATTTCCGCCGACACCTGGGGACCGGGACGCGGCCACACCACCGTCGCCCAATTGCTGGAGCAAGTGCAGCTATGGCTCGCCGGTGCCGACGGCGTGACGATTTCCGGCGGCGAACCCTTCGACCAGCCGGACGCATTGCTCGAACTGTTGGCGGCGCTGCGGCGACGCACCGAGGTCGACGTCCTCGTCTACAGCGGCCACTCGCTGGAACGGCTGGCGCCGCTGCTGGCGCGTGCCGACGGCTTCATCGACGCGCTGATCTCAGATCCGTTCGCGCAGCACCAGCCGCAGACGCGCGCGCTGCGCGGCAGCGACAACCAGCGGTTGAGCCTGCTGACCGCGCTCGGACGCGAACGCTTCGCCGCCTTCGAACGCCCGCTTCGGCCCGACGACAAGGTACTGGACCTGATGCTCGACGACGATGGCAGTGTGTGGATGGCGGGCATCCCGCGCCGCGATGACCTGCTGCACCTGCGCGACCTGCTGCGCGATCAGGGCCACCGCTTGCAGATCAGCGCCGACGTGTCGACGCGCGACGGGCGTGGAGCACCGAACGCGTGATGCGCTTCTGCCCCAACTGCGAGACCGAGCGTCCGCTGCACGAGCTGTTCTGCGAAGGTACGGTGCAGGCGCGCGCCTGCGACTGGGACCTGGCCGGCGAGCCGATCCACGCGCCCGGCTGGCGACCGCAGCCGGTGATGACGCGGGAGGCGGTGCAGGCGGATGCGCCGACGACGAGTGACGCCGAGGTGTCGCGTTGCCGCAACGGCCACCCGATGCAGGCCGGCGACCTGATGTGCCTGGACTGCGGCGCCGAACCGGCGACCGCGCCGCCCACGGCCACCATCGAAGACACGCTACCCGCTGACGCGGCGACCGAAACCGGCGTCGGCGAAACCCGCATCGACGGCTGGCGCCTGTTGCGCGAGATCAGCCGCACCGATGACGTACGCGAGCGCTACCTCGCGCAGCACGAAGACGGCCGGCAGGCGGTCCTGACCCTGTACCGCGCCGGTGCCGAACCCGATCCGGCGATTTACGCCGTGCTGCGCCGGCTGCCGCGCGAACACGTTCCCGAAATCATCGCCACCGGCCGATGGAACGACCGTGCCTACGAAGTCGCCGAGGAACTTACCGGCGGCACCCTCGCCGGCCTCGGCATCGTCGTGCGCGACCTCGACACCGTGCGCCATGTGGTGCGCGAACTCGGCCGCGCGCTGCACGCGTTTGGCGAGGCCGGGCTGCGCCACCGTGACTTGCGCCCGGGTACGCTGCTGGTGCGCCGGCGCGAGCCGCTGGACCTGGTGATCAGCGGATTTGGGTCGGCGCGGCTGTCCGAGTACGACCTCGACATCGTGTCGCCGCTGGAGATCAGTCGGTACATGGCGCCCGAGGCCATCGCCGGTGGTGTCGCCGCCGCGTCGGACTGGTGGAGCCTGGGCATGATCCTGCTCGAGCAGGCCACCCAGGGCGCCTGCTTCGAGGGTATCCATCCCAATGCCTGGCTGATCCACGTGCTCGCGCACGGTGTGTTGTTGCCGGACGACCTCGACCCACAGCTCGCACTGCTGCTGCGCGGCCTGCTTGCGCGTGACCGTCACCAGCGCTGGCAATGGCCGCAGGTTTGCTCGTGGCTCGAGGGCGAACAGGTCGACGCGCCCGCCGCCGCGCAGGGCGAGCAGGACGTCGAGTCCGGCGCCACCCTCGCGCTCGGCACGCGCCGCTTCCACACACCCAGCCTGTTTGCACTGGCCGCCGCCGAAGAACAGCACTGGGCGCAGGCGCTGGACCACCTGCTGCGCGGCGCGCTGGTCACCTGGGCCGAACAGGCCGGGCTGCCGCCGAAGTCGCTCGCCGGCCTGCGCCAGGTCGCGCGGCACGACACGCTGGAAGACGACTTCCGGTTGATGGTCGCGCTGAAGCTGCTCAACCCCGACATCCCGCTGATCCACCGCGGCCGCATCGTCACGCCGGGCTGGCTGCTCGAACAGCCGCTGGACGGCTACGCGCTGGTCACAGGCCCTGTGCCCGACCTGCTCGAATCGCTGGGCAGCGAGAGCTGGCTGTGGCGGTTGAAGACCCGTGCCGGGCTGGTGCGCGAACGTGCCCGCCACAACGACATCGCACTCGACGAACCGCAGCTGCGCATCTACCTGCTGTCGACCTCGCGCGCACGGCTGGCCGCGCAGTGGCAGGAGCGCCAGCGCCTGCTGCCCGACAGCGAGCATCCCGGCATCCGCACGCTGTCCGACCGCCGGTTGCTGGCCGAGGAAGACCTGATCGTGCTGCTCGCCGCGGCGCTCGACCAGTTCCGCTCTGTGGACGTGCTCTTGGGCGAAGCCAGTCGACTGGCGAAGGACGCCGACGTGCCGCGGTTCGACGCCGACGCCGCGCGTGCGCAACTGCAACTCGACCGTCCGACGCTGTTCCGGACTATCGACGAACGCATCGCCGGCTTCGCGCGCTGCGGTCTGGAACGCCTCGACGACTGGGCCGACCAGTTCCGGCTGGAGCGGCGCATGCCGCTGGCGCGCGCGCTGGTGCTGCTGGCGGTGCCTGCCGACGGCTGGCGCCAGCCGCAGAAGCAGCTGTACGTGTCGCAGATCCTCGACTTCTTCGAGAAAAAGGTCGCCACCACCGTGCTGCGCGGTCCACTGGTGCGCATGCACCTGGGAAAGACCACGCACCGCGTCGACCTGCACGAGCTCGACACCGAGCGCCGCCCCGCCGCGGCCCTGCTCGATGCGCTGCTGCAGCGGCAGGCGCGCGCCATCGCGCTCGATCCCGCCGCGTTCGCCGCAAACCCGCTGCTCGACCAGCGCCTGCATGGCCTGCACCGGCAGAGTTCGCTGTACAAGCGCGACACTGGCATCGATGGTCTGCATGTGGGCTTCCCGTTCCTGCTGACGCGCGAGGCCGGCAGCCACACCCGCCCGCGCATCGCGCCGCTGCTGCTGTGGCCGGTGAAGCTGCAACTCGAACTCGGCAGCCGGGGCCAAGCGTCGCTGGCGTTCGACAGCGAGCGCGAGGAAGTCCGTCTCAATCCCGCGATGGAAGCGCTGGTCGGTTCCGAGGCCCTCAAGGCGTGGCGACGCACCGCCGACGAACTGCTCGGCCGCTCGGCGCTGAAGGCGTCCGAGGTGATGGATGCGTTCGGCGTGCTGGCCGACGCGCGCACGCGCGTGCTCGAAGCCCTGCCGCCGGCCACGACCGAGGTGCGCCCACACCACGACCAGCTCGCCTGCGCCGCGGTGCTGTTCCACGTGACCTTCCTTGGCCAAGCGCTCGGCGAGGACCTGCGCCAGCTCAAGGCGCTGGCGCCCGCCGGCACGGGTTTGGAGACCGCGCTGCGTCTCGGCACCGCGAGCCCCGCGCAACTGCCCGCGCCGCCGCCAGAACGCGAGCGCTTTTTCACCGCACCCAGCGATCCTTCACAGGAAGCGGCCGTGCTGCAGGCGCGCGAGGCGCCGGGCCTGCTGGTTGAAGGCCCGCCCGGCACCGGCAAGAGCCAGACCATCGTCAACATGGTCTCCGACGCGATCGGCCGGCAGCGCAGTCTGCTGATCGTCTGCCAAAAGCACGCCGCGCTGGAGGTGGTGCACAAGCGCCTGGTCGCCGAGGGCCTCGGCAGCCGCGTGGTGATCCTCAACGACGTCAACCGCGACCGCGAGCCGGTGATCCGCGCCGTGCGCGAGCAACTGGAGACGCTGTTCGCGTCCGAGCCTACGACGGCGCCGTGGCGGCACGACCGTGAACGCATCGCCGCGCGCATCGAGGCATTGGAAGGCGAGCTCGACCGCTTCCACGCCGGCCTGCACGAGCGCGATCCGCGCACCGGGCTGAGCTACCGGCAACTGCTCGGCGAACTGATCGCCCTGGACGCAGGCGCACCGCCGCTGGAACTCCCGGGGCTGCGCCCGCGCCTAGGCGACCTCGACATCGCGGCGCTGACGCGGCTGGAGGAAGTCTGCGCGCCGCTGGCGCGGCTGTGGCTGCCCGCGCGATATGAAGGCAGCCCGCTGTCCTGCCTGCAGCCGTTCCCAGCGGATGCGGCGACGCTGCAGTCGTTCGAACACGACCTGCGGCAGTTCGAAGACGCCGAGACCGCGCGCCGCGCCGCGCTGCAGGCGCATCCCGCCACATTCGAGGTCGACGACCCGACGCCGCATCGCGACTGGCTGCTGGGACCGGCGCGCGCGCTGCTGGCGCTGGATGAAGGCCAGCGCAGCCGACTCGCGCGCTGGCTGCCGCTGTTCCGCGACGCGACGGCCGGCGGCGACGGTGTCGGCACCCGCACGCTCGCGTCGCTGGAACGGATCGAGCAGCAATTGCGCGTATCCGCGATCGCAGACCACGCACCGCAATGGTCGGCCTCGCTGAGCGCACTGCCTGCGCCCGCGCTGGTGCGGCTGCTCGCGCAGGCCGAGCACCTCCTGCGCCCGCCCTCGTGGTTCACCTCGTTCAACCCGCTGCACCTTCTGCGCCGCCGCAACGTCGCCGGGTTACTCGCACGCCACGGCGAGCGCACGACGGACCCATCGCGTGTTGCCGCACTATTCGCCGCCGCGAAACTGGAAGCGTACTGGCGCCCGCTGCGCAGCGAGTTCGGCGCCCTGCAGCAGTTGCTGGGGCTGTCGCCACCCGCCGCCGACAGCGGCCCGACGCTGGCGACGCAGGTCGCCGACACCCTCGGTCAGCTGCGCGAGGCGCAGGCGCTTGCGGACGCCATCGCTCAGGCCCCGCGCGCCGCACCGCTTGAGGCTGCGGTGCGCGACGGCACCCTGCCCGCGCTGCAGGCACTGCTCGCCGACACCGATGCCGCGCTGGCGCGGCAGGCCGCGCGCCAGCACAGCCGCGACCGCCTACAACGGCTCGTCGACTGGGCCGACACCGACTGGGTCGCGCAGCTACGCCACGCCATCGACCTCGGCCACGACACGCGCGCCTCGCTCGCCGACATCGTGCAGGCGCTGCCGCAACTCGCGGCCTACCAGCAGTTCCGCGTGCGCGCGACTGCGCTCGGCGCCGAGGACCTGGCGTTCCTCGCCCAGCTGCGCGAACACGAGGCGGTGCTGGATCGCGTGCCGGTCGAGCGGCTGGAAACCGAAGTCCGTCGCCTGCTCAATCGCGAGGCACGGTTGGGCTGGAAACTGCGCATGGAGCGTGCGCAGCCGGCGCTGCTGCTCGATGCCGACGAGGCCGCCGCCAAGGTCGCCGCACTGGCGCAAGCCGACGCGCAGATGCGGCAACTCAACCGGCAACTGCTTGCCGACGGCATCGACCGCTCGTTGCTCGGCACGCGCAAGCAGTGGGAAGACGTCACCCGCCTGACCGGACGCCGCTCGCGGCGCCTGCGCGAGTTCCTCGAACTCGGCGCCGGCCTCGGTCTGATGCATCTGCGCCCGGTGTGGCTGATGAACCCCGACGTCGCCAGCCGCGTCCTGCCGCTGCGGGCCTGCCTGTTCGACACGGTCGTCTACGACGAGGCCTCGCAGATGCCGGTCGAGTACGCACTGCCGACGCTGTTCCGTGGCCGTGTGGCCATTGTCAGCGGCGACGAAAAGCAGATGCCGCCGACCGCATTCTTCTCCAGCCGCGTCGAGAGCGACGAGGCCGAACTGTTCGACGGCGAGACCCCGGACGAGGACGCCGAACAGGAGGTCCACGCCCAGTTCGAGGAGACCTGGAACCGCCGCGAGATCAAGGACTGCCCCGACCTGCTGCAGCTTGCACGCGGCGTGCTGCCCACGACCACGCTGGAGATCCACTACCGCTCCGCCTACCGCGAGCTGATCGGGTTCTCCAACGCCGCGTTCTACGGCGACCGCTTGAGCGTACCGGTGCGCCATCCGCCGGCCAAGGTGCTGGCAGAGCGGCCGCTGGAACTGATCCGCGTCGACGGCCTCTACCGGGAGCAAACCAACCCGCAGGAAGCCGACCGCGTCGTCGACTATGTGGCGCAGTTGTGGCGCGACGCCGGCACGCGCCGGCCCACGCTGGGCGTGGTGACGTTCAACCGCAAGCAGGCGGACCTGATCGAGGAACGCATGGAACTGCGCGCCGAGCAGGACGAGGCATTCCGCCAGGCTTTTGCCGAGGAACGCGACCGCAGCGAGGACGGTGAGGACATGTCGGTGTTCGTCAAGAACGTCGAGAACGTGCAGGGCGACGAGCGCGACGTCATCCTGTTCTCGTCGACTTTCGGCCGCAACGGTCAGGGCACGTTCCGCCGCAACTTCGGCGTGCTTGGGCAGACCGGCGGCGAGCGGCGGTTGAACGTCGCGGTGACCCGCGCGCGGCGCAAGGTGGCGATGATCACCTCGATGCCGATCGCCGACATCTCCGACATGCTCGGCACGCAGCGCCCGCCGGCCAGTCCGCGCGACTACCTGCAGGGCTACCTCGAATATGCGCGCGCGGTGTCGGCGGGCGAGTTCGACGGCAGCCGTGCCCTGCTCGCCCGGCTGCAGACCGACCGCCGCGAGGCGCGCACCGCCCGCGCGGCGCAGGGCGACGGCTTCACCGCCGCCGTCGCTGCGTACATCCGCACGCTGGGCTGGGCGCCGGTGTCCGCGAACGAAGGCGACACCTTCGGCCTTGACTTCACGATCGAGGACCCGGCCACAAAGCTATACGTGATCGGCATCGAGTGCGACAGCCCGCGACATCCCCTGCTGCGCCAGGCCCGCGCACGCGAGATCTGGCGCCGCGACGTGCTGCGCCGCTCGGTGCCGCACCTACACCGGGTGTCGTCGCAGGGCTGGCACCGCGACGGCGACGCCGAACGCGAGGCGCTGAAACGCGCGATCGAAACGGCCATGGCCGGCAGCGCCGCGCCCACCTCCAATTCCCGCAACGAGGCCCATCCGACATGAGCGGCCCCAAAGTCGTCCGCATCGTCACTCGAGAGGAAATCCTCGCCATCTGCGAAGGTCACTTACGCCGGCTCGAACAGGCGTTCGAGCGCTGGCAAACTCAAGCCACGCGACTCGGCGAAGTAGGCGTCGCCGAGATCGCCGCAACTCGCGCGCGCCATGACCGCCTGCGCAAGTTGCTGCGGGACGACCAGTTGCTGGCGCTGCAGAAGGAAGTACCCGAGGAAATGGCGTTCCTCGCCCGCGACCTCGCCGATCGCGAGGAACGCGCTGTGGCCGAGGCCGCGCGCGTGCGCCAGTCCCGGCGCAACCTGCGCGACAACGCGGCCACGCTGCTGCGCTCGCTGGAGGCCTCGACCCCGCTCGCCGATTCGTCGCTGGTCGACGCGCTGCGCGCGATCGCCGCAGGTCGCGCGCACGCCGATGCCGACGCCGTCGTCGCGCGCGGGTTCGCGCAGCTCGAACCGGCGAACCTGGCGGACACGCTGAGCGAACAGCAGCACGCCCTCGCCAAAGCGCTGCAGGTGGACTACGAACGCCCAGGCCGCTGGATCGCCGAAGACCGCGCCACCCGCGAACCTCGCCTCGACCGCATCGACCAGCACATCGCCCGCCTACAGACCCTGCACGGCGAAGCCAGCGCAGCCCCCTTCCTGCGCCGTCTCGACGCGATCGAACGCGACCCTGCCGACCCGCGCCGCAATATGCTGCTCGACAGCCTGGTCGTCGACCTCGCCGCGGCCGCCGCGGAGTGGCAGGCACGCCGCGAACGCATCGCGACCCTGCGCACGCTCGCGGCCGAAGCAGAGACACTACTCGGCGCCTCGGGCACCGCACTGTCCGCACAGGTCGCCGCCTGCCTCGCCGCACCCGACTCCGACATGGCGCAGGTCGACGCCCTAGTGCAGCAGTGCACCGATGCCATCGCCGAGGAACTGCACCGCCGCGCCGCTGCCGCCCGCCGCCGCGCCGTCCTCGAAGGCCTGGCCAGCCTCGGCTACGAAGTGCGCGAAGGTATGGAGACCGCCTGGGCCGACGCCGGCAGCGTGGTCCTGCGCAAGGCCGCGAGCCCGGGCTACGGCGTCGAAGTCGGCGGCCGCGCCGAAACCGGCCGCCTGCAGGTCCGCCCCGTCTCCCTGACCGACACCGGCGATCGCAGCCGCGATCGTGACATCGAGACCATCTGGTGCGGCGAATTCACCCGACTGCGCTCGCTGCTCGCCGAGCGCGGCAGCGAACTCACCATCGAGAAGGCCATGGGCATCGGCGAAGTGCCCTTGAAGGTGATCGAATTGGTGGCCGACAATGAAAACTCGACTTATGGAGTAGATTCTCGAAGCACGGGCTGATTCTTCATAGCCAACCCAGGCGTCGATCTACAGAGGTACACCGGCGGAACTAGCGTCCTTCGTCTCCTGGCTGACGGACTTTGCAACTTCACGTGATACGGCTCCGGAACAGCAAACAGGAAAAAGCCACGGCCTACGTACCGCTTTCATGACCCAGGTACCGACACGCGCACCTTCGGCTCGATGACCTGAAGCACTTCGTGTGCGTCTAGGATCGCTTGGTGGATGTTCGCGAACTTCGGCGCACTGATTGTGACGATCAAAGCGTAAGGAATGCTCTCGGCATGGCTAGTCTGTGCTCCGGCATCCCGGGCGTTATAGTGAATGTCGAAGATCGGTCGAAGCAAGCTGGTACCACGGAAGGTATGCTCACCGTGCAAAACTGTCTCCCATTTACCCAGATCGGCGCGAAGTTCGGCTTCATCGCGCCACTCTGAACTAGGGGAAAGGCTGTAGGTTTGAGCATGCTGCGCCCCTTCCTTCTTCTTTTCCTCGTGAGGCCGGAAGGCCACGATGAGCCCGGCCTTCGTGTCCGCGCTCGCATCCGAGGCGCGCTGATCAAACGCGGCGCCGGCAGCCTGACCCTCAGCGGAGACAACCGGTTCGACGGCTTTACTCTTTACGAGGGCGCTCTCTCACTGACGGGGCATAACGCCTACGACGTCGGGTTTGATGGCATCGTCGAAGGTGGCGCTCTTTCACTCAGTGGCAGCCTGCAGGGCAATGCTCTGCGGGTGAACGCGGGGCAGGCGACGGTGACCGCAGAAGGCAAGTTGCAAGGCGCGGACCTGTTCGTATCCACCCAGTCCGAAGATGCACGTGCGGCAAGTGTAAGTTTTAATGGCCTACAGACGGGGGGGGGCGCGACTTGGGTGGGGCCGATGGGACGACTTGGCGGAACAGGCACTCTCGGTGAGACCCGTGTCGCCGGCACAATTGCGCCAGGGAACTCGATTGGCACACTGACCGTCAACGGCGACTATTGGCAGTTGGTCGGCTCGCGCTTTGAAGTCGAGCTGGCACCGCCGGACCAACGCGATGTACTGCAGGTGAAAGGCAAGGCCATGCTGGAAGGTGGAACGGTGGTCGCCCTACGCGGACCAGGTGTCTATGGACTCGGCGAGCGCTATGCATTCCTGTCCGCCGAGAACGGTGTTTCCGGCCGCTTCTTGGCACTCGACACCACTGATATTACACCCTTCCTCAAGCTCAAGCTCGCGTACGCGCCAACGCTCGTGGCACTGGACGTGTCGCGCGGAATGGCCTTTGCGAACCTCGCTGCCACCCACAACCAACGCACCACCGCGGGTAGTATCGACGGATTGAGGGACAGCAACGATCTGGTGAGAACCCTGGTACAGCTGTTCCCGGACAAGGCCATGCCTGCGATCGACCTGCTCAGCGGCGACACCCACGCCAGCGTGCAATCGGCACTGGTCGACAGCAGCCGACACGTACGGAATGCGGCGCTGGATCGGAGTCGGAACATGAACGATCCGTTTGCAGGTCAGTACGACGACAGCGAGCGGTTCGGCGCGTGGCTAGAGCTGCAGGGCACCGGCGGCCAGATCCATACCGACGGCAATGCCGCAGGCGTGGAGTACAGCGGGGGCAATACGTTGGTGGGTGCAGACTACCAGTTCGACAGCGGCCTTCGCCTGGGTGTGTTGGGTGGCATCGGCAATATCGACCTGAAGGTACCCGACCGACTCAACGCTAGAGCAGACCTACGCTCGCGTCAGGCGGGCGTGTATGCCGGTCAGGGCTGGGGCGGCTTCGGCTGGCGCGCGGGTATAACCTGGGGTAATCACGATGCAGACCTGCGACAGAAGATCGAGTACACCGGATTCAGCGACGTGACCCAAGCCAAGTACGACGTCGAGACCCTGCAGGGCTTCGTTGAGTTAGGCTATCGCTTCGGCAATCCGCGCTGGGGCTTGGAGCCTTATGCCCAG
Organism: Luteimonas sp. RIT-PG2_3; assembly: GCF_054902115.1. Classification (NCBI taxonomy): domain Bacteria; kingdom Pseudomonadati; phylum Pseudomonadota; class Gammaproteobacteria; order Lysobacterales; family Lysobacteraceae; genus Luteimonas; species Luteimonas sp. RIT-PG2_3. The sequence goes on along the minus strand of NZ_JBUBPF010000004.1, from coordinate 125,985 downwards.
TTCGCGCAGGTACGCGTCGAATCCGATGCGTTTAACGAGTCCGGCGCTGCCGCAGCACTGTCCGGCCAGACCCGCGACGTCAATGCCGATCTGACCACTGCCGGGATTCGATTCGACGCCAACTTCAAATCCAAGGATCAGGCGCATACCTGGCTGAGCCTGCGGGGCGGCCTTGGCTATCGCAAGACCGGTGGCGAACTGGTGCCCTGGACCGAGATGGCATTCACAATCGGTGATCGATTCATGGTACACGGCGCGCCCGTAGCGAGTGACGCCACCCTCCTCGACCTGGGCGTGGCGGCTCGCCTGAGCACGAACAGCCTGCTGGAGCTTGGCTACCACGGCCAGTACGCAGACGAAGCCCGCGAGCACGGGGCTTCGCTACGCTGGTCCCTACAGTTCTGATCCACGCGATAGGTGGCAGGGACGCCGCCTATCGCGACAACAGCAACGTTTGGGCATAGGATCGGCCGTCCCTCTCGCTGCATACAGCATTGCACGCACGCTTCCGTATGTCCGCATCGATGCGGCGCACCGGCGGCACGATGCCTGCCCCCCCTCGCCGCATCATAAAGATTCTGTGATCTGCGAGGTGGCGCCTGCTTCGAGTTAGGTCGGTCCCAGCAAGTGCTCAGCTCATCCACCTACCCGGTCGTCGGATGACCGAATTGAACACGTTCTACTGGCGCATGCCGATCGCCAAACGATTGAACGCGCTCATCAGGGCGACAGCAAAGCTGAGGTCCGAGATCTCGGCATCGCTGAAGACGGGCTTCAGCGGCAGGAAAGCCTCGTCGGGCGCATGGGTGTTCGCCACGTCCACCAACGCCTCCGTCCAGGCCAGCGCCAGGCGCTCGCGTTCGCTGAAATGCGCGCTGACCCGCCACCCCGCCAGGCTGTCCAGCTTGGCCTCGGGCATGCCGTCGGCCCGCAGCGCCGCGGCGTGCATCTCCAGACAAAACGCGCAACCGTTGATCTGCGACACGCGCAGATAGACCAGTTCGACAAGTTGCTTGCCGAGGCTGCTCTTGTCGAGAGCTCGTTTCGTCAGTCCGAGTCCTCGATAGGCCTCGGGCGAAAGGTTCTGGTACGGCAAACGAAGAGAAGACATCGATGGACTCCTGACAGAAATAGGGAGGGTGCCGCGCGGCATGCGGCTTCGCACAGCGCGTCCTGCGTGCGTTGGACCTGTTCAGCCGTACACCGGATGGCGCCGGCACAGATCCATCACCCGGGCACGCACATGGTCACGGACCGCCGTCAGCACATCGTCGCCGACCTCGAGTGCATCCAGCACGTCGCACAGCCAGCCGGCCAACTGCTCGCATTCGGCCACACCGAAGCCACGTGTGGTCACCGCGGGCGTGCCGATGCGCAGCCCTGAGGTGACGAAGGGCAAACGCGGATCGTTGGGAACCGAATTCTTGTTGGTGGTGATGTAGGCATCGGCCAGCGCCGCGTCTGCGTCCTTGCCGGTATATGGTTTGGCGGACAGGTCGATCAGCATCAGATGGTTGTCCGTGCCGCCAGAGACGATCGTGTAGCCGCGTTGCTGCAGCACCACGGCCATGCCGCGGGCATTGCTCAACACCTGGCGTTGATAGGTCCTGAACTCAGGGCGCAGCGCCTCCTTGAAGGCCACCGCCTTGGCCGCGATGCCATGCATCAATGGTCCGCCCTGGGTGCCGGGGAACACGGCCGAGTCAAGCTTCTTGTAGAACTCGCTGCCCTGCCCCTTGGCCAGGATGATGCCGCCGCGCGGACCGCGCAGCGTCTTGTGCGTCGTGCTGGTCACCACATGGGCATGCGGCAGCGGATCGGGATACTCGCCCGCCGCGACCAGGCCGGCGACATGCGCCATGTCCACCCAGAAGACCGCCCCCACCTCGTCGGCGATCGCCCGCATCCGCGCCCAGTCCTTGTGACGCGAGTATGCCGAGAAGCCGCCGATCAGCATCTTGGGCCGCGTCCGCCGTGCGATGCGCGCCATCTCGTCGTAGTCGATCAGCCCGGTGTCCGGATCCAGCCCATAAGGCACGATCGTGTAGTGCCGGCCGGAGAAGTTGGCGGGATTACCGTGGGTCAGGTGACCGCCCTGGGCCAGGTTCATGCCCATGACCGTGTCGCCGGGCTGGGCAAGCGCCAGAAACACCGCCGCATTCGCCTGCGCGCCGGCGTGCGGCTGGACATTGGCGTAGTCGCAATCGAACAACGCCTTGACGCGTTCGATCGCCAGACGCTCGGCGACGTCCACGTACTCGCAGCCGCTGTAGTAGCGCTTGCCGGGGTAACCTTCTGCGTACTTGTTGGTGAGCACCGAGTTCTGGACCGCCATCACCAGCGGGCTGGCGTAGTTCTCGGACGCGATCAGCTCGACGTGATCTTCCTGCCGGCGCGATTCGTGCTGGATGGACTGGGCCAGTTCGGGGTCGAAATCGGCAAGGGACAGAGTGGCGTCGTACATGCGTAATGTCCTATCGGGTGGAGTATTCGTGGGGAGGCAGCACCACCAGCAGACCGGCCACGGCAAGGTCGTCAGCGCAGACCCGTTCGCTGGCCGCGTCCAGATACCGCACGGTGTAGCCGCGGGCGACGAGCAGCGGCACCGGTGTGCCCCGGTTCTTGAACGCCAGATGGCGGATGACCACGGCCGCCTTCATGCGGGCGCCACTCCAACGCCCGCGGCATCGGGCCAGTAGTAGTGGTCCGGCAGCAAGCGCGCGCCGAAGATCGCCTGCCCGACCCGGACCACCGTCGCCCCTTCCTCGATCGCGATCTCGAAATCGCCCGACATGCCCATCGACAGGTCGTCGAGTGCCATGCCGGCAGGCGCGTGTTGCCGCAGCCGGTCGCGAAGTCCGCGCAGCAGGACGAAGCAGCGGCGCACGCGTTCGGCCTCGCTGGAGAACAGCGCCAGGGTCATCAGACCGCGTACGCGCAACGCCGGGAACGCAGGCAGCGCCTGCAGGAAGGCCGGTACCTCGTCCGGTGCGAGCCCGTACTTGCTCGCCTCGCCCGAGGTGTTGATCTGCACGTAGACATCCAGCGAGCGGCCCTCGATCTGCAGGCGCCGCTCCAGCGCCTCGGCGACGCGCAGGCTGTCGAGCGCCTGGAACTCGCTGGCGAAGCGCGCCACCAGCTTGGCCTTGTTGGTCTGCAGATGGCCGATGACCGACCACTGCAGATCGGTCAGATCCTGCATCGCCTCCCATTTGCGATGCGCTTCCTGGACCTTGTTCTCACCCAGCAGCCGGCACCCCGCGGCGTGCGCCAAGCGCAGGCTGGCCTCGGGCTTGGTCTTGCTGACCGGCAACAGGCGCACCGTTGCCGGGTCGCGTCCGGCGCGACGACAGGCGGCGTCTATGCGCGCGCGTACCGCCGCCAGGTTGCGCCGGAAATCCTCGACGCTGGTCGCTTCGGGATAGCGGCCGTGCCGGTCGTGCCCGGTCGGAGTGTCGAACGTGGCCGGCATCACTGCGTCGTCCCCTTCCAGGGCATCGCCGTGGCTGCAGCCGCCGGCACCGTCCGCACCCACCGGCCGTTAAGTACCGCGTACGCCACCAGCCCGATCACCAGGCCCCAGAACGCCCCGCCGATGCCCAACAGCTTGATGTTGGCTGCCGCAGCGAGAAAGGTGATCAGCGCGGCTTCGCGGGTCCTGGCGTCGGCCATCGCGCTGGCGAGGCTGCCGCCGATGGTGCCCAACAACGCCAGCCCGGCAAGCGTCGCGATGAAGGTCGCCGGAAACGCCATGAACAGCGTCGCCAACGTCACCCCGAACACCCCGACCAGGATGTAGAACACGCCCGCGGCCACACCGGCGATCCAGCGTTTCGACGGCTGCTCATGGGCCTCGCGGCCCGTGCAGATCGCCGCGGTGATGGCGGCGATGTTGAACGCGTGCGAGCCGAACGGCGCCATCAGCAGCGAGCCCAATCCGGTCAGCGTCACGATCGGATTGGCGCTGGTCTTGAAGCCGTCGTTGCGCAGCACGAGCATGCCGGGCATGTACTGACCGGTCAGCGTGATCAGGAACAGCGGCAACGCGACACTCAACAAGGCGTTGAACGAGAACACCGGCATCGTGAACACCGGTGCGGCCAATGCCAGACGCAGCCCGGCGACATCGACCCGATCCTGGAACAGCAGGAATGCCAGCCCCAGCACCAGGATGCCCACCACCGCATAGCGCGGCGACACCCGCTTGAGCACCAGGTAGGCGACGATCAGCAGGCCCGCCAGCAGAGGATCCAGGCTCACGCCGGCAAAGGCCCCGATGCCGAATTGCAGCAGGATGCCGGCCAGCAGTCCGGCGGTCACGCCCGGCGGGATCAGCCGGATCACGCGCTCGAACCATCCCGACACGCCCAGCAGCACGAAGGCGGCCGCCGAGATCAGGTAGGCGCCCACGGCTTCCGCGTACGGCGTCGTCGCCAGCGCGGTGACCAGAAACGCCGCGGCCGGCGTCGACCAGGCGGTGATGATCGGCTCGCGGGTCGTCCAGCTCAGGACGATGCCGGTGACGCCGACTCCGATGGAGACCGCCCACACCCACGAGGCCGTCAGCTCCGGACTCAGCCCGGCACTCTTGGCCGCCTGGAAGACCAGGATGGAGGTCCCGCCGTAGTTGACGATGACGGAAATCAGCCCGGCGATGACCGGGTGCGGGAGGTCGTTCCAACGAATGGACGCGGTCGTGGGGGCATGGGCCATGTGGAACGGACGACTCCTGCAGCGGCAGTGGACTTGCGGCCCGTATTTATAAGCGCAGAATGGTTGGAATAGACCAGCCACTTTTCGCCAGTGGAGCAGACCACTTGTTCAAGCACGCCCAACTCGAGTCGGTGAAGGCCGCGATCGGCGATCCCGCGCAAGGCGCCCTGCCGCTGCACCTGCGGGTGCAACGCGCGGTGCGCCAGCTGATCCTCGACGGCATGCTCGATGTTGGCCGGTCGCTGCCGGCATCGCGTGCGCTGGCCAAGTCGCTGGGGGTCTCGCGCGACACCATCGAAGTGGCCTACGGTCAATTGCATGCCGAAGGTTTCATCGAACGGCGCGTGGGCAGCGGCAGCTTCGTGTCCGAACGCGCGCAGCGCTTGCCCGGGCGCGGCAAGGCACGGCGGACGACTTCTGACCGCACGGCCCCGCGGCTGAGCCAACGCGGCAGCGCCCTCTTCCAGCGCGGCGGCGTGCGCGACTTCCTGGCGCCGCGCGCGTTTGCGCCCGGCGTGCCGGAGACGCGCAGCTTTCCCCTGCAGACCTGGGAACGGCTGGAACGCCAGGTGCTGAAGGAGTACGGCACGCAGGTCTTGCTGCACAGTCCGCCGCAGGGCATGGCTCCACTTCGACAGGCCATTGCCGACTACGTCAACCTCGAACGCGGCGCGCGCGCCACGCCCGATCGCGTGCTGGTGCTGACCAGCTCCCAGCAAGCCCTGACCCTGTGCGCGACCGTGCTGCTTGATGCCGGCGAGCGAATCCTCGTTGAAGAGCCCGGCTACCACGGCGCGCGCAAAGCATTCGAGGCCGCGGGATTGCAATGCGTGCCCGTGCCGGTCGACGCGCACGGACTCCAGGTCGACCACCTGCTCCAGGCAAGCGGGTGGCCCGACGACCCCGCGCGGGCGGTGTTCCTGACACCCTCGCACCAGTTTCCGACCGGCGCGACACTGGGGCTGGACCGGCGTCTGGCCATCGTCGACTGGGCCCGGGACCAGCAGGGCTGGATCATCGAGGACGACTACGACAGCGAGTTTCACTACGCGGGCAGGCCGACCGCCTGCGTGCAAGGGCTCGATCCGCACGCGCGCACGATCTACATCGGCACCTTCACCAAGTCGCTGTTCCCAGGCCTTCGCATCGGCTACATGGTGCTGCCACCGTCCTTGGTCGCCCCCATGACCGCAGCACGCACCTTGCTCGATGGCCACAGCGCACCGATCCCACAACTCACGCTGGCCCGTTTCATCGAGGGCGGCCACTTCGGCGCCCATGTGCGCGGCATGCGCACTGTCTATGCCGAGCGGCGGGACGTGCTGGCCGCTCTGATCGGCAAGCATCTGTCCCAGTACCTGGAACCCCGCGTCCCGGCCGGCGGTATGCAGATGCCCTGCGTATTCGTCCGTGACCTGCACGAACCCGAGGCCGTGGCCGCCGCCCAACGAGCAGGCATTGACCTGTTGGGCCTGACGACGCTGTACACATCGGACGCCACCACACCGGGGTTTCTGATGGGCTTCGCCGCCCACGCCCCGCCCGAGCTCGCAGCGGGGATCAAGACGCTGGCGAAGGTGTTGCGCGGGCTGCGCCGCTGAGTTGATCCAATCCTGCGCGATGCACACCGAGCCAAGTTCGATGCGAGCCGAGGCGACGGCCTTACCCAGCCGATGCCGTCGACCGCTCTTCGGGCCAGGCATCGACCTCGGTCTCGTCAATGGCCGGGAACAGACCCGCGCTGGCCCTGCCTGGCTGGGCGACCGCATGTCCATGCGTCGCGTCGGCACGACGCTGCGCCACGGCCCAGTCCATCGCCTGCCGCATGCGAGCGATGGCATGCCGACTTGCCGGCTCGGTCTCGCCGTAGGCATGGAACTCGTGCGTCATATGGTCCCAGACATCCAGGCGCACGCCTGCGCCCCGGCCTACTGCCTGCTTGGCGAACGCACGGATCATGTCCACCAGGATTTCCTTGTCACCGGCCTGGATGTACAGCGGCGCCGTGCCGCCGAAATCCTGTCCCATCGGCGAAAGCCCTTCATCGGTATAGGCCCCCTGCCCCTTCAACCACTTCCCGTACTGCAGGGTCTGATAGCCCTGCACCATGTCGTACCGGTCGTTTCCGAACTGGCTCTGGCCCAATCGGCCGATGTACGTCCACGGACTGATCGCGATCGCCAGCAGCGGCTGCGGCAGTTCCGATGCCCGCAGCGCAGCCAACGTCATCAGGACCAGATGCCCGCCGGCCGAGTCGCCGCAGAGGATCAGGTCCGACGGTGCGATCCCCGCCGTCACCAGGCGCCGGTAGGACGACAACGCATCGTCGAGCTGAGCCGGATGTGGATGCTCTGGCGTCAGCCGATACTCCAGCGAGAAGATCCGCACCTGCAGCATGTGCGACAGCATCGCAATGAAATTGCGTGTCACGGCTGCATGAAAGGTGTAGCCGCCGCCGTGAAAATACAGAATCGTCAGCGCGTCTGTGTAGCCTTTCGGGGTAAACCATTCGCCTGGAGGCTCTCCGGCCCGACTGTCCCGCATGTCCACTGGCGGCGGCGCTCCAGCAATCGTGAAGCAACTGTCGAAGTATTCACGCCCCTCTGCGATGTTCTTCAGGGAGAAGGCGTGGTTGAACTGGCGACGATAGAACAGCGTTCCTATTTCAAAGGGCATCGACCACTCGGCAACCAGGGGTTTGCCGACAGCCCTGCGCGCAAGCACCGTCAACGAAGTGGTCAGCAACACCCATGCGCTACGCAATCGATGTGATAGCTTCCCCTGGAATACGGCTCTGGTCATATCCTCTTACTCGGCGGGTCCGTTGGATGAAAGTGGGATTGTCGAAGGAATGAGAAGCGCAGGTATAGAACGCAAGCGACATGGCAGGCTGCCGTCGGAGGCGGCCTGGCTGCATGCCCCGCCCTCCGCCTTGACCGGTTGCGTCCATATCGCGATCGAGCGGGACACGCGCGGGTTGGCGCTCACGTCCTCGGAGCGGATCAACATGTATCCCGCCTCACCTCTGCCCTCCTTGTCCTGGATCCTAGAAGGACAGCTGCACATGGTCGATGTCGAAGACGACGCGTCCGCACGGGCACGCGCCAATGCGATGCCCGCCCTCGTGTTCGCCGGCCCGTTCCGCAAGCCCTCCGCCAGCTGGTCGCCTGGCCCGATCCACGCATTGATGGTCAGCTTCTACCCTGATGCGCTGGCACGGCTGTGGGGCATCAGGCTGCAGGATTACGTAGACACTGTTATTCCTGCCGACAAGGTACTGCCTGCGGAAGCGGTTCCCGCGTTGTTGAGCGCAGGAACGTCGAATGCACCGCTGGAAGCACTAGAGGCACTCTTGGCTCCCCTTTGGCACGACGCACAGCAGGCCACAGGCGTCATGGCGATACGAAGTTGGCTGACGACGCTCACAGCGCGGGGTGTCCATACCCCGAATGGCGTGGGCATGCGACAGGCGCAGCGGCGGATCAAGCGTCTTACCGGACAAAGCCAACGCGACCTGGAGCTGTACGCACGTGTGGAGGGGGCTTTCGCATACGCTGCCCGCCACCCAGATAACCTGGCCTCGATCGCAGCGAACGCCGGGTACAGTGACCAATCCCACCTGGGACGTGAAGTGAAGCGGGTGACCGGACTATCGGCGCAACAGCTGCGTGACAAGATGTTGCAAGACGAAGCGTTCTGGCTCTACAGAGTTCTGAATGCAACCGCTCGAAGTGGCTAGTTCTTTGCAGGAGATCACGGTACCGAGAATGAAAGCAGCCACCCCGTCCGCTGAAGGATGCGCTCCTCGTGTCCTTCAGCGCATACGAGAGCCAGCACCCCAGTGTCCTGCGGGCCAGATACTCGACCAACATCTGTGGCATTTCCATCGGGAGCGGCAACATCCGCATTGGCTCGCCCAGTATCATCAGGAAGCAGTTGGCGATGCCGTCTGCTACTTCGTGGGCACCCCTCAGGCCGATTTTTCTTGCCCTGCGAAATCGCGCCACCTAGGCAGAATTGCGGATCGCTCGTATCGAACCCGTTCGACCTGGTGATGCGCTTGGGCCCAACGCTGCTGACAGCGCACTTGCGGACCGTAACCCTCCGTGCAGGACGTTGGCAAACTCAGATTCGACCTCCCACAGCTGCTCGTCCCTGATAGCGGACATATCCTGCTGATCTTGTCGATAACCCCTATTCGTATTGCGCGTGAACCTGAAGAGTGTGCTCATTGCCATCGAACTCGAAGCGAACTGCAATCACTGCAGCATCCTCGAGTAGTGCCTTAATAGCTGGACCAAGCCGGGTCATGCGAGTGCCGTGATGATCTTGACGCAGCGTAACCTCGTGGCCGTCCGGCAGCTGATACCTGCCGGATGCACCATAGGGAATGGCAGCCGACGGAAAAGCCATCAGACGATTGCGACGAGCTGCCTCCGTGAGTCGTAACACGACTTTCCAGTACGGACCAGCCGGCCGAAGCTGCGACGGACGGGTGCTGGTTGTGGAAGCGTGGAGGCTCCTGGCTAGAACCTCTCGGCGGCGCACTTCGTCGATGGGTCGCCCGCGGATCGCCCACGCACCAGGACCAATCCGCTCGATGCGCCCCGCGCAGTAGAGGTAGTTTGCAAAGGAGTTTCTCGGGATCGGATGATCCGGGTGATTTTCGAGCTCGTAGAGCTCCGCACGCGTTGCGGCTCCGCCCAACTCCTCCAACCGCTGCAGGATCAGCCGGATCGCCGGCTCAACGTCGCCTGAAGGGTCGAAAGCAGCCACGTAGGTGAAGGCATTCGCTGCCGTACGGCGGAAGTCACGGTGTCGCTTTAGGATAGCGTGCACAACATGGGCAGGTGGCACTGGATCGGTCACGTCGGCAGCGTGCGAATCGAAGTCGCGACGACCCTCACGGACTAACCCAGCATAGAGCGTCTCCATGTCAACCGGCGCCCGGGCGGCAGTGAGTATCAGCGCTGCGCGACGCAGAAGCGCAGACAGCTCGGGGGTATTGAACCAACACCAGCGATGGTGATCATCGAGCCACTCAAGCTCGGGCAACGCGCCGAGTGTGCGAACTAGATCACGCAGCGCTACAGGCTTCTTCCTTGTGGTTTCCAGCAGTGCGCGGATGTCGTTCACTAAGGCAGCCCCCGCAAAGCTGAAGATCTTGCGCGCCGCTGACGAGACCTGACTGGTAAAACGCAAATCATCAGCCGACGTCGCAACCACCCTGAGGGTATTGCCAAGTCCATAGATCGATGCCCGATCCATGCCAACCTTTTCGGTGGGTGTCTGTACCTCTTCAAGAAAGCGGATTGCTTCGCGGAGGGGAACAGTACCGAGAAACGGACGCAACTCACGCTCCACGGCTTCCCAAGGCAAACCAACGGACTCCACGACGCGCTGATACACGCTCGCCAACATCGGCAATGAGTGTCCTTCCGCGGCGATGGACGCGAGTTGGAGCATCTTTGCCTCCACCTGCCGTACGCGCTCGCGAGTGACGCCGGCGGAGATGCCGATCTCTTCCAGAGTCTCGGGCCGATCCACACCGAGACCAAATCGACGCAACGTCCAGTCGAGATCGCGGGATCGCTGAGGGCGTCCATGCGCGGCGGTGCCCAAGAGCAGGTCAATTTCTAGCTGCGCACTTCCCGCGTTGCGAAGTGCGTCGACGTCGATAGGCGGGAGCCGTCTCCGTGCTCCAGACGATGAGCGGCCCGCAGTTCTGAGCAGCTCAGCGCAATCGCTGACGGCCTTTGGAATCGATACGTCCAAGATCTGCGCGAACTGCCGCAACTGTGCAGGGGTAAATGTGATGGCGGCACCAGATAGGCGATTGCCCAGCCATCCTACCGATTGCCGCATGGCCATATTCACCTGCAGGCGACTGTAGCGCGACATGGCCATCTCGTTACGAGCCCAATCGCTAATGTTCTTTCGAAGGGCTGCACGCTGTTCGCTGGTCAGTTTGGTGACAGGTCCGTCCATAGGCAAAGTATGACAATTTGGATCGCAAATACAGACATCGACGTCGGCGGCAGCCAAGAGGGTCATGTTGGCACAAGCCGGGCCAGTGGGTTTGCATCCGCCTCTGAACCATCTCCTTTGCATGGCAAGCCAATCATTGTGCCTCGGCGCTCGGAAGCCTCACGTCGCTAGACGCCGGCGAAGTTCCGGCGCGCGTCCTTGTGGGGCGCGACATCTGCGGATCGTCACAGGCTCTCTCAGAACGACATGGCCGTCTATCTTCAATGCCTCATTAAGCCGCGCCGCAATCCGGAGTCAGCCTTGCAGGCTCGATAACTGAAATGCATCCATGAGCAAGAAAGTTCCCGGCGGCCTTTGATACCTTTCTATCATCGGAACCAGTCTCTTAAAGTGCTCGGCATTGCAGTGTGCGTCCAAAGCGGCGCGGTCAGGCCACTCCTCTATGAAGACGAAGTGCCCAGGATCCTTTTGGTCGACATAAAGGTCATACGACAGGCACAGCAGCTCCTCCTTGGTTCTCGCCACAAGCTCTAAATATAGCGGCATGACGTCTTGTATGTGTTCCACCTTGATGAAGTCTTGCGCAATCACTTTCAGCATTCTCTGTGTGTCCGCCTTTTGAGCCCAATGTCTTCCAAATGAGGTTCGCCAGGCTCTCGACCATCGCGTACCCAGACATCCACGGAGATGATCTTGAGCGCGTCTCGATCAAGGTGTACCCCGAGCGCTGCCCCTACGACACGCCGGCATCCGTCGCGCCTGATCGCGTGATCAGCGTGGGTGCCCGCGTAAGCTTCCCCGCCTGACAGACACCACATAAGTAGATCTTTCTGGCATCGTTTCCCAGCCAGGAGGTTCCATGCGCACATCCAAGTTCACCGAGTCGCAGATCGTTGCGGCGCTCAAGCAGGCCGATGCCGGCGTGCCGGTCAAGACATCTGCCGACAGATCGGCATCAGCACAGCGACGTATTACCAGTGGAAGAGCAAGTACGGCGGACTGGAGGCTTCCGAGCTGCGTCGGGTCAAGGAACTCGAGGCCGAGAACTCGAAGCTCAAGCGGATGTACGCCGAACTGGCACTGGACAACGCAGCGATGAAGGATCTGATCGCAAAAAAACTGTAGGGCCGGCGCGCAAGCGCGAAGCCGTTCGGCACCTGGTCGAGGTGCATGGGCGGCCGCTGCGTCGGTCCTGTGCCTGTGTCGGCTTGTCGCGAGCGGCCTGGTACGCACCACCACTGGATTGGACGGTGCGCGATGCCGAATTGATCGCAGAAGTCGCGGGCTTCGTGGACGCGCACCCCAGTCGCGGCTTCTGGAAATGCAGCGACCAGCTGCGCAAGGCACGACCGGACTGGAATCCCAAGCGGATCTATCGGGTGTACAAGGCCATGAAGTTAAACCTGCGCCGCGCCGCGAAGCGGCGCCTGCCAAAACGAGAGCGCGTTGCGCTCTATGTCCCCGCGCTGCCTGACACGGTCTGGTCGGTCGATTTTATGAGCGACGTCCTTGCGTGTGAGCGGTGCTTCCGAACCTTCAACGTCGTCGATGACTTCAACCGCGAGGTGCTGCACATCGAGATCGAAATCTCGATCAATTCCCACCGACTGGTACGAGTGTTCGAGCAGATCAAACGCAACCACGGTCTGCCGCAGGTGATGCGCTCCGATAACGGCCCCGAGTTCCTCGGCGATGTGTTCACCAACTGGCTCAAAGCAAATGGCGTGGCAATCCAGTACATCCAGCCCGGCAAGCCCAATCAGAACGCTTTCATCGAGCGCTTCAACCGCACGTACCGGGAGGAAGTGCTCGACCAGCATCTGTTCGCCCGTCTCGACGATGTCCGCGAGGCCACGCACTGGTGGATGATCGATTACAACGAAGAACGATCTCACGATTCCCTAGGCGGTATGACGCCTGTCGAGTACCGCAACCAAAACGCCGGAAGCTCTATTTTTGAAGTGCCTGCTTGACGGGGGAGCTTACGCCCGAGCGCTCGACAACCGCACGTTGCAGCTGGCACGGCGCATCGCAATCGCCCGGGAAAGCGCCCTCGGCGATATGGTGATTGAGGTGGTCGCGCGCGGCCGCCGCTGGTTCTGCGACAAGGCAAAGCGGAACGAGGCAGCCGCGATCGGTTTCCATCAAACGCCCAACTGCTACGGTTGGTATGCGGACACGCTGATGCTACCCGAGTCACCTCTTCCCGGTTAATTCCCGCCGCACCGGGCCTGCAGTGCGCATCTGGCAGCGATCAGGCGCGGAACGGGCAGGCACGGCTGCCGCGCGCCGCGAACTCGCTTGCCGCCAAACCCGCCGACGGCGCTCGGAGACCTCGTGCTGCGTTCCCTACAGGAAGCGTCAGCAACGCCGCATCCCCGCCGCCACCCGGCCAATCCGGAATCACCGCAGCCGCATTCGCGATGGCATGGACGGTCAGTGGGCCGGTATAGCAAGCGCTGACAAAAGGCCGGCAAGGGGGCACGGGGCCAAGGGAACGGCACCAAGGGGAACGGCCCTACCCGAAAAGGCCAAAAGGCAACGCCCCGCCCGTCCATCACCCGACGTCGCCATGCTCTCGATGTTCCAACGCAAACGGGTTCCACCTGCGGCAACCGACGCGGCATCCGCTCCCACACCGCCGACCGACCTGGCCAAGGGGCTGACGAGACCGCAGTCGGCCGCCTCGCTTCTGGCGACACCGCGCCGCCGGCAGCTGCTGGAACACATCTGGCAGCGCACCTCGCTCTCCCGGGCACAGTTCGCCGCCCTGTATCTGGCGCCGTTGGAGCGCTACGCGGAGCTGGTCCAGCAGCTACCGGCCTCCGAAGCCCATCACCACGCCTACCCCGGCGGCATGCTGGACCATGGCTTGGAGATCGTCGCTTATGGCCTGAAGCTGCGGCAGTCACACCTGCTCCCGGCCGGCACGACGCCCGAGGCACAGGCGGCGCAAGCCGAAGCGTGGACCGCGGGGGTCGCCTACGCAGCGCTGCTGCACGACATCGGCAAGATCGCCGTGGACCTGCACGTCGAGTAAGCCGACGGCAGCATCTGGCATCCCTGGCATGGCGCCCTGCTGCGTCCGTACCGATTTCGGTACCGCAAAGACCGCGAGTACCGCTTGCACAGCGCCGCCGCCGGCGTGCTCTACACCCGTGTACTCGATCGCGCGATTCTCGACTGGCTCAGCGACTACCCCGACGTCTGGTCGGCGTTGCTCTACGTGCTGGCAGGCCAGTACGAGCACGCGGGCACCCTCGGCGAGCTGGTCATCAAGGCCGACCAAGCCTCGGTCGCGCACGCGCTCGGCGGCGATCCGACCAGGGCGATGGCGGCACCCAGGCACAGCTTGCAGCGCAAGCTGCTCGACGGCCTGCGCCACCTGCTGCGCGAAGACCTCAAGCTCAACCAGCCACAGGCCTCGGATGGGTGGCTGACGCACGACGGGCTCTGGCTGGGGAGCAAGACCGTCTCGGACAAGCTCCGCGCGCATCTTCTGTCACAGGGCATCGAAGGCATCCCGGCGAACAACACCGCGGTGTTCAACGTGCTGCAGGACCACGGCATCGCCATCCCGACCCCAGATGGCAAGGCCATCTGGAAGGCCACGGTCACCGGCACCGCCGGCTGGACGAATTCCTTCACCTTCATGCGACTCTCGCCGGCGCTGATCTGGGAAACGAACGAACGCCCCGAGCCGTTCGCCGGCACGGTATCCGTGGATGGAACAGCGCCCGAGGATCCCGCTGCGCCAGGGGCCACGCCTGCCCCTGCCTCTACGCCCGCGCGCCGGGACATCGAAAGCGCCCCTCAACCTTCCGACCCGCACCGGACCGATCCAATCGCGGATCTGCTGTCGGTGCTCGGAACGGCGCCAGTGCGGGCCGATGATTCACCGGCTGATACAGATCCCGCGACTTCCGCTGCCACACCCCACGCAAACACCCCTTCACCCTCGTCCAGCCATGAACCCGCCAGCGGCCCGACCAGCGGCTCACCCTCGGGAGAACAGTTCATCGCCTGGCTCAGGCAAGGCATCCAGTCCCGTCGGATCATCATCAACGACGCCAAAGCACTGGTGCACACCGTCGCCGGCACGGCGTACCTGGTCAGTCCGGGCGTGTTCCAGCGCTACGCCCAGGAGCATCCGCAGACCGCAGGGCTGGCTCGACAGGACAAGCTGCAGGACTGGCAATGGGTACAGAAGCGGTTCGAGAAGCTGCAAATCCATCGAAAGCAGGACAGCGGCCTGAACATCTGGACTTGCGAGGTGCAAGGACCGCGCAAGTCGCGCCGGCTCCATGGCTATCTGCTGATCGATGGCACTACGTTGTTCGACAACGCACCTGTCAACAACCCGTATCTGAACCTAGTCAGCGAAGCGCTGTAGCTCGCTCCGCAAGTAGACGCCCTTGCCGCTCGGCTGGGCGCAGATGAGATATGGCCACTCTCATCATCAAGCGCCCCTCACCTGATCATCAATATGGCCGCCCGTTCATCTCGTGGCGTTCAATAGCTCGTGTAAATGAATTCCTCGCGGATCTATTCATATTCGAAAAAGTCAACGGCTGGCCGACCATTCCCGCTTCGCTTGATTCAAGCTCAACTTGTTTGCACCTCCCGTGTAATCTGGGTCAGAGGATTGAACATGATCATCTTCCCATCCGCATACGTCGCAGCTCTCATATCCGCCTGTTGTCGTGAGGGTTCTCTCTCCGCAGCATGGCATGGCAAACAATTGAGGCTTGAATTCTCAACACTCAAAGACGCATGCCCTGCGGCAGCACAGCAAGAAACAACAGCACAGCGTTGTTTATCCAAACCTGCGCGCCATCTCTAAGGAGATCTCTTCATCCGAATGCAAGTACTCTCCTGGAGAATCCATAGCATCAATTCCGTATAAATACATAACTGCATCCCATATTTCCTCTCTCTGCGAACTCGGAACGAGTTCAAGATTTCCTGATTCGCATTTCTGCATAACGTCATACGCCCATCGATCTGCAGACTCTCTCGTGATTCTTTTTTCAACCACGTCAGAGAATATTTTTCGCACTGCTTCCATATCTACGTTCACTTACCAGCTCCCGGTATAATTTCCAACCGCATCAAACATGTGGTGCACCTTTCTACCGTTATTAAGTTCTGGGCGAACCTGACGAACATTTCCAGCTTGATCCAACAACTCATGCCAACCACGAGTCCGCCCTCTGACAGCGTCGAACTCATGCACGTATCTGCGGCCGATCATTTCGCCTGGCTTATTAGCCGGAATGATGTCCCCATAGTAGCGAACGCGGCCATTTTGTAGCTCTTTAACGCCACCCCTGCCGTACTTTTGTGCATAGCTGAGATGCCTGGAGAGATCAGCTCCCTGCTTGGAGCTCTGTGCAACGGCCTTTGCAAGCCTAGCTCCCTTTGCTCCTGCCGCAACCGCATCACCTATGAGCGGTACCGCGCCCACCATCGACATCGCGGCCAGTCCATAGTTGCCTCGGAACAGATGGATGCCGCCGTTGAGCAGGTCCGCCGCGATCCCTATACCAGGCGCAAAGCCCGCAACATCCAGAGCTGTCTGGAACCCATCGAGCGCTGACGCCCTGGGCGCGGAGGTGCTGAGGTTGTAGGTGTTGAACGACCTGCCGTTGACCGTGTACAGCTCCTGATACAACACCCGGTCTCCGGATGCATTCATATACTCGAACTCAAGACCACCGGCGGTGTAGGTAACGCCGCCGATCAACGACACGAAGTCGCCCGCCAAAAGTTCGCTCTGATACCCGGCAAGCCCCGGACCCTGGCCGTGCACCTGCACAGCACCGAGCGTCTTGGCGCCTCCGCCGTTGTAGGCGCCATCCACGCCCTGCAAGCTGGCCTGCCCCATCATTCCGATCGCCACGTGCGCTGTCGCTGCCACCGCGGCTGCCGTGATGGCCATTTGGGCCAACGTTGGCCCGACGACTGCGGTCACCGTACTTAGGGTCTGGATCGCCGCGGCCATCCAGAACACGTTTCCGCTCGGATCGACGTACTTCAGCGGGTTGTTGACGACGTAGGTGTACGCATTCCAGGTCTGCGTATCGTCCGGCGCCTGGATCACGGGGTCGGCTTGCAGGAACCGTCCCAGCTCCTGATCGTAGATCCGGCCGTTCATATGGATGATGCCGGTGCCGTCGACGTACTCGTGCCCGGTGAAACCTCTGGGCGTATGGGTCGATGCGGTGCCACTGCTTGCGGGATTGGTGGGGTTGCGGCGGTCGCCGAATGCGCTGTAGTCCAGCCGTTCCGCCAACGTGCCGTCCGGATTCGCGATCCGCACGAGGCTGCCGAGGTGATCCTGAAACAGGAACTTGGTGCTGTGGACGATGCCCGATGAGACGACCTGCAACGCGACGCCGCTCGTGTAGCGCTTGAACGTCATCGCCCCGCCCTGGACGATCATCTCGATGCCACCGATGTAGTACGTGATCTTGCCGGCATCCTCGCGCTTGTAGCGCTGGCCATCGGCGCCGTACCAGAAGCGCACGCGTTGGCCGGAGCCCATCAGGATCTCGTGGGCCTTGTCGTCGACCGAGTAGACGATGGTGCGGTCGTTGACGGTACCGGGCGCGTCGCGGAACACCTGATTGCCGCGGGTGTCGTAGGCGTATGTGGTCCTGCCGGCACCGCTGCCGGTCTGACTGACGGCGTGCGGGCTGCCACTGCCGAGCAAGAGCGACTGGATGCCGGTCGTGGCGCCCGTGCCGTTGTTCGTCGCGCCCGACGACATCGTGGCGGCCGCCAAGCCGGCTGTGTCCTGCTTCGTAGTGCCGCCGCTGCGTGACCAGAACGTCGGCCCGACGAAGCCATGCTCGAGTTCCCAATCCTCGTCTTCGCGTTCCCAACTGGGGCGGTCGTCGTCCGAGCTATAGCGTCGCGATCTCAGGTCTGGTGCGTGGCGGACACCGATGTCCCGCCAGGCGGCCGGCACATGCGAGAGGTGGTTGGCGGCATTGCGCCCGCTGCTGAGTGCGCGCTCGATGCGGCTGGGGGACAATGCGGTCGGCACCGCCGCCGCAAGCGACGCGGATGCCGCTGCCACAGGCAGGGACATCGATGCCTGCGCGCCCGGGCTGCCGCAGCCCGCGGCACCGGCATAGCCGTAACCCACGCCATTCTTGCTGCAGATGTTGCCAAGGGCGTCGTAGCCGTTTGCCAGCGTGGGCTGGTTGACGGTCACGCCATCGCGCATCAGCAGCTTGCCCTCGATCAGCCGATTGAGGCTGTCGTAGCTGAAGCTTTCGAGGTAGCGCTGCTCTTTGAGATGCGAACTCAGGTTGCCGGCGGCATCCCAGCCATAGCCTTCGTTGACAAGGTTGCACTGGCTGCCGCCGGCACAGATCGTCGCGAGCCGGCCAGTCAGCGGCCAGTAGGTCCGGGTGATCTCCAGCGCGGCGTTGTCCGCCCGGCCTTCCCGGATCACATTGCCCCAGGCATCGGTCTGCAGGATGCGGCGATGGGTGTCGGTGCCGGTGGCGCAGGGCGTGCCCGGCTGGTCGCCGCCCGTCAGCTCGACGTCGCAGGTCGCCACAAGGTGCCCGCGGGTCCCGTACTGGGATTTCGTCGCTCTGCCGGACACATCCGTTTCGAGACGGACACGTCCCCAGGTATCGTAGAACGTGTTGAATCCGAGCACATGTTCGTCAGCTTCGATGACCCCGCCATACACGCGACCAAGCGCGTCGTAGTACAGGTTCCGGCGCGTGTTCAAGGCGGTATTGGCCTGGCCCGACCACGCCGTGTACTGGCCGGTGACTTCCTCGGAAGTCAACTTCCCCGGCGCGCCGAGGTCGAAGACGAACGTCGATTCCGATTCGGTCATGCCATCGACGCCCTTGGCGCGTGTGCGCCAGATCCGCCCGCGTCCATCGATGTCGTGTTCGATGCGCTGGCCAAGGTTGTCGATCTGCGCGACCAGCTCGCCGAGCGCGTTGTAATGGAACGTGGTGATGCCGGTGTCCGGATCGGACTGCTGCACCTTGCGACCGAGCACGTCGTACTGGAAACTGTTGACGATGTTGCCGCCGCCAACGTTGCGGCTGACGGTCAGCAGGTTGCCGTCGGCCGCATAGGCGTAGTACGTGGACAGGCCAGCGGCATCGGTGGTCGCGACCAGTTCGCCCTTGCCGTTGCGCTGCTGCGTGGTGGTATTGCCGCGGGGATCGGTCGCGCTGGTGGACAGGCCGGCGTAGCCCTGGCTGGCTTGGCTGCCGTCCGGTGCCGTGACGAGCACGGGGCGACCGAGGGCGTCATAGGTGGTGACCGTCCAGAGCCGCGCCGGCGCGGCGCAGACGCCTTCGATCGCCGTAGGCCCATCGGCACCGGCCACGCCTGGCAGGAAGAACGGATGTGAAGCGCGCTTCGGCTTGCCGGCGATGTCGTAGTCGGTACAGGTGGCCGATACATCCTGGCCGGCGATGCCGACGTTGAAGGTCTCGACCGCCTGCATCAGCGGCCGGCCCAGCACGTCGAAGTAGGTCCATTGTCGCGGCGCCCCGGTGCTTGCGACCTGCTGGCGGAACTTGGCGCCGGTCGGACAGGCGACTTGGTTGCACCAGCGATAGGTGGTCAACGATGTGACGCCGCCACTGCTGGCCGGACCTGCGCCTTCGGCGGTCTGCGTCCAGGCGTAGTAATCCCGCCCCAGTCCGCCCTTGATGGAGAAGCTGCGAACGTTGTTGGCATCGATGGCATCGACTGCATCGCCAAATACATTGCGGCCGAGCACGCGGCTGGTCAGCCGCTCCTCGCCGCCACCCACGGTCCAGAACGGCTCGAACGTCGCTACCGGGAAGCGGCCCCAGGCGTCGTACTCGACGCGTGCATAGCGCTTCACCTGCTGGGGTGTGTTGGGATGGAACTGAAAGCCGTTGACATCGCAACCGGTCGCCGGCGCCGCGCAGGTCACGCTCGACAGGCGATTGCCGTAGTGGTCGAGCTGGTGGACCTTGGTGGACGCCAGGTCGGCGGCACCGCCGGGCTGCACGCGCTCTTCGTTCAACTGGCCGGTGACCGCGCCGCTCATCTGGTAGCCGAAGGCGCTGGTGCGGACCACGTCCGGGCGCCCGGGACGACGGTGGGTGACCGTTGTCGATGCCAGGCGACCCAATCGCCAGCGCGACACGTTGTCGGCATAGCTGCTGGCGGTGATGACGGTGCCGGTCGGCGTGGTCTCGCTGCCGGTAAAGGTATCGACAATCGTCTGCGTGACGTTGCCATGGCTGCCATAGGCGAACGCGGTGTTGACCCGGCTGGTCTGCGCGCCGGTGAAGGGATCGCGTAGGGCTTCTTCGGAACCCAAGGTGCGGACGTGCAGAGGTGCCTGTGTGGACAGGCTGTTGGGCGAAGCCTCCCAGGCTTTCTGGCTATCGGAGATCCAGCTACCGCCGAGTGCCGCATGCGCCTGGCCGGGCACGCTGAAGCAGGCACTGGTCATCGGGCCGGCCAGGCAGGCCGGCACCGTGTATGCGCCTGCGACCAGAGACCGCGTCGTCCGCGTCGGCATGCCAATGAACGGGAAATGCTGGGCATAGCGGGTCGTGGTGACGACGTGCCCGCCGGTCTGGTTGGGATCGATGGTCTCGACGGTCTCGAAGCCGAGGAAGCCGCGACCGCCGGACTGCACGCGACCGTTGGCATATCGGTAGTGCACCGCCGCCATCGCTGCGGGATTGCCGGCCTGCGGGGAGCTGCTGGACGCCCGCGCGACCACATAGGTGGGCGCCATCAGATCCATCACCGGCGCACCCCGGCCCCAGTTGACGACGTTGCGCGTTCCACTCGCGCGGCGGTAGACATCCTTGTTGGTCAGCGGCGCATAGGCGATCTCGGTGCGTGCGCCCAAGCCGTTGGTGATGCCGGTGATGACATCGCGCGGCATGAAGCGCGTCGATGCGGTGCTCCGGGAGAGGAACAGGTCGATGTTGTTCTGGTACCTGAGCGCGAGGAAGTCGAGTTGGCCGTCGCCATCGAAGTCCGCGAACATCGGCACCTTGGGCCCCACGTCGCAGCCGGAGCCCTCGCAGATCCTGGCATTGCCGCCGGGCAGCGGCGCGGACGCGCCGTAACCTCCGGCCGGGAGTGAGTGGCGCACGTAGTAGGTCTTGTACGCGCCAAGGTCCACCACGTGCAGCAGGTCGGCGCGGCCATCGCCGTTGACATCGACGAAGCGGCTCTGGTCGCGGAAGTCGATGGCAGGGACACCGACTTGGTCGTATACGAGGCCGCGACCAGTACTGAGCAACACGCTCCAGCCGCTGTTGCTGGTCTCGCGCAAGAAGATATCGGTCAGACCGTCACCGTTTGCATCAGCCAGCGCGATGGTGTGGGGGTCCCCCGTCGTGCCGATGATGGCATGGCTGGCCAGCGTCACCGTGGTGGCGGTCTGACTGCTGACGACCAGCGCATGCAGCCGATCGATCTCGGTTGTGATCAAGCACGGATCAATGTGTTCGTGCTTCGGAGTTCCCTTGAGTTCGTTAACCTCGTAACGATCGATCACTTCACTTTGAGAAATGGACGCCGTCGCCTGCGAGCCAGAACGCGCGCAACTCATGCGGGAAACATGGGTGGTGGTGACCCTGAGCATCAGATCAGATGCCGAGTCACCATTGAAATCCGTCATCTGCACAAAGCCGGATTTCGTCGTCGGCATACCCGAGATCTTCTGCCAGCAATCGCTGATATCGGGATCCGCCCAGTTGCAACGACTTACCGTGGCGTTTAGAGAGGCACTGTCGATCACGACAGCGCGTTCCGCGCCCCAGGCGTAAGCACCTCCGCTCTGGCGCTCCATGTAGCGCGTGCGCAGGCCGCCGCCATTGGGATAGACAATGTCGACGAGACCGTCGCCATTGAAGTCGACCAACTGAACCTGATCCTTGTCGGACTCATACGACGGAATCGTCAGCCCCGCGATCAGGTTCTGCGCGGTATCGAAGTTGCCGTTGCCGGCGCGCCCTTGCGATGGATACAGCCGCCAGGGCTGACCATTGACGCCTTTCAGGAACAGGTCGTCGCGACCGTCACCGTTGTAATCGAACAGGTGCCAGCTGCCTTCACCCGGCGTGAAGTCGCCCAGTTCGGCCGGCGTGCAGATCGATCCGCTCTGGCTGAAGGCCGGCGCGCCGGACTGGTCGATATTGCTGTAGAGCACCGTCAAGTGCTCGGTGGGGCATGCCTCGCCATTGAGCCCGTCCTTGACGACCACCACGTCGAGCCGGCCATCGCCATCGATGTCGCCGAGCTTGTAGCCGGTGAGCTTGGACACGCTGCCGGTCGGCAGGTCGGGCGGGTACTCGAGACTGGCGAACTCGTGGCGCGCACTGCTCCACGAGAATGCTGTGGGCGCGACGCAGACCGCCCCGGTGCTGTCGCGGCATTCCTGGACCCCGATCAGCGTGTCGAGCGCGTTGCCGGACGTGCTGGGCTGGTAGGTCAGCACATAGTGACGCGCCTGATCCGGCGTTGCGCAAGCGATCGTCGCGCAGGAGGTGACGCTATCCAGCCGCCGGCTCTGCGTCAGCACGCCGCCGGAGGCATAGCCCTTGCTCCACTGGACCTCGGGCCGCGCTGAGTAGTTGAAGACGATGCGCGCGTATGGTGCCGACGGACTGCCCGTCTGGCCGGGGAGCAGCAGCTTGCCGGTGTAACGCACCTCACTGAGCAGGTGTTCGCCGGTGCCCGCGCCAGCGGGGCTCTCCAGGTAGAGGTAATCAATGTAGTTGCCGGTCGAATCCTGAAAGCGCGTCTGCGCCCAGGACAGCGCTGCCGCCGGATTGATCGGCGATGTGGTTTCGAAATAACCGTCGGGACGGTTGGCCGATGCGTACTGGTCGCGATCGCCATACCAACTCATGGAGCCGTCTTTGCGTTCGGCCGTGAAGTAGGCCGGGCCATTGGCGCCAGAGGCGTACGCGCAGATGCGCTGGAAGCTGTCGCGTTCGGTGGCCAGGGCAACGCCGCTCTGTCCGCCGGCCGCCGGACAAGTTTCCGGGGACGGCAGCAGGCGCTGTCCATCCAGGCAATATCGGTCGTCGGCGCCGAAGGCGATCGGGCGCGGATTGCCGTCCGGCGTCGCCGCGCCGAGGAAGTCGCCGGCCTCGCGTGTCGCGCGGCAACGACTGATCGACGACATGCCCGAGATCGCCCAGCCCTTGCCCAGCGGCCCGTAGCCGCCCTGGCTGGAATAGGTCAACGACAGCTGCGGCATCACGCCGGCCGTACCGGGCACGCCATAGAGCGGAATCGTGTAGGTGGCCGCGCCGGATTCGTCGACACGGAATTCGGCAGCCGTCGCGGCCACCGAGTCCGAGACCGCATCTACACCAATGACCAGCCGAGGCGGCGAATTTCCGCCCGTGACTTGGGCAACGACCTGCCTGACAACAACGCCCACAGGCATCAGCAGCAATGCGGCAACCAACACCAGCAACCCTGCCGCGGTGCGCGACAGGCGTACATCTTCCCTGACCATTCCAGCCCCCTGGATACCACGATTTCGGAAAACGGCTCCCGACCAAGCCACTACCCCCGCCTGGCAAAACCCCTCGCTAACCGTTTGTTTAGACTCCAATTTTACTTCTTACGCACCGCAATGCGCACTGTCAAGGTAGCGACCGTTTTCGATCTGGAGGTCTCGCCTTTTTCTCGACACGACCTGCACAGTCGACTCGCCATTTTTGACGGAGAGACCAATAAGGGCCGGTTTGCAAGGCGGTTGCCATGTTCACCAGATGTCGCGCACGTCTCTGGCAGACTGGCTCGCCCTGCCGAGTTCCACGCGTTTGCATGTCCCTGCTCTACGAGATCCGCTATCTCTTCACATCCGCAACGGGCGCGCTGACCGAGATCCAGCGTCTGGACTTGCCAGACAGCGCACCAAAGCATCACGTCTATCACTGGCTCTGGATCAGCGACCTGGCGGTCAAGTCCTTGCGCTTCGTCAGCATGCAATCGGTCCCGCAGCAGATGCGCACGTTCCGTGAAGCGCTGCTGCACTTCGACGAGAGCAGCGCGCGCCTGCGTTGGCGCGACGGAGAGACGACCGTGCTGGTCGCCGAGGCGCACCCGGCACTCAACGCGGAGCAGGAGCGATTGGTTCGCAACCATTTGAGCTAGGTGTCGATGGCGCCGACGCTCAGCGCCTCCTAGAACGCCGCCCATCGGCCAGCGTGACCGGGCGTGACCCGATCGATGGCCACGCCTGGCTTCGGCTACACCCAGAGACGCCTCGGCGTCTCGCTCGCACCCTACCCTTGGGTCTGTTGCATCGCCGTGGACGAGGGTTCTGTTTCGCAGGGGCCTTGTGCACGTTGCGTCTTTGGTAGCGATGCTGGGGGCGTGTGCAACACGATCGAGTCGGCTTGACACTGCTCCACCACGGCACGAACGACGACCTGCAGGTTCTTCGCGGTGACCGCGTCGATCGGTGCGCGCCCATCAAGGGCCGGGTGCGGACGCACCAGCGCATCGTAGATGCACCAGCCGTCCACCTCTCGCGTGGTGTGCTTGAGGACGGTCTGCACCAGCCGGCGTTTTAGGGGATCGAGTTGCCAATCCGGCACACGCTGGCCACGGTTGCCCACCTGAAGCGCCAGCAGATGACCCGCCCGGATTTCGTAGCTGATCCAGCGCCGCGATTTTCCCGCGAGCCTGGCGTAGTGGGCCACGGTTAGGTTGTGCGGCGCCTCGAAGGTCTCCAGCAGTTCCAAACGTCGGCGCTGCAATTCCGGGATGATGGGCCACGCGTACTCAGGCAGGTTCACCGCGGACAGGCGATTGCCTGCGGCCGCCCCCATGGGGGCGGCCGGGCTTGGTGGGGCAACGAGCAATCGTGGCGCCTCCGGATTGACCGCAAGCATATCGGTGCGTGCTTGACCTGCCATGGTCGGCAAACCTTGCAAGGTGATGGTCAGATGCGTGCTCGCGGCCTCGACCTGGTTCTGCTCGAACAGATCCAGGCGATCGGCCCAGTCCTGCATCATGACCCGGCGCTGCTCGACGTACTCGGCATGGTTGTAGGTCGCGCTGATCTTGTCTGGATCGGCGTGCGAGAGCTGGGCATCGACCCACTTCTTCGGATAGCCCAGCTCGTTGAGAGCGGTGGAGATCGTGGCTCGGACGCCGTGTCCGGTCAGTCGTCCTTCGTAGCCGAGGAATTTGAGGGCCCGGTTGAGCGTGTTCTCACTGAGGGGGCGCTTGAGGCACGACTGGCCGGGGAAGAGATAGACCTGGGCCGTTGTGACGTCTTCCAGCAGGTGGCGAACCAGTTCCATCGCCTGTACCGACAGCGGCACCACGTAGGGCGGGATGTCGGACAGGCGCTTGCGTCGCTTCTTGCCGGCCAGTTGCCTGCGCTGCTTGAGCCGCACCACTGGAATGATCCACAGCCCTAACTTCAGATCGAACTGATCTGGTGTCGCCAGTCTTAACTCCCCGGTACGCACCCCAGTCAACAGCAGCAGGCGAGCAGCCAATTGAGTCACCTGTCGCCCCTGATACGCACGCAACGTTCTCAAGAACGAAGGCAGTTCTTCCATTCGCAAGAACGGATTGTGCTGAACCGGCGGCAAGGGAACGGCCACGACATGCAGATCCCTCGCCGGATTGTGCTCCATCCCCGGCACGACCACCATGGCGTACTCAAACAACTGCCGAAACCAGGTGCGCACCTTTTCCGCCACCGATAGCGATCCACGCTTCTCGATCCGCCCGACCACCTCCAGCAGGTAGTGCCGCGTGATCTCGTGAATGGTCATCCGACGTAACACCGGAATTACGTCCCTCTTGAACACCCGCCGCATCTGCGCGAGGGTGCTCTGGCGCCCTTCTTCCAAGGCTAGCGCTCGATAGGCAAGCCATCTCTCATAGACGGCCATGAACGTGTATTCCCCCGCCAGCCGGGCAGCCTGCCTCTTCTGCTTGCGAGCGATCCTTGGATTGATGCCCTTGGCTATCAGCGCCCGCGCCTCGTCACGTAAAGCCCGCGCATCACGCAAACTCAACTCGGGGTAAGTTCCTAAGGACATCTTCGACTGTTTGCCCAACCAGTAATAACGAAGGTGCCAAGCCTTGCTGCCCTTGGGCGAGACATGCAGCGCCAAGCCGTCGTAATCACCTAAGGTGTAGACCTTGCCCTTTGCCTTCGCGTTACGGGTCTGTAGGTCGGTAAGTGTCATACGCATCTCCAAATCCCGGATTAAACGGGACAGGAGCCCTGGCTACCATGCGGCCATGCCTTACAGAGCCAGCAATGCGGCAGATCCACCCACCTTCTGATGGACGGAAAAATGTACTTATTCGGAGTGGCTGTAGGTGGACTCCCCTAGCCGTCAACAGACGTTCATAGGCAAGAAAATCCATTAGAGATCAATAACTTGACCCCTCAGCAGACGTCAGTAGAACTCTCTGGACGTCAGTGGAATGAGCGGGTGATGGGAATCGAACCCACGCTATCAGCTTGGGAAGCTGAAGTTCTACCATTGAACTACACCCGCGTTCGCGCCAAGTCTATGCGCGGGTCGTGGCGCTTGGCAACGGCGAGGCGTCCGGCAGTCGAGGCCAGGCGCCTGCGCCGGCGGGTCAGAATCCAGCGCTCAGCGATGCGAACACCATGCTGTGCTTGCCGCCCTTCTGGCCCGCGTTGAGGCTGGCACCGAGGTTGGCGTCGAGGCCGAACAGCTGCGTGCGCGCACCCAGCGTCAACGTGCTGTAGCGACGGTCGTAGTCCAGGCCCGGCACGGCGTAGGGCAAGGTGCCCGGCAGCGACTGCGATTGCGCGAAGGCCTCTTCGGCGGATTTCTCGAGCTCGCGGTCGACGGTCAGTCGCACATAGGGCTGCAGGTGCTCGTGGATGCGGTAGCTGGCCTGCCAGCCGACGCTGGCGATCAGCGAGTCGAAGGACTGGTCGGGATAGGCCAGCGAGGTCGACAGGTCGGGCTCGCTTTCGGCGAAGCCGTCGACATCGATGCGTTGCGCGATCACGCCCAGCACCGGGCCATGCACCAGCGCACCGTCACCGAAGTCCCAGCCTGCGCTCAAGGCCGCGGTCAGGTTGCTACCGTCCGTGGAACCGCGATGGGTCCGCAGCGCGGGCCCCAGCAGCACGTCGCGATCGATATCGAAATCGAGCTGGCTGTAGCTGAGCTGGCCATTGACCCAGGCGCCTCCGGTGCTGCGCCAGCCGAGCACGCCACCTAGCGTGACTTCCGACTGCGTCCACTCGCCGCGCCGCAGGCCCCAGTTGTTGTCCTGGCGGCCATAGCCGGCAAATCCGCCGAAGGTCAGCGCGCCGCGCTGCCAGCCCACGCCTGCCAGCAGCCCGGGGCCGGCGCCGTCGTACTGGTCGCCATGGTCGTAACGCTGGAAATCGCCGCGCGCGTCGAACCACCAGTGGCGGCCGTCCGCATCTGCGCCGCGCCCCACTTGCGCGGCGACGCGCTCGGCGCGGTTGCGACCGGTGCCCGCGGCCGAATGCGGCAGCACCGCGATCTGGCGCGGCGCTTCCAGCACCGAGATCGCCAGGTCGCCGATGATCTTGTGGGCGGCCGACGACGGATGCACGCCATCGGCGAACAGGTACGACTGGTCCGCGCCCGGCACGACATAGCTGCCGGGGTTGCAGGTCAGGGACTGGGCAGTGATCTGCGGCAGGCAGGCAGTGCCGGTGACGTTGCTGAAGCCGAACAGGGACGGATTGGCCACGGCCTCACGCAGGAAGTGGAACGTATCCAGCGGAATCACGCGCAGGCCATTGCCGGCCAGGGCGCCGTACAGCGCATTGTTGTAGGCCAGTGCCAGGCCTGATCCCTGCGCGGCCGCAGCGGAGCCTTGCGCGGAGAACGAGGGCGTGACCCCGATGTCGGGAATCGACGGCACCAGTACATAGCGCGCGCCAGCTGCCTGCAGCGTCCCGACCAGGCCGACCTGCGCAGTTATCGCGGCGCCGATGATCGCCTGCGCCTGGGACGGATTGGCGGCGACCGCGAACAGCTCGTTGCCACCGCCCCAGACCGTGTAGAGCGCGTCCTCGTCGGCCAGCCCGCCAGTCGAACCAAGGTAGCGTTGCGCCTGCGCGGTCAGCGAGGGAATCGGACCAAGCTCTTCAATGCTGACCTGGACGATCCTGGCTCCACCGACGGCGTAGTTGTCGCCGGCCTGGCCATTGCCGTTGGGGCTGGCATTCGTACCGTAATAGTTTGCGAGGTGCTCGGCCCAGACCAGTCCCGGATTGGTCGTGAAGCGGCCGAGGATCGCCGCCTGCGGGCCGGCCTGCTGGACCAGCAGCGGCCGGAAGAAACCGGCGTCGGTCAGGCTGTCGCCGAAGAAGACGGTGCGCGAGAACGGCCCCTCGGCCAGCGCGGGGGTTGCGGCAAGGGCCAGGGCGACGGCCAGCAGGGTCTGACTGGGGCGGAACAATGCCATCTGGGAGAATCTCCTGATTCTTGCGTGGTACGACGCTGGACAGCGCGGGCATGGCCGCAAATCGACATACGCCCCCGCATGGAGCGTCATCGTTCCACAGTCGCGACGCACGCTCACGCCGCAGTGCGGCATGCCGCACCAGCGGACAACCCCATTCCCGAGCGATCCACCGAGCGATCCACCTCGTGCTCGGCCGTCTGCTCGCCCGGGTGCTCGACGAGCGATGGCGTGAGGCGCCGCATCGACGCCTGAAGATGCAAGGCACGCGCGTTCGGGCGACAATTGCGGCATGGACATCATGCTCAATGGCGATGCGTTGACGATCGCGGACGACAGTACCGTCGCGGCCCTGCTGGCCGCCCAGGGCCTGGCCGAGCGCCGGGTCGCGGTCGAAATCAATGCCAGGATCATCCCCCGGAGCCAGCATGCGGGCCACCGTCTGCAGGCCGGCGACCAGGTCGAGATCGTGCACGCCCTCGGCGGCGGCTGAGGCCGGGCCATCGCCAGCGCCACATGCTTCGCGGCACGTCATGCCGCTGCATGGACTCGCAAACGCCCCACCGCAGCTGACCCGACGTCGCACAAACGCTGAACCGCGCGCGCGATTCAGCCATAATCGCGCGATGACCACGCATTCCTTTTCCGATGACAGCTTCGTCATCGCCGGCAAGACCTATTCCTCCCGCCTGCTGACAGGCACCGGCAAGTTCAAGGATCTCGAAGAGACCCGACTGGCCACCGAGGCCGCAGGCGCCGAGATCGTCACCGTCGCGATCCGTCGCACCAACATTGGCCAGAACCCCGGCGAGCCCAACCTGCTCGACGTGCTGCCACCCGACCGCTACACCATCCTGCCCAATACCGCCGGTTGCTACACCGCCGAGGACGCCGTCCGGACCTGCCGCCTGGCGCGAGAATTGCTCGACGGCCACAACCTGACCAAGCTCGAAGTGCTGGGCGATCAGCGCACGCTGTTCCCGGATGTCGTGCAGACCCTGAAGGCCGCCGAGCAACTGGTCGCCGACGGCTTCGACGTCATGGTCTATACCAGCGACGACCCGATCCTGGCCAAGCGCCTGGAAGAGATCGGCTGCGCGGCGGTGATGCCGTTGGCCGCACCGATCGGCTCCGGCCTCGGCATCCAGAACAAGTGGAACCTGATCGAGATCATCGAGAACGCGAAGGTGCCGATCATCGTCGACGCCGGCGTCGGTACCGCTTCGGATGCTGCGATCGCGATGGAGCTGGGCTGCCATGGCGTGCTGATGAATACCGCGATCGCCGGTGCCCGCGATCCGATCCGGATGGCGCGCGCGATGCGCCTGGGCGTGCAGGCCGGCCGCGATGCCTTCCTGGCAGGCCGGATCCCACGCAAGCGCTTCGCCAGCGCCTCGTCCCCGGTCGACGGCCTGATCGGCTAGGACGATCGCGAACATGACCTGCGCCCTCATGCCCATGACTTGCAGCGCCCGCCACGCATGACCGATCCATTCGCCAGCAGCGGCGCCAAGGCACCAGCGAAACCCTTCACCCTGACCGAGGGGCGTCGCGAAGTCCGCAGCTTCGTGTTGCGACAGGGACGCTTCACCGAAGCCCAGCAGCGTGCGTTCGAAGCGCTGTGGCCGCGTTTCGGGCTCGACTTCCGTGCACCGCAGGACGCCGATGCGCCGCGCGACTTCGACGCGGACTTCGGACGCGACGCCCGCCGCGTGCTCGAGATCGGCTTCGGCAACGGCGACGCACTGCGCTTTGCCGCAGGCCAGGACCCCAGCCGCGACTACATCGGCGTCGAAGTCCATGCGCCCGGCGTCGGCCGGTTGCTCAATGCGCTGGCCGCGGATGGCAGCGACCACGTCCGTCTGTATCACCACGACGCGGTCGAAGTGCTGACGCAGGAGATCGCCGACGGCAGCCTCGACGAAGTGCGGATCTACTTCCCCGATCCCTGGCACAAGAAGCGCCACAACAAGCGCAGGCTGGTGCAGCCAGCGTTCGCGGCGTTGCTGGTGCGCAAGCTGCGCGACGACGGCCGCCTGCACCTGGCGACCGACTGGCAGGACTACGCGGAACAGATGTGGGACGTGCTGGATGCGACGCCCGGCATCGCCAACCGCGCAGGCCCGCGCGGCCAGGTGCCGCGTCCGGACTGGCGGCCGCAGACCCATTTCGAGACGCGCGGGCAGAAGCTGGGCCATGGCGTCTGGGACCTGCTGTACGACCGCGTGGCCATGCCGCCTGCAGACCGGGCCGGGACACCATGATGGGCACGGCAGGCCACGCGCGCGCGCGGATCATCGCTCCGATCCCGTCGCACGCTGCCCTGCCCAGCATCGCAGCCGAGACCACCGCCACGCGCATCGACACTGCGCGGGCCGATTGCCGCGCAGCAGGACACGTAGGGCTTGGACGCCGCTGATGGACACCGCACTCGCCCTGACCAACGACATGAAGATCGTCCTCGGCCTGGTCGGTCTGACGATGCTGCTGTTCGTGTTCCAGCGGGTGCGCGCGGATCTTGTCGCGCTGGTGGTGCTGGTGATGCTGGGCCTGACCGGACTGGTCGGCCCGGAGGATCTGTTCAACGGCTTCTCGTCCAATGCGGTGATCAGCGTCATCGCGACGATGATCCTGGGCATGGGCCTGGAGCGGACCGGCGCGCTGAATCGCCTGGCCGGCTGGCTGCTGCGACGCGCCAACGGCATGGAGAACCGCCTGTTGCTGCTGACCTCGGCGATCGCGGGCCTGAACTCCTCGGTGATGCAGAACCCGTCGGTGATGGCGCTGTACCTGCCGGTCGCCTCGCGACTGGCATCGCGTACCGGCATCAGTCTGGCGCGGATGCTGCTGCCGATCGGCATCGCGATCGTCATGGGCGGCACGTTGACGATGGTCGGCAGCTCGCCGCTGATCCTGCTCAACGACCTGCTGACCGCCGCCAACGCCAACCTTCCGTCCGGTGCGGCGACGCTGGAATCGTTGAACATGTTCGCGCCGATGCCGATCGGCCTGGCCCTGCTGGCGGCATCGCTGCTGTACTTCCATTTCCAGGGCGACAAGCAGTTGCGTGGCGGCGGCGATGCCAATGTCACCCCCGCACGCACGCAGAGCTATTTCTCCAACGCCTACGGCATCGACGGGGATGTCTACGAACTGACGGTCACCGCCGACAGCCCGCTGGTGGGCATGTCGCTGGGCGAGGCAGAAGCCAGCCATGACGCGCCACTGATCCTGGCGCTGCAGACAGGCACCGAGGAAGCGCGGCTGGCGCCACCGGCCGACCTGCGGATCTGGGTGGGCAGTGTGCTCGGCGTCATGGGCCCACGCCAGCAGGTCGCGGATTTTGCGCAGAACCAGTTCCTGCGCATGAGCGCGCGCCTGCGCCACTTCGCCGACCTGTTCAATCCCAGCCGCGCCGGCATCTCCGAGGCCGTGATCCCGCCGACGTCGAAGTTCATCGGCAAGACCGCGGCCGAGCTGCAGCTGCGCACCAGCTACCGGATCAGCCTGCTGGCGATCAACCGCGACAAGACCGTGATCCGCGACAACGTGCGTAACACGCCGCTGCGCGCCGGCGACCTGCTGGTGATGCACAGCATCTGGCAGGACCTGGCGACGCATTCGAGCGAGCGCGATTTCGTCGTGGTCACCGACTATCCCAAGGGCGAACAGCGGCCGCACAAGTTCAAGGTCGCGATGGTGATCTTCGCGGTGACGATGCTGATCGCCCTGTCGTCGCGCATCCCGACGTCGATCGCGCTGATGACCGGCGTCGCCGGCATGCTGGTGTTCGGCGTACTGAAGATGGACGAGGCCTACAGCGCGATCAACTGGAAGACCGTGTTCCTGATGGCCTGCCTGATCCCGCTGGGCTGGGCGATGGACAGCAGCGGCGCCGCGGCCTGGGTCGCCGGCCACACCATCGAACGGCTGCCGATCGGCATGCCGGTGTGGCTGCTGGAGATCGCGGTCGCGATCCTGACGGCCGCATTCTCGATGGTCATCAGCCACGTCGGCGCGACCATCGTGATGGTGCCGCTGGCGATCAACCTGGCGCTGGCGACCGGCGGCAACCCGACCGCGTTCGCGCTGATCGTTGCGCTGTCGGCGTCCAACAATTTCGTGACCCAGTCCAATCCGGTGATGTCGATGATCACCGGGCCCGGCGGCTACCGCCCGCGCGAACTGATGAAGATCGGCATTCCGTTGTCGCTGGCCTTCACCTGCATCGTGGTGCTGATGGTCAATCTGCTGTTCTGATCCCACCGCGCCGCTACAGGGACGCTCGGGACCCCTCGGCCCTTGACTCCGGCTTCTCGACCACGCCCATCGACGCCAGACGCTCGTGCGGGTCTGCTCCAGCTGAACTGCTCCGCCGCAACCGCGCCGGCAGCCCCCACGACTGGAATGATCCATGCCGCCGATGTGCGTTCCCATCGCCGGAGACGGCCGCATAGTCATCGTTGACGAGGCCGCGATGCTGCGGCGCTCGCACGGTCCTACGTCCTCGCTGGAGCCTGCCCATGACCCGCCTGCCCTCGCTGTACATCTCACACGGATCGCCGATGACGGCGCTGAACCCCGGCCTGGTCGGTGACCGGCTCGCGGAGATCGCGCGGGCATTGCCGCGTCCGCGTGCGATCGTGGTCGCGTCGGCGCATTGGCTGGGGCGGCAGGCCTTGGTCGGCGGCGCGCAGGTTCCCGACACGATCCACGACTTTGGCGGCTTCCCGCAAGCGCTGTTCGACATCCAGTACCCCGCACCGGGCGACACCACGTTGGCGCAGCGCGTGGCCGCATTGATCGACGCCGCCGGCCTGCCGGTCGCGATCGACCCGCAACGCGGGCTCGACCATGGCGTCTGGGTGCCGCTGCGCATGCTGTATCCAGACGCCGACATCCCGGTGGTGCCGCTGTCGATCCAGCCCCTGCTTGGCCCCGCCCATCAACTCGCGCTGGGACGCGCGCTTGCGCCGCTACGCGATGACGGCGTCCTGATCGTCGGCTCCGGCAGCATCACCCACAACCTGCACGACTGGCATGGCGGCTATGGCGAAGGCCGCAACGCACCGTATGTCCTGCCGTTCATCGAATGGGTCGAGCGCAGGCTGGGCGAGAACGACGTCCCGGCACTGCTCGATTACCGCCGGCAGGCCCCCTTCGCCGAACAAGCGCATCCGACCGACGAGCACCTGCTGCCGTTGTATGTCGCGATGGGCGCCGCCGGTGGCGAGGCACTCGGCGCACAGCGCATCGACGCCGGCATCGATGCCGGCTTCCTCGCCATGGACATCTATCGCTTCGACGGCACCGCGGCGATGTCGCAGGCTGCCTGACCCCGCCGATGGCGCGGACTGGGTGCGCAGGTAATGTCTGCGGGCTCCGCCTGCGGTGCGGTGCACCACCGTTCAGTGCTGCGTTCAGGCCAGGCGCACGTCGCCGTCGTCGATCCTGACCGCCACTTCGCGCAGCGACTCGCCCCGGCATGGCCCTTCGACGCAGACGCCGTGTTCGAGTTCGAAGCTGGCGCCATGGGCGGCGCAGACCAGATGCCCAGCCTTCGACACCAGGAATTTCCCCGGCGACCAGTCCAGGCGCCGCCCGGCATGCGGGCAGATATTGAGCCAGGCCTGCACCTGGCCGCCACGGCGATGCAGGATCAGCGATTCGGCATCGCCGTCGAGGACGCACTCCACTTCGACCAGGCCGCCATCGGGCAAGGCATCGAACCCGATCAGAGGGGTCTGTGGCCCGTTCGCGGTTAACGAAGTTGTTACATCTTCCGACATCACTCACCCGATACTGGCTTTTCCGGCCTCGGGCCACATTGTCTCACGCGATACCATGGCTTCACGTTTCGAACATTCATTCCAGCACCGCTTCAGGACGTTCCGACTGGACGCCCTGCTGACGCCACGCAAGCCCCGCAATCCGCTGCTGCGGATCGGTTTCGGCCTGCTCGGTGTCGCGTTGCTGGCCGTCCTGCTGGTCGTTGGCCTGTTCGTCGGCGCCGCGATGCTGCTGTTCGGGTTGATCCGCACCTTGATGAACAAGCCGGCCGTCCGCCCCGCCGCGGTCGACGCCAGCGTCGTCGAAGGCGAATACCGCGTCGAGCCTGCCAAGTCGACGCGCGCGCCACGCCAGCCCACCAGCCAGCCCTTGCTGCGCTGACCATGGGTGACGTGATTTCGGCACCGGTCCAGCCACGGATCCCGGTGCGCGGCGGCGGCACGTTCCCGCTGCGCCGCATCTACTGCGTTGGACGCAACTTCGCCGACCATGCCAAGGAGATGGGAGCCACGGCCCCCGCCTCCCGCGCTGAACGCGGCATTCCGACGATTTTCCTGAAGCCCGCCGACTCGATCGTCATCGACGGTGCGGCGGCCTATCCGCCCGGCACCTCAGACCTCCACCACGAGATCGAACTGGTGGTGGCGCTGGGCGTGGACGCGCCCGCGGGAGAACTCGACCCTTCCGCTGCCGCGTCACTGGTGTTCGGCTATGGGCTCGGCCTCGACCTGACGCGCCGCGACCTGCAGGCCGCCGCGAAGGCCAAGGGGCTGCCCTGGGATACGGGCAAATCCTTCGACCAGGCCACACCGCTCAGTGAACTGCTTCCGGCCGCCGACGTCGGCGCGCTGGGATCGCGCGAGCTGTCGCTCGAGGTCAGCGGCAAGGTGCGCCAACGCTCCACGCTGGACCAGATGATCTGGGACGTGCCCGAGATCCTGCACGAGCTGTCGCGGCTGTATCGATTGCGCGCAGGCGACATCGTGATGATGGGCACGCCCGCGGGCGTGGCCGCGCTGCAACCTGGTGATGACTGCGTGGGTCGGCTCGACGATCTGCTCGAACTGCGCTGTCGCATCCTGCCGCCGACGGTATAGGCTATGCGGCATGCCGGTGCATCCACACCGGCCGTGTTGCTTCCCGGGCATCCGCAATTGAGCAGATGCCCTTGAGCAGCCAACTCTGACCCCCTTCCAACACAGCAGGAGAAGCCGATGGGCATGATCAGTGAATTCAAGGAATTCGCAATGCGCGGCAATGTCGTCGACCTTGCGGTCGGTGTCGTGATCGGTGCGGCATTCGGCAAGATCGTCACCTCCCTGGTGGAGAACATCATCATGCCGCTGGTAGGCCTGTTGACCGGTGGCGTCGATTTCTCGGCCTGGGCGCTGACCCTGCGCGCCGCCAGCGTCGATGCGGCAGGCGTGGAAACGCCGGCCCTGGTGCTGGGCTTCGGCAACTTCATCAATACGGTCGTGCAGTTCATCATCGTCGCGTTCGCGATCTTCATGGTGATCAAGGCGCTGAACCGCCTGAGCCGCAAGAAGGTCGAGGAAGCCGCACCGGCGGCAACGCCCGAAGACGTGCTGCTGCTGCGCGAAATCCGCGATTCGCTGAAGAAGTAAGCCAACGCGTTGGCAGCCTGCGCGAAGCAGGCCTGCGCCAGCAACAAAAGCCGCGGACTCGAACAGTTCGCGGCTTTTTTTGCCGGATCGCAGATCTTGGGGCTACTGACTCCGTATGCGCAGCGGTGGGTCGGGATCGTGGCGTCGGCAGGCGCTCGACACATGCCCTTACCATCGAAGACATCGTCCCATTCGCCATCAGTGCGTCGCCTCGACCGGGAATTGCGGAGAGCGATCCATGGATGGCTCGCGGCGACGAGTCAGTCATGGGTGAACAGGGGCTGCTTGCGCGGCATGCCGTGCAGCCCATGCGAACGCCCGGCATGCTTCGCCGGGCCGGCCCGGGCCGCACTAGCGGCACGGGCTGACCGAGCCGCGGATTAGTCCCCTGGACGGGGCGATGCAGCTTCCGAAGCCGAAGAAACCAAGCCGTTGCTGTCCACTCGGAGGAGAGCCGAACTCGAAAGCAGAGAAGCAGATTCGCTGAGCCCGGAATTGCAGCGGTGGATCGGGCTGCGGTTGCTCTTCCCTCGATCAGGGCATCCTGCCCTGACTCGGGCGCACGCCATCCATGGCGTGCTCGACGCAGCCTCCGCCCGACCCTCCACTGCCGCGAGCGTTGGTATTTCGGCGTCGGAAGGCGCTCGACGCATGTTCCTCCATCGAAGACATCGGCCCACCCGCCATCAGAGCGTCGCCCTGGCCGGGGATTGCGGAGAGCGGGCCATGGATGGCCCGCGGCGGCGAGTCAGCCATGGGTGAGCAGGGGCTTTTTGCGCGGCACTGCCGCGCAGCCCATGCGAACGCCCGGCGTGCTTCGCCGGGCCGGACCCGTCAGCACTAGCGGCACGGGCTGACCGAGCCGAGGAGTAATCCCTGGACGGGGCGATGCGGCTTCCGAAGCCGGCCAAGCCAAGCCCTTGTCCTCAACTCTGAGAGAACAGAGCCCAAAAGCAGATTCGTTGAACCCGGAATTGCAGCGGCATGTCCGGCTGCGGCTGCTCTTCCCTCGATCAGGGCGTCCTGCCCTGACTCGGGTGCTACGCATCCATGGTGTGCTTGGCGCCGCCTCCGCCCGACCCGCCACTGCCGCGAGCGTCATGATTGCGACGTTGATAGGCAGAGCCCTTCTGATCGCTCCTCGCACACACAAGACAGTACAGGCTCCTCACATCCGAGCCGCCAGTCGCTAGCTCCGCGCGCGCGCCCACTGCGCCAGCAGTACCGCCGTGGCTGCCGCGACGTTGAGGCTTTCGACAGCGCCGCTGCCGGGAATCGACAGCCTGAGGTCACAAGCTTCCGCGAGCTCGCTGCCCATGCCATCGGACTCCGCACCCAGCACATAGACCAGCCGCTGCGGCAAGGCCGTCGCGAACAGATCATCGCCGCCCGACACCAGCGTCGCCGCCAGCAGGAAGCCAGCGTCGCGCAACTGCGCCGCCGCGGCCGCCGTCTTACCCAGGCGTACGAGTGGCAGCGCTTCAGCACCGCCCTCCGCCACACGCGCCGCCGCGCCCGACAATGCCAGCGTCGCGCCCTCCGGCAACAACACGCCCGCGATGCCAAAATGCGCCGCCGAGCGCAGGATCGCCCCGAAATTGTGCGGATTGCCTACCCCATCCAGCCACAGCAGACATTGCGGTCCTGCAGGCAGCGACGGCAGCCATTGCGCCAGCGACGGATCGGACGCACGCAACACGTCCGCGACCACCCCTTCGTGATGACTGCTGGCGGCAAGCTTGCGCAGGTCGTCTTCCTCGACGACGCGGTAGCCGATCCGATGCGCGACGCACCACTGGACCAACGGCTGCAGTTGATGGATCCGCGATTGCAGCAGATAGAGCTTGCGGATCGCATCGGGCCTCGCACGGAAGACCGCATCGACCGCATTCAGGCCGTATATGCGCAACTCGTTGCCATTGGACGCGCGCGCCGCCGGGCGTGACGCCGGATCGGCCGCACGTCCCCGCACCTCGTCTGCATCGCGCGACGTGCGCGACGGCTCACGCGGATAACGCGAGTCACGTGGCTCAGGACGTGGCACCGTACCAGCCTCACCCTCCCGGCGCGCGCGACCGCCCCAGGGCGAATCGCGTCCAGGCCCTACGGGCGGGCGGTTTGTCATCATCGGCTCCGGTTACGCCAGAAATCGGCATTGGGGATGCCCAGCTTATCGGGATCGAAGACCGGGTCCAGTCCCAGCTTCTTCTGCGTCTCGTAATCGCGCAACGCAAGCATCGCCGGCTTCTGCAGGATCAGGATCGCCACGATATTCAGCCAGGCCATCAACCCGACCCCGATGTCGCCCAGCGTCCATGCCATCTCGGCACTGCGCACCGCGCCGAAGATCACCATGCCCAGGATCGCGACGCGCAACAGCAGCACCGTCAGCGGACGCGACTTGTGGCCGTTGAGATAGGTCAGGTTGGTCTCGGCCATGTAGTAGTAGGCCATGATCGTCGTGAACGCGAAGAAGAACAGTGCCACCGCGACGAACACCGCCCCCCAGCCCGGCAGCACCGATTCGATGCCGTGCTGTGCGAAACCCGCGCCGGCCTCGACGCCCGGCAAGGCCTGGTGCAGCATCGCGCCATCAGGGCCGACGACGTTGTACATGCCGGTCGCCAGGATCAGGAACGCCGTCGCCGTGCAGACCAGCATCGTGTCGAAATAGATCGCGAACGCCTGCACGTAACCCTGCTTGGCCGGGTGCGAGACCTCCGCCGCGGCCGCCGCATGCGGACCAGTGCCCTGCCCGGCCTCGTTGGCATAGATGCCGCGCTTGACGCCCCATTCGACCGCCAGTCCCAGCATCGCGCCGAATCCGGCATGCACGCCGAACGCACTGCTGAAGATGATGCGGAACATCTCCGGCACGAAATCGTAGTTCAGCACCATCACCACAACGGCCGTCAGGATGTAGGCCATCGCCATGAACGGAACCACGATCTCGGCAAACGTCGCGATGCGCTTGACGCCGCCGAAGATGATGACCGCCAGCATCGCTGCGACGGTGATGCCGATGCCGAGCTTCAGGGCGGTGCGCGCCTCCATGCCCAGCCATTGGCCGTCGAGGTTGCCGCAGACACCGCCGACGCAGGCATTGGCGATGCTGTCGGCGATCGCATTGGCCTGTACGCCCGGCATCAGCAGGCCCGCGGCGATCAGGGTCGCGAAGGCGAATGCCAGCGCGTACCACTTCAGCCCCATCGCCTTCTCGATGTAGTAGGCGGGACCACCGCGGTAGCGACCTTCGGCATCCTTCTCTTTATAGATCTGCGCCAGCGTGGATTCGACGTACGACGTGGATGCGCCAAGGAAGCCCATAACCCACATCCAGAAGATCGCACCCGGACCACCGAACGCGATCGCGGTGGCCACGCCGGCGATGTTGCCGATGCCGATCCGGCCGGCCATCGACATCGCCAGCGCCTGGAACGACGACACACCGGCATCCGAGCTCTGCCCGGTGAAGGTCAACCGCACCATCTCGACAAAGCCGCGGACCTGCATGAAGCGCGTGCGCAGCGTGAACCAGACGCCCGCACCCAGGCACAGGGCGATCAGGGCCTTGCTCCAGATGATGCCGTTCAACCAGACGAAGAATGCTTCCACAGGCGATCGCCTCCCGGTGACATAGGAATGAAAAGGCAGGCGACGCCGCCCGCAGCGGTGGTCACAAGATAACCGCATTTTTTGCTGCCTGCGACTTCAGCTGTCCAGGAATGCGCCCGCCCGCGCGCGCGCAGGCGTGCGAGTGGCACCCATATCGACGCGCCTGCGCCGCTGCGCTGCCGCCAAACCCGCGTCAATCTAACGCGTCGGCGTCAATCGGACGCGCTGGAGTCCCCTGCGCTCGTGCGCGCGAACAGGCGCAGATCGTGCGTACGACCATGCTTGAACACCGCCGAACGCATCACGCCTTCCTCGACGAAACCGTTGCGCAACAATACCTGCGCCGAACCGATGTTGAAGTCGAACACCGTCGCCTGCAGGCGATGCAACCGTAGCGCAGCGATGACCCACGGCGCATAGACCGCCACGGCGCATGTCATCACCCCGCGTCCCCAGTGGGCCTGCCCCAGCCAGTAGCCCAGCTCGGCCGAGCGGGCGCGTTCGCCGGTGCCACAGCGCGCGCCGATGCCGCCACAGGCCTGGCCATCGATCTCGATCGCGAAGACCGGCTCGCCGAGATCAACCACATGTCCCGACAGGAAAGCTTCGCCGTCCGCCCGCGTGTACGGCGTCGGGAAGCGGCTGCTGAGTCCGCGTTCGACCGCAGGATCATCGGCATGCCGGACCAGCGCATCGAGGTCGTCGACACGCCATGGCCGCAGCACGAAGCCATCACCGGCTAGACGCACGTCGCCCCAGCGCGCGGCCTCAGGCATGGCCGCTGACCGGCGGCGTGCGAGCTTCGAGTTCTTCGAGCTTGCGCGCCAGTGCATCGGGCGAACGCGTGAACGGCGCCAGCAGCGCATAGAACGCCGGCACGACGAACAACGACAGCAGCGTCGAGAACGCGACACCGAAGATGATCACCACGCCGATCGTCGCGCGGCTGGCGGAGCCGGGACCTCCGGCCAACACCAAGGGCACCGCGCCCATGATCGTGGCCGCCGCGGTCATCAGGATCGGACGCAGACGGACCGCCGAGGACTCGGCGATCGCCTCGCGCACGCTGCGGCCTTCATCGCGCAACTGGTTGGCGAACTCGACGATCAGGATGCCGTTCTTCGCCGCCAGACCGATCAGCATCACGATGCCGATCTGGCTGAACAGATTCAGCGTGCCGCCGGTCGCCCACAGACCCAGCAATGCGCCGAGCACGGCCAGCGGCACCGTCAGCATGATCACCAGCGGATGGATGAAGCTCTCGAACTGCGCCGCCAGCACCAGGTAGACGATCAGCAACGCCATGCCGAAGGTCAGCAGCACCGCGCCGCCGGCTTCCTGGTACTCGCGGGACTCGCCCTTCCAGTCGATCTGCGCGTAGTCGGGGAGCTCCTCGGAGGCCACCTGGCGCGTCCACGCCAGTGCCTCACCCATCGTGTAGCCGGGGGCCAGGCCACCGCTGATGGTGATCGCGCGCAGGCGGTTGAAGCGGTTGAACGAACCCGGCTCGGCGATCTCGGTCAGTGTGACCAGGTTGGCCAGCGGGATCAGCTGGTTGCCGCTGCCACGCACATAGGTGCCGGCAAGGTCGGTCGGCGACATGCGATTGTCGCGACCGGCCTGCAGCATCACTTCGTATTCCTCGCCGTTGTCGACGAAGGTGGTGACGCGACGCGAGCCCATCATCGTCTCCAGCGTGCGCCCGATCTCGGTCACCGAAACGCCAAGGTCGGACGCGCGGTTGCGGTCGATGTTGACGCGCATCTGCGGCCGGGTTTCCTTGTAGTCGGTATCCGGATCGACGATGCCGGGGTTGTCGGCCATGCGCACCAGCATGCGGTCGCGCCACTGCGCCAGCTCGGCGTAGTCCGGGCCGCCAAGCACCAGCTGGTAACGCTGGCCGCGGCCGCCGCTGATCAGGCCGCCCGGCACGTTGGCGCGCACCTGCACGCCCGGCAAAGATGCGAAATCCTCGCGCAGGTCGCTGACCACCTGGTCGGTCGTGGTCGTGCGCTTGCCCCACTCCTCCAGGAACACGATCACGCGCCCGGTATGCATTTCCTCGGTCGCGCCCCAGCCACGCGGCACCGCCGAGTTCGCACGCTGGATCGGCTTACCCTCCCCGACGTGCTTGAGCATCATCTTTTCGACCTGCTGCATCTGGCTGACGGTGTAGTCGTAGCCGGCGCCTTCCGGGCCGTCGACGGACACCATGAACCGGCCACGGTCCTCCGCCGGCGCCAGTTCGCTGGGAACGCGCCAGAACAGCAGCATCGTCACCGCGATGCATGCGCCCATCGCCAGCAGCACCAGCGCCGCTACCGATCGCGCGGGCAAGGCCACCAACCGGTCGATGCGCCGGCCGTAGCCGCTGCTGACGCGCGTCAGCTGGCGGTTCACCCAGGCGTTGAAGCCGGTCTCCTTGCCGTGCGGCCGGACCAGCTTGGAACACATCATCGGCGTCAACGTCAGCGCGATGAATGCCGACAGCGCGACCGCGCCGGCCAAGGCGACCGACAGTTCGCGAAAAAGGCGGCCGGTGTTGCCTTCCATGAAGCCGACCGGCAGGAACACCGCGACCAGCACGGCGGTCGTCGCGATCACCGCGAAGGCGACCTGTGCGGTG
The DNA here is from genome assembly GCF_054902115.1 of Luteimonas sp. RIT-PG2_3. Taxonomy (NCBI): domain Bacteria; kingdom Pseudomonadati; phylum Pseudomonadota; class Gammaproteobacteria; order Lysobacterales; family Lysobacteraceae; genus Luteimonas; species Luteimonas sp. RIT-PG2_3. The sequence continues at coordinate 84,165 of NZ_JBUBPF010000004.1, read as the reverse complement.
CCGCGCTTGGCGGCGACCAGCGGTGGCTCTCCAAGGTCGGCCCGTCGTTGCACGTTCTCCAGCACGATGATCGCGTCATCGACGACCAGGCCGATACACAGCACCAGGGCCAGCAGGGTCAACAGGTTGATCGAGAAGCCGAACACGTACAGCGCGATGAACGCCGCGACCAGGCACACGGGCACCGTGACCGCCGGGATCAGTGCCGCGCGCAGGCTGCCCAGGAACAGCCAGATCACCAGGAAGACCAGGCCCATCGCCTCCAGCAGCGTCCAGTAGACGCGGTTGATCGAGGCATCGATGAAGATCGTGCTGTCGAACGCAACGAAGATCTCGGTGCCTTCGGGCAGGGTCTGCTGGATGCGCGCGGCCTCCGCCTTTGCGGCATGCGCCACGTCGAGCGCATTCGCGATCGAGGTGCGCACGATGCCCAGGCCGACGTTGGGGACGGAGTTGCTGCGCATGTAGGAGCGGCGCTCCTCCGGTCCCAGCTCGACCTTGGCGACATCTCCGAGGCGGACGATATAACCGTCGTTGCCCTTGACCAGCGGGATCTGCGCGAACTGCTCGGGATGCTGGTAGCCGCGCTCGACACGCAGCGTGAAGTCCCGCGATTCCGACTCGATCCGGCCCGCAGGCAGTTCCACGTTCTCGTTGCGCAGCGCGTTCTCGATGTCGCTGGCGGTGACGCTGCGCGCGGCCATCGCGTCGCGGTCCAGCCAGATGCGCATCGCGTAACGCTGCCCGCCGCTGAGCTGGACGCGCGCGACGCCATCGAGCGAGGACAGCCGGTCGACGATGTAGCGGTCGGCGAAGTCGGTCAACTCCATCGTGTCCATCGTCGACGAACGCATGTTGAGCCACATGATGGCTTCGGCGTCGGCTTCGACCTTCTGGATCTCGGGTGCGCGCGCCTCCTCCGGCATGCGGTCCATGACCCGGCTGATGGCATCGCGGACGTCGTTGGCCGCGGCCTCGACGTCACGATTGAGGTTGAACTCGATGGTCACGTCGGAACGGCCGTTCCGGCTCTGCGACTCGATCGTCTTGATGCCCTCGATGCCCGCCAGCGCATCCTCGAGGATCTGCGTGATCCGGGTCTCGGCGACCGACGCGGAGGCGCCCGGATAGGCGACCTGCACCGACACGATCGGCGGATCGATGTTGGGCAGTTCGCGCAGCGTGAGGCGCGTGAACGCCATGATGCCCAGTACCACCAGCAACAGGCTGATGACGAGGGCGAAGACCGGCCGCTTGATCGACAGATCTGAAAGTTTCATCCGCTCAGCCCCGCCCGCTGCTGGCCGCGGCCGCAGACGCCGGGGTCGCGACCCCAGCCGGCGCTTCCTTGACCGTCAGGCCGGCACGGAGTTTGCCGGTGCCGTCGATGACGATGCGGTCGCCGTCCTGCACGCCACCGATGATCTCGGCACTGCCTGCGCGCCGCTCGCCCACGGCGACGGTCACGCGCTCGACCGTGTTGTCGGCCTTGACGCGCCAGATGAAGGTATCGCGACCGACCTGCACGACCGCCAGCTCCGGCACCACCAGGGCCTGTCGCTCGGGGCGCTGCAGCACGACCTGCAGCAGCATGCCAGGACGCAGGCGATGTTCGGCATTGGGGAAGTCACCGCGGACCACTACCGAGCGCGTGGCTTCGTCGACGCGCGCATCGATGACCGAGACTTCGCCTTCGAAGGTGACATCGGGCCATGCGACGCTGCTGCCCGACAGTGCCTGTCCCGTGGCCAGGTGCGCGAGTTGGGATTCGGGGACCGGGAAGTCGACATAGACGCGCGAGATGTCGTCGAGCGAGACGATCACCGTTCCCGGCGTGATCAGCGAACCCTGGCTGATCTGGCGGATGCCGAGCACGCCTGCGAACGGCGCGCGGATCACACGGTCGCCGATGTCGGCGCGCATCTGCTCGACCCGTGCCTTGCTGGATTCGTACAGCGCACGCTGGGTGTCGAGGGTCGAGCGCGAGATCAGCTGCTGCTCGACCAGCTCCAGGTTGCGCTTGTGCGCCTGCGCGGCTTCACGCGCGGTCGCCTCGGCGGCCTCGAGCGCGGCCTGCTGCTGGTTGCCCGACAGGGTCACCAGCGTTGCGCCGGCCTTGACCTGGTCGCCGCTCTCGAAATTGACCCGCTGTACCACTTCGCTGACCTTCGCGGTCACCGTGATCGACTCGCGGGCCTTGACGGTGCCCAGCGCCGAAATGGTGTCGTTCCACGGACGCTCGGAAAGCACTGCCGTGGTGACGACGATGTCCCCGCCCATGCCGCTGGCCGCACCCTGCTCGGACTTGCTGCACGCCGCCGCCACGAGGCAGCACAGCCCCGCGATCAGGAACTTCGAAGACGGTCGGAAGGAACGCTGGAATCGCATTGCGGGCACGGCCTGGGAGGAGGGAAACCCCGCGATTCTAGCCGCAGTGCGTGACGCGTACGTGTGCCATCAGATAGGGGCATTGGTGCGTCCGGCGTGTCAACCGAAGCGTTTCCCGCGCGTTACGTTCACCTCGCCTCAGGTGCTTTCACCTGAATTGGCGCTCATCCGATCCGTGGGATCCTCTCCTGCTGATGACCGGGGAGAATATCGCCGATGCGCTCCCGACCTTGTTATGGTCACGGCCAGGCCGGGCCCGCCACAGCGCCTGCCGGAGCACCCGATGAGGCCATGCCCCGTCCTGCTTGATGCATCCCCCGCATGATGCATCCGAGGGGCCAGCTCCGTATGCTGCGGCCATGCCCCTTCCCGCCCCCGCGCCGTTGCGCTGCAGCCAGCCCCTGCTGTGGCTGCTGTGCCTGCTGCTCGGCGGCTGCGTCACTGCGCCGCAGCTGCCCGCCCCGACGCGCCCGCCGAATGACGTCCGCAGCGAGATCGTGCGCCGCATCCCGGCGAGCACGCCCGATCGCGCCGGCTGGGCCGCCGACATCCAGACATCGTTCGCGGCCCAGCGCATCGACCCGAGCCTGGAGAACATCTGTGCGGTCCTGGCCGTCACCGAGCAGGAATCGGGCTACCAGGCCGATCCGGCGGTCGCGGACCTGCCACGGATCGCGCGCGCCGAGATCGACCGCCGCGCTGCGGCCCTGCATGTCCCGAAGCTGCTGGTCGATGCCGCGCTCGCGGTCCGTTCACCCGACGGCCGCAGCTATGCGCAGCGCCTGCAGCGCGTGCGCACCGAACGCGAGTTGAGCCAGCTGTACGAAGACCTGATCGGCAGCGTGCCGCTGGGCAGGCGGCTGTTCGCCGACCTCAATCCGGTGCAGACCGGTGGACCCATGCAGGTCGGCATCGCCTTCGCGCAAGCGAACGCCGAAGGCTACCCATGGCCGGTCGACGGCAACCTCCGCAACGAGGTCTTCAGCCGGCGGGGCGGCATGTACTTCGGCATCTCACACCTGCTGGGCTACCGCACGCCCTATACGCGCAAGGTGCACCGTTTCGCCGACTACAACGCCGGCCGCTATGCCAGCCGCAATGCCGCCTTCCAGAACGCGGTCAGCCTCGCCAGCGGATGGCCGCTGGCGCTCGATGGCGACCTGCTGGTGCCCGGCGCTCCGCTCGACAAACCCGGCCAGACCGAGCGTGCATTACGGACGCTGGCGGGCGACCTGCGCCTGGGCGATCGCGAGATCCGCAACGCCCTGGAGCGCGGCCACCAGCTGGAGTTCGACGACACCGAGCTGCAGGCACGCCTGTACGCACTGGCCGAAGCGCGCGCCGGAAAACCGTTGCCGCGCGCGATGATCCCCGGCATCAAGCTGGAGAGCCCGAAGATCACCCGCGACCTGACGACGGCGTGGTTCGCCACCCGCGTCGACGAGCGCTATCGGCGCTGCCTGCAACGGTGAGCGGCACGCGCCCGCCGATCCAAACACCTGACGCAAGCAAAATCAGCCATTCATGGCCCTCTTTCCGCAGTCTCCGGCAGGACGATGCCCGGTGTCGGATGGGCGGATGTCTTCGATGGTTAGAGCGTAAGAGCTGAAGACCTGCCGACGCCGCAACCGTGGCGCTCGCGGCAGTGGCGGGTCGGGTGGAGGTTGCGCCAAGCACGCCATGGATGGCGTGCGCCTGAGTCAGGGCAGGATGCCCTGACCGAGGGAAGAGCAGCCGCAGCCCGGCACGCCACTGCAAGTCCGGGTTCAACGAATCTGCTTTTGAGCTCTGTTTTTCTCGGAGTTGAGGGCAAAGGCTTGGCTCGGTCGGCTTCGGAAGCCGCATCGCCCCATCCAGGGATTACTCCTCGGCTCGGTCAGCCCGTGCCGCTAGTGCTGCCCGGTCCGCCCCGGCGAAGCACGCCGGGCGTTCGCATGGGCTGCGCGGCAGTGCCGCGCAAAAAGCCCCTGCTCACCCATGGCTGACTCGCCGCCGCGGGCCATCCATGGCCCGCTCTCCGCAATCCCCGGCCAAGGCGACGCTCTGAGGGCGAATGGGCCGATGTCTTCGACGGCGAGGACGCGCTCGACCTGCCAACGCCGCAATCCTGAAACTCGCGGCAGTGGCGAGTCGGGCGGAGGTTGCGCCGAGCACGCCATGGATGGCGTGCGCCTGAGTCAGGGCAGGATGCCCTGACCGAGGGAGGAGCAGCCGCAGCCCGCGACCGCTGCAGGGCGATCAGAAGGGATCAGCCTGCCGCTCTCCGATACCGTAAAAAAACGCCGCCCCAAGGGCAGCGTTCTTCCTTTCAGCGCGAAGTCCGGCGGATCAACCGCACCCGCTCCTTCACGGAACCTGCGCTCAGCGACCCTTGGTCCACTGGCCCAGTGCCGCCAGGCCGTTGTCGCGGGCACGCGAGAACACCGTGGCCTGCGCCTTGGCGACATTGCCGACCAGGTCCTGCGACCACAGCTTCAGCGCCGCCGACTGCATCGCGCGGCCGTACGAGAACGACAGCGGCCACGGATTCGGGCCGAGGCGGTTCATCGCATCCAGGTGCGCGGTCGACTCTTCGTCGCCCTGTCCGCCCGACAGGAACACGACGCCGGGCAGGATCGCCGGCACGGTGGTCTTCAGGCACATCAGGGTCGATTCGGCCACTTCCTCGACGCTGGCCTTCTCACCGCTGGCCTTGCCCGGGATGACCATCGAGGCCTTCAGGATCGTGCCTTCCAGCGCGACGTTCTGGTTGTACAGCGCGTCGAACAGCGAACGCAGCGTGACCTCGGTGACCTCGTAGCAGGCCTCGATGTCGTGGCTGCCGTCCATCAGCACTTCCGGCTCCACCATCGGCACCAGACCCTGTTCCTGGCACAGCGCGGCGTAGCGTGCGAGCGCATGCGCATTGGCTTCGATGCAGGTGCCCGACGGGATGTCGTCGCCGATGTTGATGACCGCGCGCCACTTGGCGAAACGGGCACCGAGCTTGTAGTACTCCTCCAGGCGCGCACGCAGGCCGTCGAGGCCTTCGGTGACGACTTCGCCCGGGAAACCGGCCAGCGCATGGGTGCCCTTGTCGACCTTGATGCCCGGGATGATCCCGTTGTCGGCCATGTACCTGGTGAACGGCACGCCGGACTTGGTCGACTGGCGGATCGTCTCGTCGTACAGGATCGCGCCGCTGACGTACTGGCCGAGGTTCGGCGTGGTCAGCAGCAGCTCGCGGTAGGCGCGACGGTTTTCCTCGTTGTTCGGAATGCCCACGCCCTCGAACCGCTTGGCGATGGTGGCATTGGACTCATCAATCGCGATGATGCCCTTGCCCGGGGCAACCATGGCCAGGGCGGTTTCGGCAAGCTGTTCGATGCTCATGTCTTGTATTGGACCGGCGCGGAGAAAAGAGTGGCAATTATAGCCCCTTCCGCCGGACCGGCCCGGCAGCCGGGGCAGGTCCTGTCTCCGTTGCCGGATAGCCTACGTTGGGCCCTGTGAGCTGTCAGCGGGTGTTGCGTGGCGCAGCGCCTGACTGGCCGTCAGGTCAAGCCGCGCGGCGCCGGATGGCGGCTCACAGGGCCTAACCCGAAGGGCCGGCCGCGTGCGCGCCCGCTGCCGCGTCATCGCTCGGTCGTGGACGGACGTCCACTCCCTCGCTCTTCCTTGCCGCGCACACCCACGCGAGCGGCGCAGGCTATCCGGCAATGAAGACAGGGCCTAGAGCTCGCCCAGCCCCTCGGCGCGGCCGTCGGCGCCGATCTGCAGCAGCCGCAGCGTGTTGGTGGCGCCATGGGTCTCCATGTGCTCGCCGCTGGTGAAGACGACCCGGTCGCCCGGCTCCAGCAGGCCGGCCTCGACCAGCTTGCGGATGCTGCCGCGAGCCGCCTCGCGCGGGGTCTGGCCGCGGCTGTCGTAGTCCATCGGGAACACGTCGCGCATCATCGCCATGCGCCGCCGCGAACCATCGTGGCGGGCGAAGGCATAGATCGGCGCGCTGGAGCGGAAGCGCGACAGGAAGCGCGCGGTGCCGCCGGACTCGGTCATCGCGACGATCGCGCGCACGCCGATGTGCTCGGTCAGGAACATCGTCGCCATCGCGATCGCCTGGTCGGCGCGCGCCAGGTTGCGCTGGGCCTTTTCGAAATCGGTGTCGTGCGCGAACTGGCGCTCGGCGCCGATGCACACGCGCGCCATCGCCTCGACCGAACGCAGCGGGAAATTGCCGGCCGCGGTTTCGGCCGACAGCATCACTGCATCGGTGCCGTCGATGACGGCATTGGCGACGTCGAGCACCTCGGCGCGGGTCGGGATCGGGCTGTCGACCATCGATTGCAGCATCTGCGTGGCGGTGATCACCACCTTGCTGCGTGCCAGCGACTCGCGGATGATCTTTTTCTGCAGGCCCGGCAGTTCGGCATCGCCGATCTCGACGCCAAGATCGCCGCGCGCGACCATCACCACGTCGCTGGCGTCGATGACCTCGGCCAGGTTCTCGATCGCTTCGGCACGCTCGACCTTGGACACCATCGCCGCATCGCAACCATGCGAGCGCGCGATCGCACGCGCTTCGTTCATGTCGGCGGCGTTGCGGCAGAACGACACCGCGATGAAGTCGACACCGATCTCGGCCGCAACCGCGATCAGTTCACGATCGCGTTCGGTCAGCGCGCCCAGCGACAGGCCACCACCGAGTTTGTTGAGCCCCTTGCGGTTGGACAGCACGCTGTCGTTGAGCACGCTGGTGACGATGCGTTCGCCTTCGATGCGGTCGACCTGCAACTGCACCATGCCGTCGTCGAGCATCAGCACGTCGCCCGGCGACAGGTCGCCCGGCAGGCCGAGGTAGCTGACGCCGACTTCATGCTGCGTCCCCAGCGGCGCGTCCGCGCTGGCCAGCAGGTCGAACCGGTCGCCGGTGCGCAGCGCCACCTTGCCTTCGGCGAACTTCTCGACACGGATCTTCGGACCCGGCAGGTCGGCGAGGATGCCCACTTCCTTGCCCACCCGCTGCGCGGCTTCACGCACGGCCTGCGCGCGCGCGATCTGGTCGGATGGATCGCCATGGGAGAAGTTCAGCCGCACCACGTCGACCCCCGCGCGCAGGATGGCATCGAGCACGCCGGGCGCGTCGGTCGCGGGCCCCAGGGTGGCAAGGATTCGGGTACGACGACGGTGTTCGGACATTGCGGACGATCCCTCCCGGGGATGGACGATGGGCGTGGGTGCTACGGCGCAGCGACAGGTGGAAACACCTGTGCATGCTGGACTGTGGCTATCCTAGCCTACCGCGCCGATGGATGAGCACGATGTCCCGGGACATGAACCTGACGCTGTTGCAGTTGCCGGGATTCCCGTTGCTGCAGTCACGCAGGCTGCGCCTGCGCGCGCCCGACGCGGGCGACGCCGATGCGGTATTCGCGCTGTTTTCGGCATCCGAAGTGATGCGTTACTGGCGTGCACCGGCGATGACGCGGCGCGACCAGGCCGTCGCCAGGATCGACGAGATCCTGGCGCAGTTCGAACGCAGGGACATGATCAACTGGGTGATTGCCACGCGTGCCGAAGACCGGGTCGTCGGCACGCTGAGCCTGCATGGTTTCGATGCCCGCCGTCGTCGCGTGGACATCGGTTATTCATTGCATCCCGGATATTGGCGACAGGGACTGGCGACCGAAGCCACGACCCTGGCACTCGACTGGACCTGCAGGACGCTCGATGTCGAACGCATCCAGGCCGACATCGATCCCGGCAACGCGCGCTCGCGGCAATTGCTGCTGCGCCAGGGCTTCAGCAGCGAGGGCCTCCGCGACCGCGCCATCACCGGCAACGACAACGGCGAACCCGAGGCCGAGATCTTCGGACTGATCGCAACGGACTGGCGGCAGCGCGCCAGTCGTTGAGCCGGACTGACGTCAGGCAGCGCGACATCAGGCCACTGGACATCAGGTTACTCAAACCAGGCAGCCGACGCCGCTGGCGTCAGCCAGCGCGCGCCTGCAATGCCGCCACGGCCGGCAGCACCTTGCCTTCCAGGAATTCCAGGAACGCGCCGCCGCCGGTGGAGATGTAGCTGATGTCATCGGCGATGTCGTACTTGTCCACGGCCGCCAGCGTGTCGCCGCCACCGGCGATCGAGAACGCCGGCGATGCCGCGATCGCGCGCGCCAGCGTCTCGGTGCCCTTGCCGAACGCGTCGAACTCGAACACGCCGACCGGACCGTTCCAGACCACGGTCCCGGCCTTGGCGATCAGCTCGGCGTAGCGCACTGCGGTCTCCGGGCCGATGTCCAGGATCAGGTCGTCCGCGGCCACCCCATCGACCGGCTTGACCGTCGCCACCGCATCGGCGCTGAACCTGTCGGCCACGACGACGTCGCTCGGAATCGGGATGTCGGCGCCGCGCGACCTGGCTTCGTCGATGATCGCGTTCGCGGTGCCCAGCAGGTCGGCTTCGTACAGTGACTTGCCGACGGCATGTCCCTGCGCGGCGATGAAGGTGTTGGCAATGCCGCCACCGACGATCAACTGGTCGACCTTGCCGACCAGCGACGACAGCAGTTCCAGCTTCGTCGACACCTTGCTGCCGGCGACGATCGCCAGCAGCGGGCGCGCCGGCTTGTCCAGCGCCTTGGCCAGGGCATCGAGTTCAGCCATCAGCAGTGGGCCGCCGGCCGCGACGGGCACATGCCGGATCACGCCATGGGTCGACGCCTGGGCGCGATGCGCGGTGCCGAAGGCGTCCATGACGAAGACATCGCACAAGGCTGCGTACTTCTTCGACAACGCCTCGTCATCCTTGCCCTCGCCGACATTCATGCGGCAGTTTTCCAGCAGCACGATCTGCCCGGGGGCGACATCGACGCCATCGACCCAGTCGCGCACCAGCGGCACGTCGACGCCGAGCAGTGCCGACAACCGCGCGGCCACCGGCGCCAGCGAATTCTCCTGGCTCCACTCGCCCTCCTTCGGACGCCCCAGGTGCGAGGTCACCATCACCGCAGCCCCTTGCGCAAGCGCGTGACGCAACGTCGGCAGGGACGCGGTGATGCGCTGCTCGGAGGTGATTTCTCCACCCTCGATGGGGACATTGAGATCCTGCCGGATCAACACGCGCTTGCCGGACAGGTCGAGATCGGTCATACGGACGATGGACATCGGGTTACTCGCAGGAAGTCATGGGAAAAGGGGGCCATGCGCGTCGAAGGCAGCCATGCCGACACCGCGCTGGCGGCCAGGCCGGGAAGACCCGACCCGCAACAGGCCGGTATTGTCGGGTGTCGCCATGGGCGGGGCAAATGCGCAGCCGTCGAGGCGAGGCCCGGGCCCTCGCGCACGCGGCGATCCGGACCGTGATCGTCCACAATATCGACCCGCAATATTGATTCGATCATCGCGCCCTACCCGCGTCCCCCTTTCCACCAATCCGACAACAGGCAACCTCATGTCCCAGGTCACCCTTCGCGACACCCCGGTCCGCATCGACGGCGCATTCCCCCCGGTCGGCAGCACGGCGCCCGCCTTCTCGCTGGTCGGCAAGGATCTTGCCGATGTCACGCTGGCCGCCTTCGACGGCCGCCGCAAGCTGCTCAACATCTTTCCCAGCGTCGACACCGGCACCTGCGCGACCTCGGTCCGCCGTTTCAATACGCTGGCCTCGCAGGCCGACAACACCGCGGTGCTGTGCATCTCGGCCGACCTGCCATTCGCGCAGGCGCGCTTCTGCGGCGCCGAAGGCCTGGACAATGTCGCCATGCTGTCGACGCTGCGGGGCCGCGATTTCCTGAAGGACTACGGGGTGTCGATCGCCGATGGCCCGCTGGCCGGACTGGCCGCACGCGCCGTCGTCGTGCTGGACACTGACAACCGCGTGCTGCATGCGCAGCTGGTCAGCGAGATCGCCGACGAACCCGACTACGACGCGGCCCTGGCCGTGCTAGCCTGACCGAACCGCGGAACCCCGGCGGAGCGACCTCGCGCCGCCGACGCACCCAAGGGCGCGCCCCGCGCCTGGCGACCCCTGCGACCCCTGCGTCGCCGCCTCAGTCCGCGTCGGACGCCCCTGGCGAACGCTGGCGCAACAGGCTCATCGCGAAGCCGGCGACGACCGCCGCGCCCACGATCAGCACGCCCCACAGCAGCCAGGCCTTCCAGTCGCGAGGTGTGGGCGCCGCAGTCAGCGCGGCCGCGCCGGCCAATGCCTGCGATGCGCCGATGGTCGCGGTGCCCGGTTGCCAGGCATCGCCACGCTGCCGGCGCATCGCCGCGATCAGCTCCGGCAGCGGCGCCTGCGCACGCGTGGTCCTCACGCTGCCGGCGACGACCGCATACGGCCCCGGCCCCTGTGCCAGGAACACCAGCGATTCGTTGCGGTAACCCAGCCGCAGTTGCGGCGACGCCGCCGACGCGCTGCGGCTGACCAGCTTCCATTGCCGGTCGCGCACCACGTGCCCCAGCATCTGCGACGGCGAGCGGTTGCCATCGGCGCCCTGCCCGACCTGGAACGCCATCCACGGCCCGGCCCGGCGTTGCCACGAGGCATCGTCGGCATCGCGGCTGTAGAGGATCCATTCGGCGGCATCGTTGCCGTCCAGCAGCAGGTCGACCTGCTCGACCGGAAAGCGCCCGTCCAGCCGATACAGGTGCGCGGTCGCATTGGCTTCCTTGACCGCCTGTCCCTGCAGGGCCTGCCACTGCCAAGCCACCGGCTTCAGGCGCGGCGCGATGACGGCATGGATGCGTGTCAGCGGCAGCGACTCGCCCGACGACGCCGCAACCGGCGACAGCCGCAGGTAGCGGCCCTGGCCATCGAGGGGAATACGCCGCTGCTCGAGCTTGGCGCCCCCATTGCGCAGTTCCACCAGTTGCACGTGCGACTGCACCACCTGCCAGCTGCGCAGGTCGTCGCTGGCCTCAACGCGATAGCGATGGTCGAAGCTGGCGTCGCTGCGCCATTCGAGTTCGAGCGCGACGATGCGCTCGCGCACCGCGCTGGCATCGATCAGCCAGGCCCGCGCGTTCGCAGCGCCCGCAACGGTCGATGCACCGGCGCCGCGCGTCTCGATGCGCACCACGCTGCCGTCGGCATTGCGGCGGACTTCCAGCGCGATGTCGTCGACGGCTTGACGGGCATCGACCGGCAGCGGGAACCAGCGCAGTTCGCGATAGCTCGCCGTGCCTGTTTCCGGCTGGGCGGCGGCGAATACCGTCGCCGGAACCGTCTGGCCATCGGCATTGATCACGTCGAGGTCGCGCAGTGCCGGCGATTGCGTCGCGCGGTACAACTCGGTCGAGACCTCCACCCGATACGCGCCGGCATCATCGGTCGCCAATGTCAGCGGCCAGCGCGTGGCGTAATCGGACAGCACGTCGGCCGCAGCCCCTCCCGGCAGCACCAGCAGGCACAACCACCACCAGCGTTTCATGCGCTCACCTCCGCCCGCTCGTCACGACCCGCGTCGTCGCGCGTATCCGGTGCCGCCGTCGCATCGCGCGGCGGTGCCGGGGCCAGGTAACCCACCAGCGTGCACAGCAGGCCGTAGGCGATGAACGAGCCGATGCCCAGCAGGTTGCCGAGGTGCTGGCGGTCCACCAGCACCAGCTTGGCCAGCACCACCGCCATCAGCAGCGCGCCGGCCAGCCACAGGCCGCGGCGGCCCCGTCGCGACCCGATGATCCAGCCGCTGACACCCAGGATGCTCCAGACCACGGTCAGGCTGGTCTGCGCCAGGCTCGCGCCCAACAACGTCGAATCCCAGGCCACGCCGCCAAGCTGGTGGACGCCACGCAGCGTGATCGTCGTGATCAGCACGAAGGCCGCGGCCGGCAGCAGGCGCCTGCGCGCGCCGGTCCACGCGGCCAGCGCCGGCGACCGCACCCACTGCGTGGCCAGCACCATGGCCGCCACCTGGGCCAGGTCCAGCGGATTCACCAGCGGCAGCCACGGCAGCGGGCTGCTGCCTCCGGAGGACATCAGGGCACCGAGCCACCAGGCCGCGATCAACAGAAAGACCGCGACCTGCAGTGGCAGGCGCAGGGCGTCGAAGCGCTCGCCGACCGGGAACCGCAGCAGCGGCCAGGCCAGGATCGAGATCGCCGCCAGGACCAGCCACGGGGCCGCGACCAGCAGCCAGTGCCAGCCATCGCCCAGGCCCAAGTGACCGGCGAGCCACAGCGCGGACAGGGTCAGCGTGACGGCCCAGACGATCCACCAGCACAACTGCGCCCATGCTGCGAACGGCGCATGGCGCGCATCGCCGCTATCGCGCAGGCAGACCAGGCTGCGCAGGCCGAGCAGCGCGAACAGCGCCCAGGCCACCAGGCCGAGCCCGCCGAACGGATGCTGGTGGGACATGTCCTGCACGAACGCCAGCGGCACCGCCATCGCGATCGCCACCAGGCTGGTCCCGGCCAGCACGCGTGCCGGTGCCCGGCGATGCACTTCGGCGGCCAGCCAGCCGGTCAGCGCGACGAAACCGAGCACCCAGTCGACGGCGACGGCGTCGGGTTCGACGTAACGTTCGATCTGGTGCAGTCCGGCGCCGCACCACCAGGCCAGGGCCCACAGGTAGTACGCCAGTGCCGGCGCCGCCTGCCCGCGCTGGCGATAGGCCCAGGCACTGGCCCAACCCGCCAGCGCCATCAGCAGCGCGCCCATGAAGGCGGCATTGAAGATCGGCATCGCCTCCATCTGCCAGGCCTTGATGCCGACGAGGTAGGACACGCCCGCCAGCACCTGCAACGCCAGGCCCGTGACCTGCGGCAACCAGCGTTGCTGGCGCAGGCCCAGCCAGGCCAGCGCGGCGCCTTCCAGCGCGAACACGCAGGCCGTGGCGTTGGCCGACAGTCCCAGCGGCACGGCCAACGTCGCGAAGCCGACCGCGAGCAACGCATAACACTGACCGAGCGCCGCCAGCCGCTCGCGGCGCAGCGTGGCCCATGCCAGCGCGGCATACAGCACGCCCAGTCCCAGCGCGCACAGGGCCAGCGTCATGCGTTCGCCGTGCAACAGGCCGGCCTGCAGCGAGAACGCGATCAGCGGCGTGCCGAACACCAGGCAGCCGTCGATCAGGTCGCGTCGGCTGGCGGGGGAACGACGCGCATGGAGGATCGGCAGCAGCAGGTAGAACACGAAGAACAGCAGCAGGAACGGCTGCGTGCTGGCCAGCTTGGCCGGCGTGTAGTCGAGCACGCCCCACACGGTGCCGATGCCCCAGGTGAAGGCAAAGCCGAGCAGGTTGAGGACACGCCACGACTTGGTCCAGGCGATCGCGAAGATCGCGACATTGAGCACCGCGTAATACGAGAACAACGCGACATGGTTGCCGCTACCGGTCGACAGCCAGATCGGCGCCAGGAAGCCGGCGAGGATGCCGAGCACGGCCAGCGTGCGCGAGTCCTGCAGGACCGCCAGCACGCCCAGGCCTGCGACCAGCAGTACCGTCAGCGCGAACGCAGGCCCGGCGTCGATCAGGGCATACAGCTTGAACGCGGCGAACACCGTCAACAGCAGGATGCCGATCGCTCCCCCCTGCAATGCCAGCGCGAAGGCCGGCTTGCCGCTGCGCTGTCGCCAGCCGAACACCAGCGCGGCCAGCGCGGCCATGGCGATGCCGGCCAGGCGCAACTCGATCGGGAAGCGGAACCAGCCTTCGTCGGTCGCGTACTTCAGCAGGGAAGCGACGCCAGCCAGCAGCACCAGCATGCCGACCTTGACCGGAATGTTGCCGGTGGTGAACCAGCGTTTGACCGCACGCAGGAAGACATCGACGGCGGCGGGTTCGACGGCGGTGGGCTCCGCGCTGCGCGGACGTCGCGGCGGCGCCTGCTCGCCAGCCTTGCGGGGGGCGGCCACCGATGCCGTCGAGGCCGCCGCCGCGACCGGGCGCGGCGGCAGGGGCGGCGGCGAGCCCTGGCGCAGGGAATCGAGCGGGGCAAGCGGATCGAGCGGATCGGGCAGCGTCGCTGCGGGCGTTGCCGGCCCCGGCGGCAGGCTGGCCTGCAGGCGCTCGGCATACGACAGCGCGTCGGCGTTGCCGGACGCGGGAGCAGGGGCGGCAGGGGCAGGCGGCGAGGCGTTGCGGGTGGCCGCGCCGTCGCCGGCCGGAGGCTGCGCGACGCGCGTGTCAGGACGGTCCGCGGCGGCGGGCGCGGCAGCACTGGCGGGCCTTGCCGGAGTTGCCTGCAGGCGCAACTGCGAGACCAGCACTTCCAGTTCGCCGACCAGCACTTCCAGTTCGCCGACCCGCGCCTTCAGGCCGCTGATCGACACCAGCGCCACGATCAGCAGTACCGGCACCGCCAGGACCACCAGCACGGCCAGGCCGATGATGGACTCCATGTCTTGTCTCCCTGCCCGCACCCGGGGACCGGGGCGCAATGCCGTCCACGATAACCGCGCACCGCCCAAAGACAAGAAGCCCCGCAGTGCGGGGCTTCAAGTATCACTTCAGGCTACCGCCCGCTTACTTGGCCGCGACCACGCGGACCATCTCCAGGCACTTGTTGGAGTAGCCCCACTCGTTGTCGTACCAGCTGACGATCTTGACGAAGGTCTTGTCGAGCGCGATGCCGGCCTCGGCGTCGAAGATCGAGGTCCGGGTGTCGCCACGGAAATCGGTGGCCACGACCTTGTCCTCGGTGTAACCCAGGATGCCCTTCAGCGCGCCCTCGGACTGCGCCTTCATCTCGGCCTTGATCTCCTCGTAGCTGGCGTCCTTCTCGAGCTCGACCGTCAGGTCGACCACCGACACGTCGGAGGTCGGCACGCGAAAGCTCATGCCGGTCAGCTTCTTGTTGAGCTCCGGGATCACCACGCCGACGGCCTTGGCCGCGCCGGTGCTGGACGGGATGATGTTCTCCAGGATGCCGCGGCCGCCGCGCCAGTCCTTGTTGCTCGGGCCGTCGACGGTCTTCTGCGTCGCGGTGGCCGCATGCACGGTGGTCATCAGGCCGCGCTTGATGCCCCACTTGTCGTGCAGCACCTTGGCGATCGGCGCCAGGCAGTTGGTCGTGCACGAGGCATTGGAGATGATCGCCTCGCCGTTGTAGGTCTTGTCGTTGACGCCGTAGACGAACATCGGCGTGTCGTCCTTCGACGGCGCCGACAGCACGACCTTCTTCGCGCCCGCGTCGATGTGCTTCTGCGCGGTGGCCTTGTCGAGGAACAGGCCGGTCGACTCGATGACGACTTCGGCGCCCACTTCGTCCCACTTCAGGTTGGCCGGATCGCGTTCCTGGGTCAGGCGGATCTTCCTGCCGTTGACGATCAGCGTATTGCCCTCGACCTTGACGTCGCCGTCGAAGCGGCCGTGCACCGAGTCGTACTGCAGCATGTAGGCCAGGTAGTCGGGCTCCAGCAGATCGTTGATGGCGACGATCTCGATGTCCTTGCCGAAGTTCTGCACTGCCGAACGCAGCACGTTGCGCCCGATGCGCCCGAAACCGTTGATGCCTACCTTGATTGCCATGATGCGCGACTCCCGGACGAGGACTGGAAAAGAACGCCCATTTTAGCAGCATGCAGACGGCCGGGGACGCAAGCGCAATCGCCGCGTTTTTGCAATGACCGCGGTCAATGTGCCCGGCGCGCGCCAGGCGGACACTGTCGCCATCCCCACACAGATGGATTCCGCTCGATGAACAAGACACTGCTTTCCCTGGCCCTGCTGGCCGCCGCCGGCGCGGTCGCGGCCCCGGCGGCCGCCCAGTCGAAGGGCGACTGGACCCTCGGCGTCGGCCTGCACAACGTGTCGCCCAAATCCGACAACGGCGCGCTGGCCGGCGGCACCCTGCCGGTGGAGATCGGCGACAGCGTGCGCCCGACGATCACCGGCGAGTACTTCGTGCGCGACGGCCTGGGCATCGAAGTGCTGGCGGCACTGCCGTTCGAGCACGACATCAACATCGCCGGACTGGGCAAGGTCGGCTCGACCAAGCACCTGCCGCCGGTGGTCTCGCTGCAGTACCACTTCAGCCATGCCGGCACGGTCTCGCCGTTCGTCGGCGTCGGCGTCAACTACACCCGGTTCTTCAGTGAAGACACCCGCGGCGCGCTGGCCGGCTCGTCCCTGTCGCTGGACGATTCCTGGGGCGTGGCCGGCCATGTCGGCGTCGATGTCAGGCTGGCCGAGAACGCCGCGCTGCGCGTCGACGCGCGCTACATCGATATCAGCTCGGACGTCAGCCTGGACGGCGCGAACCTGGGCAAGGTCGACATCGACCCGCGCGTCTATGGCCTCTCGCTGATGTTCAAGTTCTGAACCGCGGCAACGGTCGCGCGCCGCAGCGCGCGCGACCACGTCACGTTTGCGATCTTTGCGATCCACGTCGGACCCGGTGGCAGGCCCCGCAGGAGCGACAGGCGCCAGATGGACCCTCCCTCCAGAGACGGGACCGCGCCATGGCCGGCCACCGGGCCGACACCCGCGACATGCCGGCCCTCCTGGGCGAGCCCGATCCGGTCTCGCCTATTCGGCGCCGTCGACGATGCCGTCTTGAGCCGCTTGAGCGGCCCGATCTGCGCGTTCGAATCGCCCCGCAAGCACCCCGCAGGTCGGCTCGCGGCGCCGGGTGAAATACCATAGGCCGATGATGATCCGCTTCTGCACCGCCCTGATCGCCATCGCCTGCGTGTTGGCGCCGCCCCCCGCCCACGCCTGGGGACCACTGGGCCACCGCCTGGTGGCACGACTGGCCGATACCGGGCTGAACCCGGACGCTCGCCGGCAGATCGAACGCCTGCTGGCGGACGAACCCGAGCCCTCGCTGGCCGGTATCGCCAACTGGGCCGACACCCTGCGCGAGCAGGACCCAGACCTCGGCCGCCGCTCAGCCGCCTGGCATTACGTCAACTTCGACGATGGCCATTGCCGGTACGATGCCAGCGTGCAGTGCCGGGATGGCCATTGCGTCGTCGACGCGATCCAGGCCCAGGCCGCGATCCTCGCCGACCGCTCGCGCCCCGATCACGAGCGCCTGCAGGCCTTGAAGTTCGTCGTGCATTTCGTCGGCGACATCCATCAGCCGCTGCATGCGGGGCTGGCAAGGGACCGCGGCGGCAACACCGTGCAGATCCAGTTCGAAGGCCGCGGCAGCAACCTGCACAGGCTCTGGGACAGCGGCCTGCTGGGAACGCGGCAACTGCGCGAATCCGACTACCTCGCGCACCTGCTGGCGCTGCGTGCGCAGGCATCGCAGGCCGTCGTCCATGTGCAGGCGGCGGATGCCGCCAGCTGGGCCGGGGAATCCTGCGCGATCGTCGCCGCGCCCGGCTTCTACCCGGCAAAGGCCAACGTGCCGGCCAGTTACGTCCAGCATTACCTGCCGGTCGCCGACCAGGCGTTGTTGCGCGCGGGCGCGCGGCTCGCCGCAGTGCTCAACGACGCGCTCGCCCAGGGCTGATCTGCGGCATGCACCCCGCGCAAGGCCACGCTGGCGGATAACGTCCTGCTCACCCGCGACGCTGCAATAATCGAGCCTGCATCGCCCGAATCCATCGCCACGCGCAGCCGCCCTTCCACAGATCCGGCAGGCCTTCCATGCCCCCCACGGTGACACCGTTCTTCCATGACGGCAGCAGTACCTGGAGCTACATCGTTGCCGATCCGGCGACCGCCCAGGCCGCGATCATCGATCCAGTGCTGGATTTCGAGATCGCCTCCGCGCGCACGTCGACCACCAGCGCGCAGCGTCTGCTCGCGCATGTGCAGGCCTGCGCGCTCGATGTGCGCTGGATCCTCGAGACCCACGCGCACGCCGACCACCTGTCGGCGGGGCACTGGCTCAAGCAGGCCTTGCCTGCGGCGACCCTGGCGATCGGCGAAGGCATCCGCGACGTGCAGAAGACGTTCCGGCCGATCTACAACCTCGGCGAGCATTTCCCGATCGACGGATCGCAGTTCGATCGCCTGTTCGGCGACGGCGAGCGCTTCGCGATCGGCGCGCTCGATGCGCAGGTGATCGCAGTGCCGGGGCATACCAGCGACAGCAATGCCTACCTGGTCGGCGATGCGCTGTTCACCGGCGACTCGCTGTTCATGCCCGACGGCGGCACCGCACGTTGCGACTTCCCCGGTGGCAGCGCGAGCGCGCTGTTCGCATCGATCCAGCGCCTCTACGCGTTGCCGGACAACACGCGCGTCTTCGTCTGCCACGACTACGGCCCCAATGGCCGCGACGTCGCCTGCGAGACCTCGATCGGCGCGCAGAAGCGCGACAACATCCACCTGCGCGCGGGCACGACGCAGGACGCGTTCGTCGCACTGCGCGATGCCCGCGACCGCACACTGTCGATGCCGGCATTGATCCTGCCGGCGATCCAGACCAACATCCGGGCAGGCGCGCTGCCAGCGCCCGAATCCAACGGCGTGCGCTACCTGAAGCTGCCGCTGGACCACTGCCTGACCTCCACCTCCCTGGAAGACGCGACATGACCTGCTCCTCCCTGCGCTGTGCGCTATCTGCCCTGCTGGCTGTGGCCGCCGCCCTGCTGCCTTCCCAGGTGCTGGCAGCGGCGCAGGACCACGAACACGACGGCGGCCGCGCCTCGACGCCGGTCGCGCCGTCGCCGCTCGCGGTCGCGATCGATGCCGCCACTCTCGAACGCCTGGGCCCGCGCAAGCCGGTCAACGCCACGGCCCATGGCAAGTCGCTGTCGTGCGAAGGTTTCCCACTCGCGAGTGTGCTGCGCGCGTCGAATGCAATGCCGTCGGAACCGCTGCGTGGCAGCAACGGCCTCGACCGCTATGTGCTGGTGACGGCACGCGACGGTTATCGCGGCCTGTTCTCGCTGGCCGAACTCGACGCGTCGCTCGGCGGCGCCGAGGTGTGGCTGGTCGACCGCTGCGACGGCAAGCCGCTCGGCGACGACGATGGCCCGCTGCGCCTGATCGCGCCCAACGAATCGCGCCCGGCGCGCTGGATCCGGCAGATCGAGGCGATCACGGTGATCGTCGCGCCCTGAGCCGCGCATGCGCGACACAGCATCCCGGCGACAGCCTGTACGCAGGCCCTGCGGTCATTAAGCTGACCGGGACGTTTGCGATACTCGCCTGCCCCCTGCCCACCCCAAGGATCTGTCATGACCCTGCCCTCCTCTGCCCGGATCTCCGCGCTGATGAAGCCGATGCTGGCCCTCGTGCTCGCGACGGGAATGCTGGTCAGCAACGCCTGGGCACAGGCAGCGAGCGCGGCAGCGTCGCCGCTGACGGTGTTCGCCGCCGCCAGCCTGAAGGAATCGCTGGACGAGGCCGCGGCCGCGTACCAGCAGGCCACGGGCCATGAGGTGCGCGTGTCCTACGCCGGCAGCTCGGCGCTGGCACGCCAGGTCGAACAGGGCGCACCGGCCGATGCCTTCATCTCCGCCGACCTGGACTGGATGGACTACCTGGACAAGCGCGGCCTGATCGATCCGGCGACGCGCAACAACCTGCTCGGCAACACGCTGGTGCTGATCGCGCCCGCCACGAGCCGGCAGTCGCCGATCGTGCTGCAGCCGGGCGTCGACCTGCTGCCGGCACTGGGATCGGGACGCATCGCGCTGGCGCTGACCAGCAGCGTGCCGGCCGGCAAGTACGCGAAGTCCGCGTTCGAGACGCTGGGCATCTGGAATGCGCTGCAACCCAGGGTGGCCGAAGCCGAGAACGTGCGTGCGGCCCTGCTGCTGGTCGCGCGCGGTGAAACCCCGCTGGGCGTGGTCTACGGCAGCGACGCGCGTGCCGATGCGCGGGTCAAGGTGCTGGCGACGTTCCCGGCCAACACGCATCCGGCGATCGTCTATCCGATCGCCAGGATCAAGGCCAGCCGGCATCCCGACGCCCCTGGCTTCATCGCCTGGCTGCAAGGCGACGCCGCGTCCGCGATCTTCCGCAAGCACGGCTTTTCGCTGCGCTGATCGCAGCGGCGCAGCGGACCTTCGATGCTCGATTTCACACCCGCCGAACTGACAGCGATCGTGCTGAGCCTGAAGGTCGCCATCGTGGCGGCCCTGGCCAGCCTGCCGCTGGGCATCGCGACCGGCTGGCTGCTCGCGCGCCGGCGGTTTCCCGGCAAGTCGCTGCTGGATGCGCTGATCCACCTGCCGCTGGTGCTGCCGCCGGTCGTGGTCGGCTATGTGCTGCTGGTGCTGCTGGGCAACAACGGCGCGGTCGGCATGTGGCTGTCCGAGCACCTGGGCATCAGTTTCGCGTTCCGCTGGACCGGCGCCGCGCTGGCCAGCGCGATCATGGGGTTCCCGTTGATGGTGCGCACGATCCGGTTGTCGATCGAGGCGGTCGACCGCCGGCTGGAACAGGCCGCCGCCACCCTCGGTGCCAGCCCGCTGCGGGTGTTCTTCAGCGTGACCCTGCCGCTGGCCTGGCCCGGACTGGTCGCGGGCGGCGTGCTCGCCTTCGCCAAGGCGCTGGGCGAGTTCGGCGCGACGATCACCTTCGTGTCCAACATTCCCGGCGAAACCCAGACGCTGTCGTCGGCGATCTACGGCCTGATGCAGGTGCCCGATGGCGAAACCGGCATCTGGCGGCTGGCCGGCGTCGCGGTGGCGATCTCGCTGCTGGCGCTGATGGCCTCGGAATGGCTGGTGCGTCGCCAGCGTCGCGAGGACATCGACTGATGCTGGACATCGACCTGCAACTGCAGCGCGGCCAGTTCCAGCGACACGTACGCATCCACGAGGATGCACGCGTCATCGCGGTGGTCGGCCCGTCCGGCGCCGGCAAGACCTCGATCCTCAACGCGATCGCCGGGCTGCAGACACCGCGCGCGGGCCGCATCGAAATCGATGGCCGCGTGCTGTACGACAGTGCCCGGCGCATCGACGTGCCGACGCACCGCCGTCGCGTCGGCTACGTGTTCCAGGACGCGCGGCTGTTTCCGCATCGCGACGTCCGCGCCAACCTGCTGTACGGCCGGCATGTCGGCCGTCCGTCGCCGGCACAGTTCGATCTCGACAGCATCGTCGCGCTGCTGGGCATCGGCCACCTGCTGCAGCGGCGGCCCGCCAACCTGTCGGGCGGCGAAGCGCAGCGCGTCGCCATCGGCCGCGCATTGTTGTCGCAGCCGGCCATCCTGCTGTTCGACGAACCGCTGTCGGCCCTCGACCAGGCCCGTCGCGAGGAACTGATCCCCTACCTGCAGCGCGTGCGCGACGAGGTCCGGCTGCCGATGATCTATGTCAGCCACCATCCCGAGGAAGTGCGCAGGATCGCCGACGTGGTCAAGGACCTGGGCTGAGGCCTGGATGGGCGCCCGCGGGCGCACGCGTCCGGTTGTCGGCCCCTTCACCAAGCCCGGGCCGGCGCAGGCTAGGCTAGGCCCATGACCCAGTTCCTCGACGATATCGATGCCACCGTCGCGCAGATCCTGGCGCGGATTCCCGGCCCCCTGCATGTCGGCGCACCACTCGGCATCGGCAAGCCGCACCGGTTGTTGAACGCGCTGTATGCCCGCGTCGAAGCCGATCCTTCGCAGACGCTGGCGCTGTACACGGCGCTGTCGCTGGACCTGCCCTCGGCCGGCGGAGGCCTGCAGCAGCGGTTCCTGCAGCCGTTCCTGGACCGGCATTTCGGTGCCGATTTCCCGCGCCTGACCTATGTCGATGCGTTGCGGCGCAATGCGCTTCCCGGGCACATCACCGTCGAAGAGTTCTACATGCAGTCCGGCGCGATGCTGTCGTCGTCGCAGGCACAACGCCATTACGCCAGCCTCAACTACACCCACGTCGCGCGCGCGCTGGCCGACCGCGGCGTCAACTGCATCGTGCAGAAGGTCGCCGCCAACGAGGACGGCAGCCGGCTGTCGCTGTCGTCCAATACCGACCTGACCTTCGATGCCGTCGACGCCCTGGTCGCGCATGGCAAGCCGAGGCCGTTGCTGGTGGCCGAGATCGATCCGCAACTGCCATGGCTCGGCGGCGAGGCGGTCGTCGATGCCGCCTTCTTCGACCTGGTGGTACTGCCGCCGGCGCCGTATCCGAAGCTGTTCGCGCTGCCGCGCCATGCCGTCAGCGATGCCCAGCACGCGATCGGCCTGTATGCGAGCACGCTGGTCCGCGATGGCGGCACGCTGCAGATCGGCATCGGTGCGCTGGCCGATGCGCTGTGCCATGCGCTGGCGCTGCGACACCAGGACAACGCGCGCTACCGCCGTGTGCTGGCTGCGCTGGACCCCACGCTGGACAGCCACCCGGCAGTGATCGCCAGTGGCGGCCTCGGGCCCTTCGAGCAGGGCCTGTATGGCTGCAGCGAGATGATCAACGAGGGCTTCAAGCGGCTGGTCGAGGCCGGCGTGATCCGCCGCAGGGTCGTCGACAAGCCGGCGCTGATGCAACGCGCGAATGCCGGCACGCTCAACGCGCAGGAGCAGGCACTGGTCGAACGCGATGGCGAGTTCCTGCACGGCGCGTTCTACCTGGGCTCCGGGGATTTCTACCACTGGCTGCACACGCTCGACGAAGACACCCGGCGCGGCATCGGCATGCGCCGCGTCGGCGAGGTCAATGCCTTGCCCGAGTACGACGAGGGCCTGGTGCGCATGCAGCGTCGCGATGCACGCTTCTTCAATACCTGCATGATCGCCACCGGTCTTGGCGCGGCGGCGTCCGATGGCCTGGACGACGGCCGCGTGGTGTCCGGCGTGGGCGGGCAATACAACTTCGTCGCGATGTCGCACGCGTTGCCGGATGCGCGTTCGTCGCTGCTGCTGCGTGCCAGCCGCGACGCCGATGGGCAGCGCGAATCCAACATCCGCTGGAACTACGGCCATACGACGATCCCGCGCCACCTGCGCGATCTCTACATCACCGAGTACGGCATTGCCGACCTGCGTGGCAAGGTCGACGAAGACTGCGTGATCGCGATGGCGTCGATCGCCGATGCCGCGTTCCATCACGAGCTGCTGCGTCCGGCCATCGCCGCCGGCAAGCTGCGCGACGATTTCATCGCGCCGGCGACATGGGCCGCGCATACGGCCGCGTCACTGCGCGACCGGTTGTCACCGTTCCGCACCGATGGCACCCTGCCCGACTATCCGCTGGGGAGCGACTTCACCGAGGTGGAGCAGCGCCTGACGGTCGCGCTGGGCTGGTTGAAGACGCACACCGGGACGCTGCCGGCGAAGCTGCGCACGATCGTGGCGGCGGTGATGGACAAGGGGCCTGCGGACCAGGAAGCCCTGCAGCGCATGCAGCTCGATGCGCCATCCACTTGGAAGCAGCGCCTGCTGGCGCGCCTGCTCGCGCACGCGCTGCGACAGACCGCGAAGCCAGCGGGCGCGGCCGCCTGAGCCTGACGTATCGAGCAAGGCGTATCGAGCCGGACGTATCGAGCATGACGCACTGAGCGCGGCGTGCTGGGCGCGACCGAGTGAAAACGGTCCCGGTGATAACATCGGCCCCTGCCCTGGAGACCGAGATGACCCGCCAGCAAGACCGCCCCCGTATCGACAGCATCCGCGACGCGCTGGCCGTGCTGCAGCCGAGCCATCTCGACCTGACGGATGAAAGCCATCTGCACAGCCGCGGCCTGGAAACGCATTACAAGGCGGTGGTGGTCAGCGACAGTTTCGACGGCAAGCGCGCGTTGCAACGGCACCAGGCGGTGTATCGCGCGCTCGGCGACATCATGCAGCAGATCCACGCGCTGGCCCTGCACACGTTCACGCCAGCCGAATGGGCGGCCGAAGTGCTGGTGCCCGATTCCCCGCATTGCCGCGGCGGCAGCAAGCACGACCTCGCCGCCAAACGCTGAGCGCGCTGACCTCCCGCAGGGACCACGCCGCCGTTTGCGTCAGAACCCGATCCCGATCCGTCGCGAGCGCGCCAGATGGCGAACGCTGCAGGATGGCAAGCGCTGCAAGACGGCACACGCGACAAGATCGTGAACAGATGCTCAGTGCGCGTCCATGCGGTCGAGGATCGTTTGCGCCAGGCGCGCGTAATCGCCACCGAAATGATGCCCACCCGGCAGCTCCTCCGCATGCACATGCGCGGGCGCGATCGCCTGGCAGGCGCTGTCGCCATCGCCGGCACCGTAGATGCACAGCGTATCGGCGCTGGACAGACGCTGGACTTCGGGCAGGATCGGCAACGCATCGTCGTCCTTCGATGACAGCCAGTTGCCGACATGGAACTCGAATGACGCCCGCTGGCCGAGTCCCATCAACACCGTCTGCGCGACCTGCGTGCGTGTCGTCACCGGCAACCGGTTGACCGCGAACGGCAGCACGTCGGCCCCCTGCGAATAGCCGACCAGCATGACGCGCGGGCGCTTCCACTGCGCCGCGTAGTAGCGCAGCACGCGATCGAGATCGGCCGCCAGCCCGTCCGGCGTGCGCGCCTGCCAGAAATAGCGCAGCGAATCGAAGCCCACCACCGGAATGCCCTGCGCGGCCAGCGCCGCCGCAACGTCCTTGTCGAGGCCGGCCCAGCCGCCATCGCCGCTGAGCAGCACCGCGAAGGTATCAGAATGACGCCCCTCGGCCGTCGTCTCCACTTCGATCAACGGCAACCCCGTCAAGGCCTGCGGCGGTGGCGGCAGTGCGCGCGGCTGGTGCGCGGCCAGCGACTGCGCGGCGGCCAGCAATGCCGGCAGCCAGGCGCTGGCCGCGCGGGCATCGTGTCGCAGTCGCGGTTGCACCGACAGCGCCGCGCCCGCCGTCCCCTCGACGAAGGCACGCGCCTGTCCGACCGGGAAGCGCGTATCGTGCGCGCCCTGCAGCAACACCCAGGGCATCACCACACGTGCCACCGGTCGCAGCTGCGCCTGGCCGGTTTCGTGCACGACGTGCAGCACCGTGCCCACGCCATCGCAGGACGGCTTGCCCAGCGCCAGCCCGGGCGCGAAGCCGACACTGATCGCGGCAGCGAAGGTCCCGGCATCGGACAGCGCAGCCATCGCGTAGGCCAGTGCAGCACCCTCGCCGACGCCCGCCAGCAACGGGGCGCGATAGGTCGGCAGGCGTGCGTAACCCTGCAGGTAGTGCGAGAGGTTGTCGAGGTCTCCATCGGGGAATACACAGCTCGCGCCTCCGGCCGCGAACGTCCGACGCAGCGCTGCGGTATCGATGACGGCCACCAGCGCGCCTTGCCTGGCCAGCGCGCGCGCCGCCGCCTGCAGGACCGTATCCGGCCCCTGCGCATCCGACAGCAGCAGCACGACCTGGCGGGTATCGCCGATCGCGCGATACAGGCTGACGTCCTTGAAGTTGCCGTGCGACAGGCGCTCCTGCGCCGCCGCGGGCATCAGGACAGACAGCAGGGTCGATGCGAGCACCAGGGCAAACAGCCAGCGCCTCATTTGCTGATGACTCCACGATAGCCGCCGCTGATCAACGCCGCGACGTCGGCCAGCACCAGCAGCGGCGCCACGCCACCCGACGATGCCAGGTAGCGCGCCTCCCAGACCGGATCGAACTTTTCCTTGAACGCGCGCAGCCCGCGGAAGTGATAGAAATTCTCGCCGTGCGCATACAGCAGGCGGCCGACCCGGTGCCAGTTGGACGCCAGCGGATGACCGGCCATTCCCGACAACGGCGCCATACCCAGGCCGAAGCGCGCATAGCCCTGCGCGGAGAAATGCAGCATCAGTTTCGCGAACAGGACATCCATCGTGCCATTGGGCATGTCGCCATGCCGCATCAGGTCCACGCTCGCCTCCTGCCCGCGATCGGTCACCAGGATCGTCGCGAAGGCGATGATCCTGCTGTCCTGACGCACCACCGCGACCGGATGGCGCAGCAAGTACTCGTCCTGGAACGCGCCGACGGAGAAGCGCTTCTCGGCCGCGCGATGGCGTGCCAGCCAGGCATCAGAGACAGCACGCAGCTCATCCAGCAACGGCGCGACGTCGGCGGCCTCGACCAGCTCGAACACCAGTCCTTCGCGTTCGGCGCGGTTGACGCTGGTGCGCAGGTTGCCGCGGCGCTTGCCGCTCAGGGTGAATCCGGTCAGCGGCACATAGGCATACTCACCCAGCTTCGACAGTTGCAGGCCGGCATCCAGATACAACGGCAGCGACGTCGGCCGCACCTGGTAGAAGCAACTGCGCGCACCGGCATCGCGGCTGCGCTCGATGAACTGCCAGACCAGTTCCTGCCACTCCCCCGCGGGTCCGACCGGATCGAACAACGCGATCCACGAGCGACGCTTGCGTCCGTACATCACGAAGGCGGTACCGGCAGGCGAGAACATCAGGTGCTTGTCGCCGGTCAGTGCCAGGCCGGCATCGGCGTTGTCCTGGGCACGCACGATGTCGCTGGCCCGCGCCAACGCGGCGGCATCCGGAAACGGCAGCTCGGCGGCCGGCGGCCGCAGCAACTGTCGCAGCGCGAGCATCAGCGCCACCAGCGCGATGCCGACCAGCGCACGCAGCGAACGCGGCGCATGGCCATTGAACTCGAACTGCCACCACAGCTGTTGCGCGTAATCGACCTGACGGTACGAGAAGAACAGCAGCCCCGTCACCACGATGACGATCACGCCCATCGCCAGCAGCCAGCCCCCACTGAACGGCACCGCGAACAACGACGCGCGACGGGTGAACTGGCCGTGCGAGACCGCCAGCGCGCCGACCAGGGTGGCCAGCATCACCGCCTCCCAGATCGCGATGCCCTTGGGCAATGCCAGCAGCAGCGATGCCCCGGCCAGCAGCAGGCCGGCCCACCAGGCGGCATCGAGCCGCTGCAGCATGCCGCGCGCGACGAACAGCAACGCGATCCCGGCAATGCTGCTGAGGAAATGCGAGATTTCGACCAGCGGCAGCGGCACGTGCGACGCCAGCAACGTCGTCGCTTCGCGGGTCGCCGGCGTGACCCCCGACACCAGCAGCACCACGGCGACGACCAGCGTGAACGCCGCCAGCAGCCGTGGCGCCAGACTGGCGGTGGCGCGCGACAATGGCGCGCCGATGCCGCGGCCGACCTCGTGCGAGATCAGCAGCAGCAAGGCCAGCAGCAGTGGCAGCAGGTAGTAGATGATCCGGTACAGCACCAGCGCACCGGCCAGCGTCTCGGCAGGCACCTGCCCGCCCAGCGCGACCAGCATCACCGCCTCGAAGACACCCAGCCCGCCGGGCACGTGGCTGATCACGCCGATCACGGTGGCAGCGGCGAAGAAGCCGACGAACGCCGCGAACCCGATCGCGCCATCGGGCAGCAGCAGCCACAGCACCGCCGCCGCCGCGCAGACATCGACCGCCGAGAACAGCAACTGCTGCCAGGCGATTCCCGCCGTTGGCAGGCGCAAGCGCAGCCGCCGCGGTAATGCGATCTCACGCCCCCGGCAGGCCAGCAACAGCAACAAGGCGGCGACCAGGCAACTGCCGCCGATGGCCTGCACGACAGCGGTCGGCAGATGCACCAGCGGCGCGACCGCGTCGGCGTCGACGATCAATCCGAATGCACCGATGACGCTGACACCGATGCCGAACGCCAGCGCATTGAAGGCGATCGCACGCGACACCGCGCCCGCATCGACGCCGGCCGCGCCATACAGGCGCATCCGCACGGCACCGCCGGTGAACACGCCCAGGCCGATGGTGTTGCTGAGCGCATAGGCGATGAACGAGGTCTGGGCGACCACGCGATACGGCACGCGCGCGCCGACATAACGCAGCGAGGACAGGTCGTAACCCGACAGCGCGACGAAACTCACCGCGGTCGCGAGCACCGCCAGCAGCAGGCGTTCGGACGACACGCCACGGATCGCAGCGACCACGGCATCGTAGTGCAGCTCATGCCAGAACCCGCGCAGCGCCTCGAACACCAGCAGCGCCAGGAGCACGACCGCCAGCCCGAGCAGCCAGGGCTTCCAGGCCTGCAAGCGCGCCCACCGGCTCGCGGGAGCGGGGCTCAGGGGGCGCGGCAGCGGGTCGCTCATCGATCTGGATCCGGTGATTGCGAGGAATCAGGAAACAGCGGGTGCCCAGCATAGCGGGCATCGGACCAGGACCGGATGCAAAGATGCCGCGCATGGCTTCATGCGCGGCATCGGTGCTTCAGGTCAGGCCAAGGCGGGCCAAACCGGCAGAACGGGCCAGACAGGCCGGACAGACGCGGGCGCATCGAACGCCGCCCTGCCCGGTCCGAAGCCGGTCGTTACAGCGCCTTGGCCGCGGCGACCACCGCATCGACGGTGATGCCAAAGTGCTTGTACAACTGGCCGGCCGGGGCGCTGGCGCCGAAGCTGTCGATGCCCACGACCGCACCATCCAGGCCGACATACTTGCTCCAGAACGCGGTGACGCCGGCCTCGACGGCCACGCGCTTGCGGACCGCGCGCGGCAGCACGGCTTCGCGGTAGGCCGCGTCCTGGCGATCGAACACGTCGGTCGACGGCATCGACACCACGCGCACGTTGTCGCCGAGCTGGGCTGCAGCCTGGGTCGCCAGTTCCACTTCCGAGCCGGTCGCGATCAGGATGATCTCCGGCACGCCGACCGCATCCTTCAGCACGTAGGCACCGCGCGCGATGTCGGCGACCTGCGCGCCATCGCGCGGCTGGTGCTGCAGGTTCTGGCGCGAGAACACCAGGCAGCTCGGACCGTCGCGGCGCTCGATCGCCGCCTTCCACGACACCGCCGACTCGACGGCATCGCAGGGACGCCAGACGTCGTTGTTGGGGATCATGCGCAGCGAGGCCAGGTGCTCGACCGGCTGATGGGTCGGGCCGTCCTCGCCCAGGCCGATCGAGTCGTGCGTGAACACGTGGATCGCATGCGCCGGGATCAGTGCGCTCATGCGCAGCGCATTGCGCGAATAATCGCTGAAGACCAGGAACGTGGCGTCGTACGGGATGAAACCACCGTGCAGAGCCAGGCCATTGGCGATCGCGCTCATGCCGAACTCGCGCACGCCGTAGTAGACGTAGTTGGCATCGGCATCGCTGCTGGCGGCCGACTTGCTGCCCTTCCACAGCGTCAGGTTGGACGCGGCCAGGTCGGCGGAACCGCCGATCAGCTCCGGCAGCAACGGCGCGAAGGCTTCGATCGCCATCTGCGACGCCTTGCGCGACGCCACGACCGGACCTTCGGCCTGCAGCTTGGCGATGTAGGCATCGGCAGCGGCACCGAAACCCTCCGGCAGTTCGGCATGCGAGCGGCGCACCAGTTCGGCGGCCAGCTCGGGGTGACGCTCGGAATAGGCGTCGAACAGGGTGTTCCACTGGTCCTCGCGGACCAGGCCCGCGCCGGTGGCGCGCCAGCCTGCGGCGATCGCCTGCGGGACTTCGAACGGGGCGGCGTTCCAGCCCAGCGCCTGGCGGGTCGCGGCGACCTCGGCGGCGCCCAGCGGCGAACCGTGCGAGGACTCCTTGCCGGCCTTGTTCGGCGAACCGAAGCCGATCGAGGTCCGGCAGCAGATCAGCGTCGGCTTGTCGTCCTGGGCGATCGCGGCGTCGATGGCGCCCTTGATGGCCGCGGGATCATGGCCGTCGACACTGCGGATCACGCGCCAGCCATAAGCCTCGAAGCGGGCCGGGGTGTCGTCGGTGAACCAACCATGCACTTCGCCATCGATCGAGATGCCGTTGTCGTCCCAGAACGCGACCAGCTTGCCCAGGCACAGCGTGCCGGCCAGCGAGGCGGCCTCGTGCGAGATGCCTTCCATCAGGCAGCCGTCGCCCATGAAGACCCAGGTGCGATGGTCGACCACCGCCAGTTCCGGGCGGTTGAAGCGCTGCGCGAGCAGCTTTTCGGCCAGCGCGAAGCCGACCGCATTGGCCAGGCCCTGTCCGAGCGGGCCGGTCGTGGTCTCGACGCCGGGGGTCTCGTGACGCTCCGGATGGCCGGCGGTCTTGCTGTGCAACTGGCGGAAGTTCTTCAGCTCTTCGATCGGCAGGTCGTAGCCCGACAGGTGCAGCAGCGCGTAATGCAGCATCGAGCCGTGGCCGTTGGACAGCACGAAGCGGTCGCGGTTGAACCATTGCGGATTGCCCGGATTGTGGTTCAGGTAATCGTTCCACAGCACTTCGGCGATGTCGGCCATGCCCATGGGCATGCCCGGGTGGCCCGACTTGGCGGCCTCGACCGCATCGATGGCGAGGAATCGGATGGCGTTGGCGAGGTCGCGGCGGCTGGGCGTCGTCATGTCGGGCATAGGAAGGGGCAACGGAGGGAAGCGGAGGGATGTCGGGCAGCCGCGCAGGCGCGGCAGCGAGGCCGCTATTGTCCCATCCCTGTCCCGCGCTGTCGCGCTCGACGGGTCCGGTCGAGGGATCGGTGCAACGGACCGGTCGCCGGTTCAGCCCGCCAGAGCACCAGCCCGGCCGCGCCATCCCCATGTCATTGCCCGCGCACCGGGACACGACCCGGTGCGCCAACGCCCTGCTCGCGCAAGGCCCGGTCAGCGGCTGGCGGCAGGGGCCTCCGGCAGATCGGGCGCGTCGACCTCGCCCCTGGCGACCAGGGCCGCGATGCCGAGGTCCCCGGTCACGTTGACCGTGGTCCGGCACATGTCCAGGAAGTGGTTGACGCCCAGCACCAGGCCGATGCCTTCGGGCGGCACACCGACCATGGCACAGATCAGCGCGACCACCGGCAGCGAGCCCGAGGGCACGCCGGCCGTGCCGATACCGCCGAGGATGCAGACCAGCATCACCATCAACTGCTGACCCCAGCTCAGGTCGACGCCGAAGAACTGCGCCAGGAAGATCACCGTGACGCCCTCGAACAACGCGGTGCCGTTCTGGTTGGCCGTGGCGCCGACGGTCAGCACGAAGCGCGAAACCTTGCGCGGCAGCTTCAACTCCTCATCGGCGACCCGCAACGCGGTCGGCAGCGTGGCATTGCTGGACGCGGTGGAGAACGCCATCAGCATCGCCTCCTGCACGCCCTTGTAGAACGCCACCGGCGACCAGCCGGCGATCAGCTTCAGGGCCAGCGAGTACACCACCAGCATGTGGATCGCCAGCGCGCCGACGACGACCAGCACATAGGCGCCCAGCTTGATCAGCAGGTCCCAGCCGAACAGCACGGCCAGGTTGAACATGAAGCAGAACACCGCATACGGCGCCAGGCGGATCACCAGGCCGATCAGCGTCATCGAGATCTCGAACAGGCCTTCGATGCCGCGCTTCAACGTCGCCGTGGCCTCGGACCTGGTCAGCACCATGCCGACGCCGAACATCATCGCGAAGAACATCAGCGCAAGGATGTTGGCGTTGTCGGAGGCCGCGCCGACGACGTTCTGCGGCACGATCGACAGCAGCATCTCCATGCCCTTCATGCCGGTCTGGCTGTCGCGCACGATGGACTTGGCGCTCTCTGCGCCTTCGGCCAGCAACTGCTGCGCCAGCAAGGGATCCACGCCGACGCCCGGCTTGAACAGGTTGACCATCACCAGCCCCAGCAGCACCGCGATGCCCGACAGCACGATGGTGTAGCCCAGCGTGCGCCAGCCGATGCGACCCAGCGATGCGATGTCGCCCATCTCCGATACGCCGACCACCAGCGCCGAGAACAGCAGCGGCACGATCAGCATGAAGATCAGGCTCAGGAACAGCTTGGAGAACGGCTGGGTCACGTATTGGGTCAGGCCTGCGACCCAACCCGCATCCGCGCCGGCGCTGTAATGGACGACCAGGCCGAACAACAGTCCGACGATGAATCCGATCGCGATTTTCCAGTGCAACGGGAAGGATGAACCGGGCTTGGCGGGGGCCTTCGTCATGGTCTAGCCTCTGGCGGCAAAGAAACCGAGGGTAGCAAACCCGCCGCGCATGCGACCAATCGCGCGCAGTCGAAGCCCGTGACACCCCGGGATCCGCAGCCCGGCGTTGCTGCCGCGCTCAGGCGATGGGACTGGCCGAACCGCTGACGATGATGCCGCCCGCCACCGGGATCTCGACCGCGAGCAGGCTGGGCCTGCCGACGTGCGCGCCCTGATGGACCTCGATATGCGTCGGCGCATCGAGCACGGCGGTGACACGCAGGTAGCCGCCCAGCGCGGCTGCCGCCGATCCGGTGGCCGGATCCTCGATGATGTCGCCCACCGGAAACAGGTTGCGGACTTCGAAGCCGCGGGACGACAGGGCGAACGCGACCATCACCGTGCCCGCCCATCCGTTGGCATCCATCAACGCCCGCACCGCCTGGGGATCGAAGCGGAAACCGTCGAAGGTCGCGCGCGACCGCAGCACCAGCAGCGGATGCCAGTTGCCGGCAAACGCCAGCATGGGCGGATAGCTCGCGTCGAGATCCGCATCGCACAGGCCAAGCAGGCTCATCAGCGCATCGAACACCGCGGACGGAAACGGCGCGACGCGCGGCTCAACGCTGGTGAAGGCCGCGATGATGTCGCCGGCGGGCGACCGGGTGGTCTCGATGGCGACGGCACCGACGAGGGTCTCGAACAGGAAAGGTCCGGTCCCGCCGCGTTCCGCCATCGCCACGGCCGTCGCGATGGTCGCATGGCCGCAGAACGGCACCTCGGCATCCGGCGAGAAATAGCGCAGCCGATGATGGCGCGGATCGCCAGCGATGTCGCGATCGATGACGAATGCTGTTTCGGCGTAACCGATATCGGCCGCCAATGCCTGCATCGCCGCCACGTCCAGGCCTTGGGCACGCAGGACGATGCCCGCGGGGTTTCCACCGCCGGGCGCTGCGGCAAACGCCGCGTAGCGGAGCGCATCGGGGGCGTGTTGATTGCGCAGGTCAGGGTGTTCCATGCGCAAGATCATCCACGTCGTGCGATCGGCCCGTCAACCGGGACTGCAAAGGCATCGAGGGCACCTTCGCACAATCCGCTGCCGATGATGACGCTGCTGCCGATACCATGACGTCAATGGACGCGGCAACCCACGCGCCTGCCTGCCAGGCCAGGCGAGGGAGACACTCGCTACGGATACAGCGGTGGCAACGCGGTCGCCTCGGTGCGGGCCGCTGCCGCCGTCCGGATGCCGGACGGGAACGCGGCCCGCAATGCTTCGCGTGCGACCGCCATGTCGCCGCCGCCCCATCGCGCCTGCTGCAGTTGCCGCACCGCCTCGCGCTGCGCCGGATCCTGCAGGCGTGCCAGCAAGGCATCGAGATCCTCGGCTTCGGGAGAGACCGACACGCACAGGAAATGCGCGATCTCGCCGGCATCGCCGGTTTGCAGCAAGGCCAGCCAGGGTCGCGACTGCCACGCGCGCGCGCGCGGCGCGATCACTGCAGACCCGGCAGTCATCCCGGGAACGGACCGCGCGGGAGGCAACGCCTGCGCGCGGCGACGCTGGCCCAGCCCCCACCACAGGGTCAGCAGCCACAGCAGGGCAAACACCATCGCCGCGACCATCCACACAGACAGCCCCTGCAACGACGGACCCGCAACCGGCGAGGTCGTCTGGATCCCTCCCGGAAGCGACGATGGTGCGCTGTCGCCGTTGGCCGTCCCGCTGCCCGTCTCCGTGCCCGCTTCGACCTCCAGCGCGATCGCCGGCAACGACGCCGTGCGGGCCGCACCGGCGCGCACGTCCCACCAGCCGATGCGCGGACCCGGCAGCCGCAGCACACCCGGTTGCGACGGCACGATCGAGAACTTCCGCGTCACCCGCGTCTGCGGACGACCATGGTCGAAGCTCTCGTCGATCTGCGCGGGTTCGGCAAAGACCTGGACACCTGCGATCGGCGGCAGTTGCAGTTCCGGCAACTGCGTGCCGACCGCACCATCGGCACGCGCTTCGACGACGACCGTTGCCGCGCTGCCGGTGCGCGCGGAGGTAGGCGACTCGACATAGCGCAGATCCAGTGCATGCAGCGGCAGCCAGGGCTGCGGCGCGCCATCGGGCACGGCCTGCACCTGCAGGATGCGCGGCGCGCCATTGGCCGTGAGTGCCCGCCGGCCATCGCTGAAGACATCGTCGAAGAAACCACCCGCGCCGCGGCCTTCGAAGCGTGCGCCGGGAATGGTCAGCGTTCCGCTGCGTTCCGGGACCACCTGGTAGCGACGTTCGACCACCGTGTAGCGGCGGCCATCGATCTCGCGAGTGAACTGCAGGTCGCTGCCGATGCGCTGCATCGACGCGCCTTCCGGAACCGACTGGTCGAGTGTTCCCGACACCAGCGGCGGCAGGTAGTACAGGCGCAACACATAGCCCACTGACTGCTGCACGTAAGGTGTCTGCAGGTCGGCCTCGGATTCGATGAAGGCCGGCGCGCCATCGCGCGCCGGCGTCACCGATGCCGGCACGACGCTGAGCTGCAACGGCGCGGTACTGGCATTACCGACCCGCAAAGAAGGAATCGACAGCACGCCCTCGCGCAGCGGCTTCAATGCGACCGCATACAGCACGCGCGTCTGCTGCTGGCCATTGACGAGGCTGAAGCTGCGGCTGCTGCTGTGGCCACTGAGCTCGAACGCACCTTGCAACGCGGCGTAGTCGGGGGCCTGCGCCGTCGCCTGGTCGGTCTCGACATTGAGCGTGGCGGTCTCGCCGAGCTCGATGCGGTCGCGATCCAGCCAGGCACGCGCGGCAGCCTGCGCCTGCATGGGCAGCAAGGCGAAACTCATCGACAGGATCAGCTGCAATGGGAGCAGCCACCACCACAGCGGCAGGCGTTTCATCGGTCGGGCCTCGCGCCCTGGCGGCGCTGTTGTTCGAGCAGAAAGCGCGCACGCAGCAGGCCTCCCGGATCGTCCGGAATGCGGCGCAACCAGGCTTCGTTGGCTTGGCGCTGCTCGCGTTCGGCGGCACTCTCGGCGCGCTCGGGCGGTGCATCGACCGGCGTGCCGTCCTCGGCCTGCTGTTGCGACTCCTGCAACGCACGCTGCATCTGCTCGCGCTGCGCGCGATCGGCGTCCGACTGCGCCGCCTGCTGCTGCGGTGCCTGCGATGGAAGCGGCGGCTTGTTCGCGGACCGGTCCTGCGCGCGCGAACGGTCAGCAGGCGACGGGAGCGGTTGCGACGGGCCGGGCGGCGGCGACTGCGCATCAGGCTGGGGCGTGCCGTCTGCAGGCTTGCTGTCGCCGGGCTTGCCCTCCGCAGGCTCGCCGGCCCCAGGCTCGCCCGATTGCGGCGTCTGGCCCGGTGCCTGCGGCGGCGCATTCGACGAGGGCGAGGGTTTTTGCGCACCCTTGCCCTGATGGGGTCGGTCCTGCAAGGCGGCCTCGACCGCCTTACGGTTGGCCAGCGCGTCCTCCATGCCGGGCTGCAGCCGCAGCGCCTCGTCATAGGCAGCGATGGCCTCGGCCAGTTGTCCGGCCTTGGCGAGCGCATTGCCGCGGTTGTAGGCAGCGTCGGCACCCTGCAGGCCGGACCAGCGTTGTCCGGCCTGCGCGAAGTCGCCTTCGCGGTAGGCCTGCACGCCATCGCGCAGGCGCGCATGCTCGACCTGGTCGGCGCGCCGCCACCAGGTCCCCTTGACCGCAGCCGGCGCGGACGATGCCGGCGTCGCCGGGGTCGCTTGAACTCTTGCCTGCGCCTGGCCCGGCAACGGCCACAGCCCGACACTACCGACACACAGCAACAACACCGCGAACACCGCGCCGCGACGGAACGCCAGCAAGACCAGCCCCAACAAGGGCAACAACAGCCAATAGCCTTCGTCGCGCCAGGCACGCCCCAGACCGCCGTCTCCGGCCGCTGCGGATGCCGGCGGCCGCAAGGCCGACACTGCTTCCAGATCGCGCTGGTCGTTGCTCAGTCCGGCAAGCACGCCCTGCCCTGCCCGCGTCATGGCCTGCAACGACGTGCGATCCAGCTGTGCATGCGCGATGCTGCCGTCGCCACGCCGATAGGCCGCGCCCGTCGGCGTACCGACGCCGATCGCCGACACCCGGTAGCCCTGCGCCGCCGCGGAGGCCGCCGCCGCAATCGCCGCGCCATCGGCATGGTCGGTCATCAGCAGGATGTCTCCACGCCCATGTCCCGCCTGCTGCAGCAACTGGCGCGAGATCGCGATCGCACGTTCGGCACGGCTGCCATCCTCGGGCATCAGCTCCGGCGACAGCGCATCGACGAACAGGTCGATATTGGCGGCATCGTCGCTGACGGGCGCCACGACGAAGGCATCGCCGGCAAACGCCACCAGCCCGACCGCGCCCTCGCGACGCGACGCCAGCAACGTGCGCAGCTTCGCGCGCACCTGCAGCAGGCGCGATGGCGGAAGGTCGTTGGCCGTCGCCGACGACGACAGATCTACAGCGACCACCAGCGGCGAGCCGCCGCGTACCAGCGGTTGTTCGCCCATGCGCCAGGCCGGACCCGCCAGTGCCAGCACCACCAGCAGAAAGCCGCAGAGCGACCAGGCCAGGCCGGCATAGCCGCGCCGGCCCGGTGCATGCTCGATCAGCGCCGGCAGCAGATGCGCATCGACGACATCGCGCCAGACATTGCGTCGACGCCGCTGCCACCACCAGGCGGCGACCAGCAACGGCAACGCCAGCAGCAGCCACAGCCATTGCGGCCGCAACAGGTGCAGGGAAGACACGACATCCATCAGGAACCCTGCCTGTTCAACGAAATGGACGCAGCCGCACGACCGCGCTGGCGGCGCCTGCGTCCCATCGGCCACGGCGCAAGCACGAGCAGCGCGCATGCGAGCGCTGCCAGCAATGGCCAGTCATAGCGCTCTTCGCGCGGGCGCACACGCTGGCCCGGCTGCTCGATCGGCTCCAGCCGCTCGATCTCGGCATAGATGCCGGCCAACTGCGCGGTGTCGCGCGCACGATACGCCTGTCCGCCGGTGATCTCCGCGACCCGCTGCAGGGTTGCTTCGTCGATCTGTGGCTCGCCACCGCCGGGCAGGCGGAAGCCGAACAGCGACGCGCCTTCTTCGCCACCGAATGCGATCGTGTGGATGCGCACGCGCTGCGCCTGAGCGATCTCCGCGGCCTTCAACGGATCCAGCACGCCGGCCGTGTTGACGCCATCGGTCAGCAGGATCAGCACGCGCTGCGCATCGACGCCTGCGGTCGCGCCCTGCATCGCCTGCAGGCGCTTGACCGCGAGTCCGATCGCATCGCCGATCGCGGTCTCGCGCCCCGCCAGTCCGACCACGCTGTCGAGCAGTTGGCTGCGCACACTGTCGAGATCGCGCGTCAACGGCGTCAACGTGTACGCCCGTTGCCCGAACACCAGCAGGCCGACGCGATCGCCATCGCGGCGATCCAGGAAGTCCGCCAGCACCGCCTTGGCCGCGGTCAGGCGGTCGACGCGCTGGCCACCCAGTTGCATGTCTTCCTCGGCCATGCTGCCCGACAGGTCGACCGCCAGCATCAGGTCGCGCCCCGCCTGCGGCGGCTGCACCGATTCGGCCAGCCATTGCGGGCGCGCGGCGGCCACGCACAGCAGCCCCCAGGCCAGCCAGGCCAGCCACGGCACGCCGCCCGCGCGGCCATGGCGCGTGCCCTCGCCGGCGATCGCCTCCAGCCGATCGCCAAACGGGACCCGCAACGCCGGCCCATCGGTCTGCAGCTCAGGCAGCCAGCGGCGCAGCAGCCACGGTACCGGCAGCAGCAGGAGCAACCAGGGCCATGCAAAGCCTGCAAATCCCTGCCACCAGGACCATGCCGGCCACATCATTGTGGCGCCGTCCATGACACGAAACGCGCACGGGCCAATGCGTGAAGCGCTCCGATGTCGACATCGCCCGCGTCCCGGCGGAACGCCGCATCCAGCAGCGCGCGCC
Organism: Luteimonas sp. RIT-PG2_3; assembly: GCF_054902115.1. Taxonomy (NCBI): domain Bacteria; kingdom Pseudomonadati; phylum Pseudomonadota; class Gammaproteobacteria; order Lysobacterales; family Lysobacteraceae; genus Luteimonas; species Luteimonas sp. RIT-PG2_3. The sequence goes on along the minus strand of NZ_JBUBPF010000004.1, from coordinate 46,186 downwards.
CCGGGCCCTGCGAGAACGCGGTGTCCCTCCCAGTGCCAGTGCGCTGGCGCTTGCCGTCCACGTGCTGGTCGAGGAAGGCCAGCCAGTCCTCACCCTGCAGCCGGTCGGCTGCGGGATCGCGCAGGCGCGACGCACGGCGCAGCAACTCGGACATCGCGGCAATCCGCGCGACCGGTGTCGCGGCCGCGCCAACGCTGCGGTCGAACAGGTCCGCCATATCGCGTTGCCGACGACGACGCCACCAGCGCCGTAGCAACCATGCCAGCAACGCCAGACATGCGAGCCCCACCAGCAGCCACCAACCCGGCGCAGGCGGCCACCAGCCGGGCGCCAGCGGTTCATGGATATCGCGCAGGGCAATGGCCGCCGGCGCAGCGGCAGCGGAAGCGGCGGTCGCGATCATGGCGCGCCCCGCACACTGCCGAGCAGTGACAGCCACGCCGGATGCTCGCCATCGCTGGGCACGCTGGCAACGCGCACGCCACAGGCCGCTGCCCGCTTGCTGACATCGGCCACGACGTCGGCGAAGGCATGCTGCCAATGCTGGCGCTGCGAGGCCATGCCCAGGTCGACCGCCACCCGCCGGTCGCCGGCAAGAAACGGTAGCGACAGCGCGGGCGGCGCGGTTTCCAGCGGATCGGTGAACAGAAGCAGCACGACATCGTTGTGCGCACGCAAGCCAGCCCAGCGATGTCTGGGTACCTGCGCGGCGCTCACGGGATCGGCGAGGATCACCACGCGCGATCCAGGGCGCAGCAGGCGCCGGGCATGCTCCAGCGCGACCAGCAATCCTTCGTCATCGGACGGTGGCCTGGCGTACCAGCGGCACAGCGCGTCCAGCACCCGCAACGCGCCGCGCTGGCCGCCTGCAGGCGGCAACGGCGCCTCCAGCGAGCTGCCGCGCAAGGCCGCGAGCCGATCGCCATCGCGCAGCGCCGTCCATGTCGCCAGCGCACCCGCGCGTGCGGCCTGCACCGACTTGAAGCGCACGCGCGTACCGAAATACAGAGCCGGCGCGGTATCGGCCACCAGCAGGGTCAAGCGCTCGCGTTCGGCCTGGAAGACCTTGGTATGGGCCTGCCCGGTGCGCGCGGTGACGCGCCAGTCGATGTGCCGGGCGTCATCGCCGCGCGTGTACTGGCGCGACTCCGCATACTCCATGCCGCGGCCACGCATCGGCGACGGCGCCTGCATGCGCATGCCGGCACGGGCACGCCGCGGCGCGCCGCGTCCCTGCGCGATGCCACGCAGGGCGAGGAGTTCGGCAAGCGTGGGCTGTAGACCGTCGGCCATGGGGTCGGCGTGGCTCAGGGCAACGGGATCTTGTCGATCAGGGCGGCCACCAGCCGATCACCATCCCAACCTTCGGCGGTCGCCTCGTAACTGGGCAGCACGCGATGGCGCAGCACGTCCGGCGCGACCGCGCGGACGTCTTCGGGGGTGACAAAGTCGCGCCCCTGCAGCCAGGCGCGCGCACGCGCACAACGCTCCAGCGCGATCGAGCCACGCGGGCTCGCACCCCAGGCGATGCGGCGCGCCAGCGTCGCGTCGTAGCGCGCCGGGTCGCGCGAGGCCAGCACGATCTCGATCAGGTAGCGTTCGACCTGCGGCGCGACATGCAGCGCCAGGATCGCGTCACGGGCAGCGAACACGTCCTGCTGGGTGATGCGCGGCGTGGTATCGACGTCGACCTGCTGGAGCCCGCGCGCGCGTTGCCGCGCCAGGCGCAGGATCTCGCTCTCGACCGCCGCGTCGGGATAGCCGATGCGCACATGCATCAGGAAGCGATCGAGTTGTGCCTCCGGCAACGGGAAGGTGCCTTCCTGTTCGATCGGGTTCTGGGTCGCCATGACCAGGAACAACGGCGGCAACGCGTAGGTGTGCCGCCCGACCGTGACCTGGCGTTCGCCCATCGCCTCCAGCAGCGCCGACTGCACCTTGGCCGGCGCACGGTTGATCTCGTCGGCGAGCAGCAGCGAGTGGAACACCGGCCCCTGCATGAACTCGAAGCGTCCATCCTGTGGGCGCCAGACCTCGGTGCCGGTCAGGTCGGCCGGCAGCAGGTCGGGGGTGAACTGGACGCGCGCGAAATCCGCGTCCAGCCGCGAGGCCAAGGCGCGGATCGCGGTGGTCTTGGCCAGGCCCGGCGCGCCCTCGACCAGCAGATGGCCATCGGCCAGCAAGGCGATCAGCAGCCGCTCGATCAGCGCGCCCTGGCCGACGATCTCGCCGGCCAACTGGTCGCGAAGCCCCGAGAACAGGGCATGCAGTCGCGGAAGGTCTTCGTTTGGGTTGTCCATGGCCTGTCATTCACCGGCGCCGATCACGCCCGGGCCCATTTGACCCTATCCGCGGCGCTTGGTTCAGTGCCGGAAGGCAGGCGCCGCCGGAACAAGCTCGCGGCCCGGAAACGGCAATGGGGCCCGAAGGCCCCATTGCGTCGTTCAATGCGGTCGTCGCTGAGACCTGGGATCAGGTCCTTTGCGCTACGCGGATGACCTTGGGGGTCACGAAGATCAGCAGTTCGGCCTTCTCGGTGGTGCGGCCGCGGTTCTTGAACAGGTTGCCGAGGAACGGCAGATCACCCAGGAACGGCACCTTGGACAGGCTGCTGCGGTCACGGAATTCATAGACGCCGCCGATCGAGACAGTCTGGCCGTCGTCCATCAAGACCGAGGTGGTGATCTCGCGCTTGTTGATCTGCGGTACGGACCCTGCTCCGGTCGGAACGAAGCCTTCGATTTCGTCCTTCTTCAGAGCGATGTTCAGATAGACGCGGCCGTCGGCGGTGATGGTTGGCGTGACCTTGAGTTCCAGCAGCACGTCCTTGAACTGCACGGTCGGGACATTGTTGCTCTGCCCGCCAGTGACGGTCAGGTAGCCGACTTCCTGGCCCTGGCGGATCACCGCCTCCTTCTGGTTGCTGGTGATGATGCGCGGGTTCGACAGCACCTCGCCACGCCCTTCGGTCTGCAATGCGGACAGCTCGACATTCCAGTCGATCGTGTTGCCCAGGATGGTCAGGCCGAGCACGCCTGCCGCGGCATCGCCGACGGGATTGCTGTAGTTCAGGCCAGCCGGACCGGTGCCACCCAGCGCACCGCCCACGGTGACGCGGTCCTTGGCCGCGCTGACGCCGAACTTGGCACCGAGGTCGCGCGCGAACGACTCGCTGGCGATGACCACGCGCGCCTCGATGACGACCTGGTCGACCGGCTTGTCCAGCGTGGTGACCAGCCGCTTCACCTCGGCCACGCGTTGCGGGATGTCGATCACCAGCAGGGTGTTGGTGCGGCGATCGAAGCTCAGGCTGCCGCGCGACGACAGGAAGCCACGACTGCTGGCTTGCGCGCCGCCAGCACCACCGCCACCGGAGTTGGCCTTGCTCTCGTCGGTCAGCAGCTTGGCGATGTCCTCGGCATTGCCATAGCTGATCGGCACGTACTCGGTGACCATCTCGACGCGATCCTCGATCGCCAGGCGCGCGTCTTCCTTGTCCTGCTCGTACTTGGAGATTTCCGCCTGCGGTGCGATCCAGACCACGTTGCCGCTGCGGCGCTTGTCGAGGCCACGCGCCTGCAACACGATGTCCAGCGCCTGGTCCCACGGCACCGAGATCAGGCGCAGGGTCACGTTGCCCTGCACGGTGTCGCTGGCGACGACGTTGAGCCCGGACTCTTCGGCGATCAACTGCAGCACGGTGCGTACCGGGATGTCCTGGAAGTTGAACGTCACCGCCTTGCCGGTGTAGACGCGACCGGCGCTGGACTGGCTGGCCGCCACCACCGTGGTCGAGGCCGCGGCACCAATGGCGCGATCGGGGGTGGCCGCCCGTGCGCGCGGCACGATCTCGACCACATAGTCGCGACCGGACTGGTAGGCCAAAGTCTCGACGTTGCCCTGCGTGCTCAGCACCAGTTGCGTGCCATGGCCGCTCTGACGGGCATCGACACGCTGCACCGGGGTGGCGAAGTCGCTGACGTTCAGTGGCCGCTGCAGGCTCGTGGGCAGGCTGGCGTTGCCAACGTCGATGACGACGCTGCCCGGCTGCGTGCGCAGGTCGGGATTGGCGCCTTCACCGTCGAACTGCAGCACCAGCTTGCCGGCTCCGCCATCGCCGCGCTTGAAGTCGATGTTGGCGACATTGACCGTCGCCGGCAACCGCTTGCCGGGATCGATCAGCGTGGCCTGGCTCAGCGCCAGCATCGTGTTCGGCGCAGGTTGCGCGGCATGCACGGCAGCAAAGGTCGACAGCAGCCCGATCAGCAGGCCGATGCTTCCGGCCTGGATCGACGACATGCGGGCCGATGACAACCGGAGCACGGGCTGCTGGAGCACCGGCTGCTGGCGATGCGCTTTGGTCACAATCATCTGACTTCCCCTGATCATTTGTCTTCGAGCGCAACCGAGGCCGGCCGCTCCAGCCAGCCGCCAGCGCCATCTGGCACGAGTTCGACGAGATCGATTCTATCTTCCTGCACATGGGTGACCCGGCCATCGTTCTGGCCCAGGTAGGCGCCGGGCTGGATCCGATAGGTCACCTTGTCCGGCGCGATCACCAGCCCGACCATCGCGGCACCGGTATGCAAGGTACCGGCCATCTTCAGGCTGTCGAGCGGGAACTGCTCGAGGATCTGCTTGCGCCGGTTCGCATCCGGGCGCGGGCCACTGGCCGCGCCATCGCGGTTGAACGCACGGCTGAAGGGATCACGCAGGTCCTGCGCCGCATATTCGAAGGTCTCGAACTGCTGCATCACCGGCAACGGCTCGAGCGGAGGTGCGGGCCTGGCCTTCACGTTGGCCACCCATTCCTGCAGCGGCGGCGCCTCGCCCGGACTGCTGTTGATGTCGCGACCGCATGCCGCCAGTGCAAGCACCGCCAACGCCAGCGACAGCGCGCGGATACCGCAACGGGGGATCGCTCGAATGAAGCTCGCCTGCATGTCAGCGCTCCCCTCCGGCCGGCGGCGGCGCCGCAGCGGCGGCCGCTGCTTCCTGGGCCACGGCTTCTTCCTCGTCCAGGTAGCGATACGTCTTCACGGTTCCGGCCAGCTCCAGGTTGGAGTTGGGGCCGATGGCGCCCAGCGCATTGTTGTCCGCGTTGCGCGCGCGCAGCGAAATATCGTGCATCGTCATGATGACCACGCGCGGCAGCGACGCCACGCCGCTGACGAAGGCGCCGAACTGATGGTAGGTGCCGACCATGCGCAGTTCGATGGGCTTCTCGGCATAGAACTCTTTCTTCGATTCCGGGCCAGGACGAAACAACTCGTTCTGGATGCCGGTCGCCAGCGCGGTCTGCGAAATATCGCCGATCAGGTCGGGCATCTCGGTCCGGCTCGGCAACTGGCGCAACATCTGCTGCAACTGCTGCCCCATCTGCGCGAGCTGCAACTTCAGCGGCTCGAGGTTCGCCGCGCGCTCCTGGCTTTTCTCGAACTGGGCGCGCAATTCGCCTTCCTTTCTTTCGAGCGATTGAAGCTCCTGTCCCTTGGGTCGGGTCAGCACCTGCCAGAGCAGGCCGAAGATCAACAGCCCGACGACCACGCAGAAGACGTTCTTGTACAACTGCGGCCAGGAGCCGATGTTGTTGAAGTCCAGTTCCTTGAGCGACATCTTCTTGCTCATGACGCGGGCCCTTGCGCGGCAGGTTCAGAAGCCGGCGGGGCAGCCGGCGCGTTCTCGGCAGGTGCAGCCGGCGCGGAAGGCGCGTCCGTCGCAGGCGTGGCATCCGACGGCGTACTGCCGGCAGCGGCGGCCGCCGCGTCCTGGGCCGCGGTGTCTTCGTTGACCGGGGGCACCGCATCGGGCACGCCGTCGCCGTCCTCGTCCTTGGGCTCGTTGGGGTTGGCCAACTGCACCGACAGGGTAAAGGCATACGGCAGGCCGGCGACGCCATCCTGGGCCTCGATGACCGACAGGTCGGGCTTGGTCATCCAGCCAGATCCTTCCAGGTTGCGCATGTAGGTGCTGACCCGCGAGTTGGACTGAGAGCGACCTTCCAATGTCAGCTTCTGGCCTTCCTGCTTGATGCCGGTCAGGATCACGCCGTCGGGAATCGTGCGCACCAGCGAATCGAACAGGTGCACCATCTGCGAGCGGTTGGCCTGCAACTGCTCGATGACTTCCTTGCGCGCGAGCAGGCGCCCCTTCTGGCGATCGAGCTCGTCGATTTCCTGGATCTGTTTTTCGACTTCGGCGATCTGCTGTTCCAGGAAGCTGTTGCGTTCCTGCTGCCCGCTGATCTGGGCGTTGTAATAGGCATTGAACAGGAACCACAGCAGCACGCCGGCCAGCGCCGACGCGCCCAGCATCAGACCGAATTCCTTCTGGCGCTGCTTGCGGCGTTCCGCCCGCCACGGGAGGAGATTGATCCGTGCCATCAGTCGAAACTCCTCAGGGCAAGGCCGCAGGCGATCATCAGCGCCGGCGCGTCCTGAGCGAGCGCATGCGCCTGCACCCGCGGGCCCAGCGTCATCTGCGCCAGCGGGTTGGCGACGACGGTTTGCACGCCCAACTGCTCCTCGATCATCTCGGAGACGCCGGGGATCGACGCGCAACCGCCGGCCAGCACGACCTGGTCGACGCGGTTGAACTCGCTGCCGGCATAGAAGAACTGCAGCAGGCGGCTGATCTGCTGGACCAGCGCTTCCTTGAACGGCTCCAGCACTTCGATTTCGTAGCTCTCCGGCAAACCGCCCTGGCGCTTGGCCAGGCCGGCTTCTTCGTAGCTCAGGCCATAGCGGCGCATCACTTCGTCGGTGAGCTGCTTGCCGCCGAACACCTGCTCACGCGAATACAGACTGCGGCCGTTGCGCAGGATATTGAGCGTGGTCATCGTCGCGCCGACATCGACCAGCGCGACGATGCCGTCGCGCGGGATGTTCAGCGTGCTGGCGATCAGCCCGAACGCGTTCTCGATCGCGAAGGCCTCGACATCGACGACGCGCGCCGTCAGTCCACCCAGCTCCAGTGCCGACGCGCGCATCTCGACGTTTTCAGAACGCGACGCCGCCAGCAGCACCTGGACCATTTCCGGATTGCCCGGCATCGGTCCCAGCACTTCAAAATCCAGGTTCACTTCCTCGATCGGATAGGGGATGTAGTTGACCGCTTCCAGTTCGACCTGCGACTCCAGGTCGTCCTCGTCGAGGTCGGCCGGCATCGGGATGATCTTGGTGATGACCGCCGAACCGGCGACGGCCGCCGACGCATGCTTGACCTTCGAACCCGAGCGGGCGATCGCGCGGCGGATCGCCTCGCCGACCGCCTCGACCTCGACGATGTTCTTCTCGACCACGGCATTAGGGGGAAGGGGTTCGACGGCGTAGTGCTCCACCCGGTAACGATCGCCCGTCCGCGAAAGTTGCAGAAGCTTGACGGCGGTCGAACTGATGTCGACGCCGACAAGCGGTGACTGGCTTTTTGTGATCAGCCCCACGGTTTTCCCCTTTGTCACACGGGCGCTTACGTGCGCAACGTGCCCCGGCACATTAAATAACGGACTTTGGCCACCTTGGCAACAGCCCGCACCGATCCCGAGCCGCGCGCATTATCACCTGAACCGTCTCGATCCGTGGGCGCCCCCCCAAACCGCGGCTCGGGCGTGCCGGGGACGCTCCTCTATACTGCCCTTCCCCTCCTCCGTGCCCCGGAACAGGAAGCTTGTTCGATGTCACGTTTTCGCCGCCTGCTGCGCTGGACCCTGCTCGTCTTCTTCGCCCTCGCCCTGGCCGGCGGCGCGGCGTTCGCGGTGCTGTACACGACCGTGTCGGCGAAGCTCCCCGACGTCCAGACCCTGCGCGAGATCGAGCTGCAGGAGCCGCTTTACGTCTATGCCAACGATGGCCGCCTGATGGCCCTGTTCGGCGAGACCCGGCGTTACCCGATCAGCATCGACCAGGTCCCTGAACGGCTGCGCCAGGCCTTCATCGCCACCGAGGATGCCCGCTTCTACGAGCACCACGGCGTCGACTACAAGGGCGTTGCCCGCGCGGTCTGGCAGGTGCTGACCAACGAGGACGGCCGTCGCGTCGCCGGCGGCTCGACGATCACCCAGCAGGTCGCGCGCCAGTTCTTCCTGAGCTCGGAGTACAGCTACACCCGCAAGTTCGCCGAAATGCTGCTGGCGATGAAGATGGAGCGCGAGCTCAGCAAGGACGAGATCTTCGAGCTCTACCTGAACAAGAGTTTCTTCGGCAACCGCGCCTATGGTGTCGCCGCTGCGGCCGAGTTCTACTACGGCAAGTCGCTGGACCAGCTGGACCTGGACGAGATGGCCTCGCTGGCGGCGATCCCCAAGTTCCCGTCCAGCGGCAACCCGCTGAGCAACCCCGTCCGCGCCAAGGAACGCCGCGACGTCTACGTGCTGGCTCGGATGAAGGAGCTGGGCTTCATCAGCCCCGCCGAGGCCGCGCAGGCGCAGGCGACCCCGATGCACGCCAAGCCGCATGAGCGCCCGGTCGAGGTCTACGCCCCTTATGTCGCCGAGATGGTCCGCCAGGAAATGATCGCCCGCTTCGGCGGCGAAGTCCTGACCAAGGGCTACCACGTCACCACCACGATCGACCCGGTGATGCAGGCCGCGGCCGACCAGTCGGTGCGCACCGGACTGAGCCTGTACGACCACCGCCACGGCTGGACCAAGGTCGAGCAGACCTTCGAGCTGGCCGCCGGCGAGGATGCCGCGACCGCGGGCGCCCGGCTGCGCGCGATCCCGGCACAGTCCGGCCTGCTGCCTGCGATCGTGCTGCGCTCGGGCGACAACACCGCCGATGTCGCACTGGCCGATGGCACCACGATCACGCTCGACGCCGCCGCCAGCCGCTGGACCGGCCGCAACCCCGCCGCCCTGCTCAAGCGCGGAGACGTGACCCGCGTGCGCCGCATCGAGACGGCGGCCAAGGTCGCCGCCAACGCAGACCCTGCGACGCCGGTGCCGGCACCGACCATCAGCTGGCAGCTCGACCAGATCCCGCGCGGCCAGGCCACGCTGGTGTCGCTGGAACCCGACACCGGCGCACTGAAGGCACTGATCGGTGGCTTCAGCTTTGCCGGCAGCAAGTTCAACCGCGCGACCCAGTCGCGTCGCCAGCCCGGCTCGAGCTTCAAGCCGTTCATCTACGCGGCGGCGTTCGAGAAGGGCTTCAACCCGGCCTCGATCGTGCTCGACGCCCCGGTGGTCTTCAAGATGCGGCGTGGCCAGGAATGGCGCCCGCAGAACGACAGCGGCAACTTCGCCGGGCCGATGCGCATCCGCGAAGCACTGGTCCAGTCGCGCAACCTCGTCTCGGTGCGCCTGCTGGACGCGATCGGCGTCGACTACGCGCGCCGCTACATCAGCCACTTCGGCTTCAAGGAAGAAGAACTGCCGCCCAACCTGTCGATCTCGCTGGGCACGCCGTCGCTGGCGCCGCTGGACGTCGCGCGTGGGTATGCGGTGTTCTCCAATGGCGGCTTCCGGATCACCCCGTGGTTCATCGACGAGGTCAAGGACCGCAACGGCACCGTGATCTTCAAGGAAAATCCGGCGATCGCCTGCCGCAGCTGCGGAATGGGCGCCGATGGCCGGCCACAGGCCGCCGCCAACGTCGTCGACGGCTTCGACCTCGGCCCCTCGGCACCGGCGCGCCCGGCAACCACCGAAGCCAAGCCGGAAGCAGCGCCGCCGGCCCTGCCCACGGACGCCGTGCTGGCACCGCGTGCGATCGACGCCCGCGTGGCCTATCAGCTGGTCTCGATGATGCGCGACGTGGTCCAGCGCGGCACCGGTGCGCAGGCCAAGGCGCTGGGACGCGCCGACGTCGGCGGCAAGACCGGCTCCACCAACGACCACCGCGACGCCTGGTTCTCGGGCTTTGGCGGCAACCTGGTGACCTCGGTCTGGGTCGGCCGCGACGACAACCGTTCGCTCGGTTATCGCGAATATGGCGGCAAGGCCGCACTGCCGATCTGGATCGACTACATGCGCGTGGCGCTCAAGGACGTGCCGATCGCAAGCAACGAGCCGCCCGAGGGCATGATCCGCGTCGCGGTGACCGCAGGCGGACGCCTGCTGCCGACATCGTCGGAGGGCGGCATCATCGAATACGTGAAAGCCGAGGATCTCGAGCGCATGGAAACCGAGATCGAGATGCACTTCGAAGACCTGCCCAGCGAAGAGTCGTTCGACATCTTCTGAGAACCTGCTCACGATCCTGCTGCGCTTGCCATCTGGCGCGCGTGCGGTGCTCGAAAGAACCGCCTGGAGCGGTTCTTGACAGCGCATCGCGCTGGCCACAAATGCTCATGTACCCGCACGTACACTGCGCTTTCTGCCTGCTCTTCACTGGCATGCACACCACGCGCCACCTGGCTGCGCTCGCGACAGATCGTGAACAGGTTCTGAGTCGTCAGGCCCTGGGCCATCGACGTGGCGGTTCCCGCGCTCTGGGCGCGCGGGCCATGCCTCCGTCCCACCTGGCGCACTGGGCCATACCGACAACCCAGTCCGCAGACAGCCGTCCGCAGGGCTTGGCCGACACCCGTCCAGCGCCCTCGCGGTCCCTGCCTCGCGACCCTGCCGACAGCCGTCCGCGACTGCAACGTTTCCTTCGCGGGGATGCGCTACAGTCGGCGCGAGTCCACAGGGGGATGGCCATGCACCACGCGCGCCAGCACGCCGAAACACGCACCCGGGAACGCCGTCATCGACTCGCGCACGAAGCCGCCAGGCTGATGGCCGAGGGCGGCATCCGCGACTACCACCAGGCCAAGCTCAAGGCCGCCGACCGGCTCGGCATCCACGACGACGCCTCGCTGCCGCGCAATCGCGAGATCGAGGATGCGCTGCGCGAGTACCAGCGTCTGTTCGTCGGCGACAGCCACGCCGCAGCCCTGCGCCAACGCCGCGAAGCCGCGTTGCGTGCAATGACCTTCTTCGCCCCGTTCGATCCGCGTCTTGTCGGGCCGGTGCTCGACGGCACCGCGGACAGCCGCTCGCCGGTGCTGCTGCACCTGTTCAGCGACGACCCCGAGGCGGTCTCGCATTTCCTCGACGATGCCCGCATCCCCGCGGAAAGCCGCAGCCGGCACGTGCGCCTGGACCGCAGCCGTGGCGGTGAGTTTCCGGTCTGGGTGTTCAGCGCCGAGGACCTGGCGTTCGACCTGACCGTGCTGCCGGCCGACGCCCTGCGCCAGGCGCCGCTGTCAGGCATCGACGAGAAGCCGATGAAGCGCGCGTCGGCGTCGCAACTGCAGCAGATGTTGGTGCAGCAGGAGATCGACGGTTACGAGGCCGGCTGAACCTGCGCGGTCGCACGCCAGACACGAAAACGCCCCGCAAGGCGGGGCGCTTCGATCAGGATCTTCTGGTCATGTCCTTCTCTGATCAGGACCTTCGCTGGCATCCGCGCCAGGAAGCCGCCAGGGCCGCAAGCCGGCGATTCGCCGACGCGGCCCGGCAAGCGCCGCGTCAGCGCTTGTCCTTGGACACGTAGTCGCGGGTGTCGTAGCCGGTATAGATCTGGCGCGGTCGGCCGATCTTGGCCTCCGGATCCACCTGCTGCTCCAGCCAGTGCGCAACCCAGCCCGCGGTGCGGCCGATCGCGAACATCACCGTGAACATGCTGGTCGGGATCTTCAGCGCCTTGTAGATGATGCCGCTGTAGAAATCGACGTTCGGGTAGAGCTTGCGCTGGATGAAATACTCATCCTTCAACGCCGCCTCTTCGAGCTTCATCGCCACTTCCAGCAGCGGATCGTTGACGCCGAGCTCGCCGAGCACCTCGTGGGTCATCTCGCGGATGATCTTGGCGCGCGGATCGAAGTTCTTGTACACGCGGTGGCCGAAGCCCATCAGGCGGAAGCCCGAGTTCTTGTCCTTGGCCTTGGCGATCGCGGACTCGACGTTGTCGGGCGTGCCGATCTCTTCGAGCATCTTCAGCACCGCCTCGTTGGCGCCGCCGTGCGCGGGGCCCCACAGCGCGGTGATGCCGGCGGCGACCGAGGCATACGGATTGGCACCGGTCGAACCGACCAGGCGGACCGTCGAGGTCGACGCGTTCTGCTCGTGGTCGGCATGCAGGATGAACAGCAGATCCAGCGCCTTCTGCACGACCGGGTTCATTTCCAGCGGCTCGCTCGGCACTTCGAACATCATGTGCAGGAAGCGGTCGACGTATTCGAGGTTGTTGCGCGGGTAGCGGATCGGCCAGCCGATCGAATAGCGGTATGCGGCCGCGGCCAGCGTCGGCACCTTGGCGATCAGGCGGATCGCGGCCAGGCGGCGCTGCTCCGGATCCTCAAGATCGAGCGTGTCGTGGTAGAAGGCCGACAGCGAGGCGACGCTCGCGGCCAGCATCGCCATCGGGTGCGCGTCGTAATGGAAGCCGTTGAGGAAGTTCTTCAGCGACTCATGCATCATCGTGTGATGCGCGACCTCATGGTCGAACTTGGCGAATTCGTCCTTGCTCGGCAGCTCGCCATTCATCAGCAGATAGGCGACTTCGAGGAAGTTCGACTGCTTGGCCAACTGCTCGATCGGATAGCCGCGATACAGCAGCACGCCGGCGTCGCCGTCGATATAGGTGATGGCCGACTTGCACGCCGCGGTCGCGGTGAAGCCGGGATCGTAGGTGAACAACCCCGTTTCCTTCGGCAGACGCGCGATATCGACGGTGGCGTTGCCCAAGGTCGGCTTGATAATCGGCAGTTCGACCGACTTGTCGCCTGCGTTCAACACGATCTGATCAGACACTGATGCACTCCTCTGGTCGCCCGGCGCCATGTTGGGTCGCCAGATGATGTCTTTGGGACGCGGGCGATGCCGCGACGCAGCAATTATTGCACAGCAGGACTGGGGCGCCGGGCCTGACTTTGGTAGGGCCCGGCATCTGGAACAATGCGTTTCCCGGATGTCGCCAGCGTGACGTCAGCCCGACGAACGCGCCGGCGCGCAATCGTCGTCGACATCCGCGGCGACGGCACCAGGGCACGCAAACGACAACGGCCGCGCGAGGCGGCCGTGACGACAGAACTAAAGCGAAGCGGGTGACCGCTTACTTCGTGTAGCGACGCTTGAACTTGTCGATACGACCGCTGGTGTCCATGACCTTGTTCTGGCCGGTATAGAACGGATGCGTGGCCGAAGACACTTCGATCTTGATCAGCGGGTATTCGTTACCGTCTTCCCACTTGATCTTCTCCTTGGAGGAGGCGGCCAGCGTGGAACGGGTCAGGAAACGAAAATCGGAAGTCACGTCCTGGAAGACGACGTCACGGTAATCGGGGTGGATGTCGGCCTTCATGGCGGGCACCAAGTTGCGCAAGGGAAGAGCGGCATTTTAGCGATCTTCCCCCCTCGACGCAAGTCATCCCAAGTCATCCCTGCCCCGCCTCCAGCGCGCCCCGGATCAGGGCCTCGAACCGCGCCTGCGGGTAGGCGATCAGGATCCGGGCGTTGTCGGGGCGCCCGGTCTGCCGACGCCAGTCGACGATCGTGGCACCACGCGCCGCGCCGCCCTCGGTGACGACCTCGACCGGCCGTTCCTGAACGTCGATGGCGGCGTCGGGATGCAGCGCCCAGGCCATCGCCAGGGCGTCGGCGGAATGCCAGCGGTCGCCACGCAGGCCGGCCGACCAGGCCCGGGTCTTGCGCGAGATCGCGTCGTAGAACGCGGCCCGCGGCCCGGGCACGCCCAGCCAGGCATCCACGTCGGCATGCGCGAGGCCGTGGGCGACGGTCGCTTCCCAGTCCGACAGCTCGATCTTCGGAAACCCCTCGAAGACGATCCGCGCGGCCTCGGGGTCGAAATAGACGTTGAACTCGGCGGCCGGCGTGATGTTGCCGTGCGCCGTCACCGCGCCGCCCATGACCACGAACCGTCCGATCCGCTCCGGCAGCGTGGGGTCGAGCTTCAAGGCCAGCGCGATATTGGTCAGCGGACCCAACGCGACCAGCAGCAGGCGACCGGCATGCTGGTGCGACAACCGCAGGATCGCCAGCGCCGCATGCTCGGCGTCGGCCTCGCGCTGCGCCGGCGTGTAGCCGACGTCGCCGAACCCATCCTGCCCATGCACGTTGGCGGCGTTCGGCGACGCGAACAGCAACGGCTGCGCACAACCCGCATGCACCGGCACGTCGTCGCGGCCGACGATGTCGCACAGCTTCAAGGCATTGGCGACGGTATGCCGCAGGCCGACATTGCCGGCGGTCACCGTCAGCGCGACGACCTCATGGGCGCTGTCGTTGAACGCCATCAGCAGCGCAAGCGCATCGTCGACACCGGGATCGGTATCGATCAGCAGCGGAATCTTTTCGCTCATCGGGAGGATCGTCGCCTGGAAGGCCGGACAGTCTGGCATCGACCGCGCGCGACGCAAAGCCGGTCAGGCAGCCGCGTAACGGGCCGCTCCGCCGATCCAGCGTTCGACCAGCGCATCGGCGATGGCCGGAGACGTGGCCATCAACTGCTCACCGATGCTGTGCACCAGCGGCAGCAGGTCGGCATCGCGCACCAGGTCGGCGACGCGGAAATCGGCGATGCCGGTCTGCCGGGTCCCCAGCAGTTCGCCCGGTCCGCGCAGCGCCAGATCCTTCTCGGCAATCAGGAAGCCGTCATTGGTCTGGCGCATCGTGTCCAGGCGTTGCCGCGCAAGTTGCGACAGCGGCGCCTGGTACAGCAGCACGCAACTGGAGGCCGCACTGCCGCGACCGACACGGCCGCGCAACTGGTGCAACTGGGCCAGGCCCAGCCGCTCGGCGTTCTCGATGATCATCAGCGAGGCATTGGGCACGTCGACACCGACTTCGATGACGGTGGTCGCCACCAGCAGGTCCAGTTCGCCCTGCTTGAACGCGCGCATGGTGTCCTGCTTGGCCGCACTCTTCATCCGCCCATGCACGAAGCCGACGCGCACGTCCGGCAAGGCCGCAGACAGCTGTTCCCAGGTCGTCTGCGCGGCCTGCGCGACGACCTCGTCGGATTCATCGATGATCGTGCAGACCCAATAGGCCTGCCGCCCCTCCGCGCAGGCCACGCGGATCCGCTCGATCAGTTCGGGCCGGCGTTCGGCGCTCAACACCACGGTCTGCACCGGCGTGCGTCCCGGCGGCAGCTCATCGATGGCAGAAACGTCGAGATCGGCATAGGCGGCCATCGCGAGCGTGCGCGGGATCGGCGTCGCGGTCATTACCAGTTGATGCGGCACCACGCCATCGCCGGCACCCTTGTCACGCAACGCGAGGCGCTGGTGCACGCCGAAGCGATGCTGCTCGTCGACGATCGCGATCGCCAGGTCATGGAAGGCCACGCCCTGCTGCATCAAGGCATGCGTGCCGACCACCAGTTGCGCCTCACCACTGGCGACCGCGGCCAGCACCGCAGCGCGCGCGCGACCGGTGACCTTGCCCGCCAGCCAAGCCACGCGCACGCCCAGCGGTTCCAGCCAAGCGCCCAGGTTGGCCAGGTGCTGCTCGGCCAGCAGTTCGGTCGGTGCCATCAAGGCGGCCTGCTTGCCAGCATCGATCGCCAGCAGCGCCGCCATTGCCGCGACTACGGTCTTGCCGCTGCCGACATCGCCCTGCACCAGCCGCAGCATCGGTTTGCTGGCCGCGAGGTCGCGCGCGATCTCGGCATACACGCGCTGCTGCGCCCCGGTCAACGCGAACGGCAGGCGATTGCGGAACGCAGCCACCAGGCGACGCCCCGACAGCGGCGCCGCGCCATGCGACTGCAAGGCGATCCGCTGCCGCCGCAAGCTCAGGTGATGCGCCAGCAGTTCTTCCAGCGCCAGCCTGCGCTGGGCCGGATGCGTGCCGGCCAGCAGCGCCGGCACGTCGTCGTCGCGTGCCGGGCGATGCATCGTCAGCAGCGCCGAACGCAGTCGCGGCAGTTGTTGTTGTGCCAGCAATGCCGGCGGCAGCAACTCCAGCGCATCGCCTTCGGGCAGTTGCGCCAGTGCCTGCCCGACCAGCTTGCGCAGCATGACCGGTCCCACGCCTTCGATCGCCGGATACACCGGGTCGAGCGCATCGCCAAGCCCGACCTCATCCTCGTCGTCGAGGATGCTGTAACTGGGATGCACGATCTCCAGCGCGTGCTGGCCTGGCCGTGGCGTGCCATAGCAGCGCACGCGCGCGCCGACGCTGAACTGCGCGACCTGCGCGGCACGGAAATGGAAGAACCGCAGCACCAGCGTCGCGCGCGACCCATCGCCGATCGCCACCCGCAACATCGGCCGATAGCGGAAGCCGCGTTCGACGGCCTCGACGCGGCCTTCGACCTGTGCGGCGATCCCCGGCTGCAACAAGCGGATCGGCACCAGCGCGGTGCGGTCCTCGTACTGCCGAGGCAGGTGCAGCCACAGGTCCTGCAGCGTCAGCAGGCCGCGCTCGGCGAGCTTGGCGGCCAGCTTCGGCCCGACACCCGCCAACGACGCAAGCGGCTTGCCACCGGTTGCGGTCAACGCGGGCGGCTGTCGAGCCATGCGCGGGAAGCGATCAGTCGAGCGCGACGATCGCGTCGACCTCGAACAGCACGCCGCGCGGCAATGCCGACACTTCGATCGTCGAGCGCGCCGGATACGGTGCAGTGAAATATTCGCTCATCACCGTGTTGACGGCGGCGAACTGGCCCAGGTCCGTCAGGTACAGCCCCAGGCGGATCACGCCATCGAGATTGCCGCCGGCGGCATCGACGACTGCCTTCAGGTTGTCGAACGCGCGCCGCGCCTGCGCCTCGATACCGCCCTCGACCACATTGCCGGTCGCCGGATCCAGCGGGATCTGGCCCGACAGGAACACCAGGTTGCCGCTGCGCACGGCCTGCGAGTACGGGCCGATCGCTGCGGGGGCTTGCTCGGTGTGGATGATCTGGCGGGGCATGGTCGGACTCCGGGAAAACGGCGATGGGGGATATCGGTCCGGGCGTCGCGGCAGGCATCGCGGCAACGGGGCTCCAGGACAGGTGGCTCGGACAGGCGACGGGCTGGAACCAGCGGCCCGCGACGGTGCAATTCTAAACGTTCGCACGCGGACCGGGTCGGCGGGGACGGGGCTGCGGCGCACGGCCTTTGGATACGAGATGACGGTGGCTGGCGCCCGGGCTACAACCGCTGCACGCCATGCACCACGTGCAGGCGGCGGGTGCGACGGATCACTTCGGCAAGATGCTTGCGGCTCTTGACCTCGATCGAGAAACGGATCGCGGCCACGTTGCTGTCGCGTTCCAGGTATTCGACGGCCTCGATATTGGATTCGGCCTTCGCGATCGCCGCGGCGATCTGCGCCAACACGCCCGGCCGGTTCTCGGCCTCGATGCGCAACGCGGCCGGGAAGTCGCCACTGACTTCGCGGTCCCAGTCGATCGCGACCCAGCGCTCCGGCGAGCGCCGGTATTCGGGTACGTTCGGACAATCCATCCGGTGCACCACGATGCCCTTGCCGGCCGTGTGGTACCCCATGATCTCGTCGCCCGGAATCGGCATGCAGCCCTTGGCGAAACTGACCACGCCACGCTCGTTGCCGGTGATCAGGATCTTGTCGCCATGGCGGCGCGGCATGCCGTCGGCGCCCAACTGCATGCCCGACTCCCGCTGTGCCAGCGCGGTCGCGACCTGCGACGGCATGCGATTGCCCAGCGCGATGTCTTCCAGCAGGGATTCCAGCCGCGGGTAACGCAGCTCGCCGAGGAACTCGCCCAGCCGCTGCTGCGGCAGGCGATCGAGCGACGTGCCCAGATCTTCCAGCGCGCGATCGAGCATCCGGTGCCCGAGCTGCACCGCATCCTCGTGCTCGAGCTGCTTGAGCTGCCCACGGATCGCGGTGCGCGCCTTGCCGGTGACCACGTATTCCAGCCACTGCGGCTTGGGCAATGACGACTTTGCGGTGACGATCTCCACCGTCTGCCCGCTGACCAGCTTGGTCCGCAGCGGCACCAGCTTCTTGTCCACGCGCGCGGCCACGGCCTGGTTGCCGACATCGGTATGCACCGCATACGCGAAGTCGAGCGTGGTCGAATTGCGCGGCAGCGACAGGATGTCGCCCTTGGGCGAGAACAGGTAGACCTCGTCGGGAAACAGGTCGACCTTGACGTTTTCCAGAAACTCCAGCGACGAGCCGGTCGCACGCTGCGACTCCAGCAGGTTGGCGATCCACGAATGCGCGCGCGCCTGCGCACCGCTGGGAACGCTGCCGTGCTTGTAGGCCCAATGCGCGGCGATGCCGCGCTCGGCGATCAGGTCCATCTCCTCGGTGCGGATCTGCACTTCGATCGGCGAGCCATAAGGCCCGAACAGCACCGTGTGCAGCGACTGGTAGCCGTTGGCCTTGGGGATCGCGATGAAATCGCGGAAGCGGCCATCGAGCGGCTTATAGACCGAATGCGCCACGCCGAGCGCGTGGTAACAGTTGGCGGTCGAGTCGACGACGATGCGGAACCCGAACACGTCCATGACCTGGGCGAAGGTTTTGCCTTCCGCACGCATCTTGCTGTAGATGCTCCACGGCGACTTGACCCGGCCGACCAGGCGATAGCGAAGCCCCTCGTTGGCAAGCCTCTGCGCCAGTTGCGCCTCGATCTTCGACAAGGCCTCGCGCCGCAGCAGCGGCTGGTTGCGGATGTGCTTGTCCAGGATCAGGTGGCGCAGCGGATGCAGGGCATGGAAGCCCAGGTCCTGCAGCTCGGCCTTGATCTTGTTCATGCCCAGACGCTGCGCGATCGGCGCATAGACCTCCAGCGTCTCGCGCGCGATGCGCGTGCGCGACGGCCCCGGCTGCGCGCCCAGCGTGCGCATGTTGTGCAGGCGGTCGGCGAGCTTGATCAGGATCACGCGCAGGTCGCGCGCCATCGCCAGCATCATCTTGCGGAAGCTCTCGGCGGCCGCCTCCTGGCGGCTGCCGAAGTTCAGCTTGTCGAGCTTGGTCACGCCGTCGACCAGTTCGGCCACGGTTTCGCCGAACTCCGACGCGAGCTGTTCGCGCGTCAGCGGGGTGTCTTCGATGGTGTCGTGCAGGATCGCGGCGACCAGCGTCTCGATGTCGACCTTCTGCTCGGCCAGCACCCGCGCCACGGCCACCGGGTGGGTGATGTAGGGCTCGCCGGACTTGCGGGTCTGGCCGACATGCGCCGCCGCACCGACCGCCCAGGCGCGGCGAAGCAGGCTGCGCTGGTCCTCGGACAGATAGCCGGTGGCGTCGAGCAGGTCGCCCACGTAGTCGGGCACCGCATCGCGTGCAGGTGTGGCGAGGTCGGACAGGCTGCTGTCGGGCGAAGCGCTGTTGATGGGGGCTGGCGTGCCGGGTGTCATGACCGGGAGCCTAAGCGGAAAAGCGCTGAATTGGGAGTAGCACGGTCGCGGTATGGCCGCCGCTGTACAGGCGGATCCGCGACACCTGCGCGGAGCGGCCAGAAACTTCCGCGGATGGGCCAGCGCAGGGACGATAACGCCGAAGGCCCCGCCAGGGCGGGGCCTTCAGTGGACACAACGGGCAACACGCGTGCGCCGCCAGGATGCGGGCCTGCAGGCGGGCGCGCGGCGATGCCTTACAGGTCGTCGCCCTTGGACAGGTCGTCGTCGGCGACCACTTCCGCGGCGGCCCATTCCAGCGCCTCGCGCTCCTTGCGCTCGCGCTCGGACTTGTCGACGGCGTCGATGTACGGCTGGTCGATGCGACGGGCGGCGATTTCGCGCAGCGCCATGACGGTCGGCTTGTCGTCGTTCTCGCTGTTGTCAAGCTGCGGTTCGACGCCATTGGCCAGCTGGCGCGCGCGCTTGGCGGCCATCATGACCAGCTCGAAACGGTTGTCGACGACTTCCAGGCAATCTTCCACGGTGATGCGAGCCATGACTTCTCCCGGCGGCCTGGCGGCCGTCGAATGTTTACAAAGAGGGTCGCGAAGTGTACGCCAGCCGCAGGCCAACCGCAAGCCTTCCTATATATTTCAGCCAGTTACGCGACTTTCGGGACCGAAAGCCGGCCGGACACGGAAGACGACCAGAAGCCCCTCCCGCCGGCGTCCAGGGCCGCCGGGCAACGGCATGCCAGCAGAACCTGCTCACGATCTGTCGCGAGCGCGGCTAGGTGGCGCGTGGCGTGCATACCAGTGAAGAGCAGGCAGAAAGCGCAGTGTACGTGCAGGTACATGAGCAACCGAGCACCGCACGCGCGTCAGATGGCAAGCACAACAAGATCGTGAACAGGTTCTCAGGACGACAGCAGGGTCTCGATCAGGGCCTCGTGCCGCAGCACCTGCTGGGTGCGGCGCAGCCGGCTGGCGATGAAGATCGCGCACATTTCATCGACCGCGGTCTCGAAAACCTCGTTGACGATCACGTAGTCGAACTCGTCGTGATGCAGCATTTCTTCGCGCGCATTGGCCAGCCGCTGGGCGATCACCGCCTCGCTGTCCTGCCCGCGCTTGCGCATGCGCTCTTCCAGGGCCTGGCGCGACGGCGGCAGGATGAACACGCTGACCGCGTCGGGCACCTGCGCGCGCACCTGGCGGGCGCCCTGCCAGTCGATCTCCAGCAGCACGTCCTTGCCGGCTGCCAGTTGCGGCTCCACCGACTGCTTGGCGGTGCCTTTCCAGTCGCCATGCACCAGCGCGTGCTCGAAGAAGTCGCCGGCATCGATCATGCGCTGGAACTCGTCCTTGCCGACGAAGTGGTAGTGCTCGGCATGGCGCTCGCCGGGCCGTGCCGCGCGCGAGGTGAACGAGATCGACAGCGCGATGCCCTGGTCGCGTGCCAGGCAGGCATTGACGATGCTGGACTTCCCGGCCCCGGACGGCGCGGCGACGATGTAGAGGGTTCCGCGCATCAGGGAGTCGGGCATCGGGACATGAGGAGTGGACAACGCGGGATGCGCCGCAGCGCGGCCACGCCACGGAGGGCGGGAAGTCTATCGCGTCCCGGATGGTCCATTGCCGGCCGCCGCGCCTGCAGCCGCGCTCCGGCGCCCAGCCCGGCACGATCCCCGGCGCTATTCAATGTTCTGCACCTGCTCGCGGATCTGGTCGATCAGCACCTTGAGCTCCACCGCCGCCTGCGAGGTACGGGTGTCGACCGATTTCGAGCCGAGGGTGTTGGCTTCGCGGTTGAACTCCTGCAGCAGGAAATCCAGGCGGCGACCGACCGGCTCCTTCTGCTTGAGGATGCGCCGTATCTCGTCGACATGACTGCCCAGGCGATCGAGCTCCTCGTCGACGTCGAGCTTCTGCAGCCACAGCACCAGTTCCTGCTCCAGGCGGCCGGAATCGGCAGGCTGCGACAGGTCGGCCAGGCGCGACTCCAGTTTGGCGCGCTGGCCGGCACGGATCGCCGGGACCAGGGTCGCGACCTCGGCGGCGATTCGGGCGATGCCATCGACACGCTCGAGGATCGCGGCGACCAGGTTCGCGCCTTCCCGCTCGCGCGCGCCCAGGAAGTCGGACACCACCGCATCCAGCAGCGCCAGCGCATCGGCCTGCAGCGCAGTGGGGTCGCCGGTGGTGGCCTGCAGCACGCCGGGGAACTGCAGCAGTTCGGTGAACTCGATGCGCAGGTTCGGGAACCGCCCGTCGAGCTGGCCGGCCAGGCTGCCCAACTGGTCCAGCAGCGGCTGGTTCAAATGCAGGTTGACGGCGCCCTCGGCGGCCTTCAGCCGCAGGCTCAGGTCCAGCTTGCCGCGCGAGACCCGCGCCGAAATCCGCTCGCGCAGCGCCGATTCGATCGAACGCAGCTCTTCGGGCAGGCGCAGGCCCAGCTCCAGGAAGCGGTGGTTCACCGCGCGCAGTTCGCACGACAGCACGCCGTGCCCGGTGCTGCGCTCGCCTGAGGCGAATGCGGTCATGCTGCGGATCATCTTTGGCGTCCCGGTGCGGCGAAGTTGCCGATGGTAATCTAGCGACCCAGAATTTACCGGACTTTCCTGCATGAGCATTGCCCGTCCCAGCGGCCGCGCGCCCCACGACCTGCGCGAGATCCGCATCGAACGCGGCTTCACGCGACATGCCGAAGGCTCGGTCCTCGTCGCGTTCGGCGAGACCCGCGTGCTGTGCACGGCCAGCGTCGAGAACCGCGTCCCCGGCTTCCTGCGCGGCAAGGGCGAAGGCTGGGTCACCGCGGAGTACGGCATGCTGCCGCGCGCCACCCACACACGCAGCGATCGCGAAGCCTCGCGTGGCAAGCAGGGCGGCCGCACGCTCGAGATCCAGCGCCTGATCGGGCGCACGCTGCGCGCCTGCGTCGATCGCGGCGCGCTCGGCGAACGCACGATCACCCTCGACTGCGACGTGCTGCAGGCCGACGGCGGCACCCGTACCGCCGCGATCACCGGCGCCTATGTCGCCCTGGTCGACGCGGTGAACTGGCTGACCAAGCGCGGTGAGATCAAGCGCAATCCGATCTTCGGCGCGGTCGCCGCAGTCTCGGTCGGCGTCTACAAGGGCGTTCCCGTGCTCGACCTCGACTATGCCGAGGACAGCGATTGCGACACCGACATGAACGTCGTCATGAACGATGGCGGCGGCTTCATCGAACTGCAGGGCACCGCCGAAGGCCACGCCTTCCGCCGCGACGAACTCGATGCGTTGCTGGCCCTGGCCGAACAGGGCATCACCACGTTGTTCGCCGCGCAACAGGCTGCCCTGGCACAGGCATGACACGTCGCCTCGCCCTGACCACGATGGTCGTGGCCGACTACGACGAGGCCATCGCCTGGTTCACCGATGCGCTGGGCTTCCGCCTGATCGATGACATCCAGACGGTGGGCAGCGACCAGGCCGACAAGCGCTGGGTCGTGGTCGGCCCGGGCGATGGCAGCGCGGCGGCGCTGTTGCTGGCACGCGCCAGCAACGACGCGCAGCGCGCGCGGATCGGCGACCAGACCGGAGGGCGGGTCGGTTTCTTCCTCGAGACCGACGACTTCTGGCGCGACCACAAGGCCATGCAGGCGCGCGGCGTCGCGTTCCTGGAAACGCCGCGCGAAGAGCCTTACGCGACGGTCGCGGTATTCCGCGACCTCTATGGCAACACCTGGGACCTGCTGGAGCCGCGCCGATGACCGTGCCGACCACAAGCGCTGCTAACACGCTCGCTGCCAACACGCTGGTACTGGCCAGCGGCAATGCCGGCAAGCTGCTGGAACTGCAGGCGATGCTGGCCGACCTGTCGTTGCGGATCGTGCCGCAACGCGACCTGGGCGTGGACGAGGTGCCGGAAACCGGCCTGACCTTCGTCGAGAACGCGCTGATCAAGGCCCGCCATGCCAGCGCGGTCACCGGCCTGCCGGCGCTCGCCGACGATTCCGGCCTGATCGTCGATGCACTGGCAGGCGCCCCCGGCCTGTACAGCGCGCGCTACGCCGGCAGCCCGACCGACGATGCCGCCAACAACGCCAAGCTACTCGAGGCCCTGCGCGATATCCCGACCGCGCGACGCAGCGCGCGCTTCTATGCGGTGATCGTGCTGCTCAAGCATCCGGAAGACCCGCAGCCGCTGATCGCGGAAGGCCGTTGGGAGGGCATCATCACCGACGCGCCGCTCGGCCATCATGGATTCGGCTACAACCCGCTGTTCCTGGATCCGCGACACGGACTGACCGCAGCCCAGATGGCGCCGGAACTGAAGAACACGCTGAGCCATCGCGCCCAGGCGCTGGCGATATTGAAGCAGCGCCTGCAGGCCGTGTCGCCCTGACCACCGGACGGCCCCGCGCAGCACCGGGGTCACCGGGGAGAACCTGTTCACGATCTTGCTGCGCTTGCCATCTGGCACGCGTGCGGTGCTCGAAAGAACCGCCTGGAGCGGTTCTTGACAGCGCATCGCGCTGGCCCGAAGGGTGGCCGCCATGGACGGCGGCCACAAATGCTCATGTACCTCCACGTACACTGCGCTTTCTGCCTGCTCTTCACTGGTATGCACACCACGCGCCACCTGGCTGCGCTCATGACAGATCGTGAACAGGTCCTCAGCCAATCGAGTCTGTCGTCCAGGCCCGTCGCCATCCTTCCGATCTGCCGCCCATGCCTCCCGCCCTGATCCCGCCGACGCTGTCGCTGTACGTGCACCTGCCCTGGTGCGTACGCAAATGCCCGTACTGCGATTTCAATTCGCACGAAGGCCGTGGCGCGCTGCCGTTCGATGCCTACGTGGATGCGCTGCTGGCGGACCTGGACCACGACCTGCCGCTGGTCTGGGGGCGGACGATCCATTCGGTGTTCTTCGGCGGCGGCACGCCCAGCCTGTTCCCGGCCGACACCATCGACCGCTTCCTGCAAGGGGCCAGCGCCCGGCTGCGCTTCGCGCCCGGCGCCGAAATCACGCTGGAAACCAACCCCGGTACCGCCGAGCATGGCCGCTTCGAGGACTACCGGCGCGCCGGCGTGAACCGGATCAGCTTCGGCATCCAGAGTTTCGACGACGGCTGCCTGCAGCGACTCGGCCGTATCCACGACAGCGGCCAGGCGGTGGCGGCAGTCCGTCTTGCGCAGGACGCGGGCCTGGACAACCTCAACCTCGACCTGATGTACGCCCTGCCCGGCCAGGACCTGGCCATGGCGATCGCCGATGTCGAGCACGCACTCGCGCTGCAACCTGCGCATATCTCGCACTACCAGCTCACGCTCGAGCCCAACACCGTGTTCGCCGCCAGGCCCCCGCAGGACATCCCCGACGAAGACCGCGCCTGGGACATGCAGGAGCACTGCCAGTCGCGACTGGCCGATGCCGGCTATGCCCAGTACGAAGTCTCGGCGTACGCACGCGAGGGCCGGCAGTGCGCGCACAACCTCAACTACTGGCGCTTCGGCGACTACCTCGGCATCGGTGCAGGCGCGCACGGCAAGCTGACCCTGGGCAGCGAACAGGCGGTGCTGCGACGCTGGAAACACAAGCACCCGACCGCCTGGCTGGCCGCTGCCGGCAGCGCTGCCGCGATCGGCGGCGACGAGCGCATCCCCGCCAGCCGCCTGCCATTCGAGTTCATGCTCAACGCGCTGCGCCTGGTCGATGGCTTTGACCCGTCGGACTTCGAACGTCGCTGCGGCCTGCCGCTGCAGGCGATCGCCGGACCACTGGCCATCGCGCAGGCCAAGGGCTGGCTGGAGGTCGGCAGCGACTGGATCCGCCCCACTGCGCTCGGCCGGCGCTTCGGCAACGATGTGATCAGCCTGTTTCTGGACGCGTAGGGCTGGACGATCGGGCCAGCCCCGACGCATCCCCAACCCATTCACAAAAACCGTCGCCCGGGCTGGCCGAAGCCTCCCGCTCGTGTTAAGAATTGAAGAGCACGTTTCCATGGATGTTCGGATGTCGACGCAAGACACCACAGGTCAGAATCCGGCGCCACGTTCGCTTGCCAGCGCCGATCTGCCCGAGCGCGTGCGCAAGACGCTCGAGATCGCCCTGTCGATGGTGTACGAGGAACTCGACACCCCGCTGGGCCTGCTGCTGGCCGAGTTCGAGCAGGAGCTGTTCCGGCTGGCCGGCCAGGCCGGCAGCCAGGTCTTGCAGTCCGGCTACATGCAGACCCTGCGCACCTTCCGGCTCAGTCGCGCCGACCTGGTCCCGCACTTCATGCTCTCGCTCGAAGCCGGCCTGGCCGGCATCCGCAGCGCACCGGCAGCCGCGGTCGTGGTCGAGACCAAATCGCTGAACTTCAGCAACCTCAGCCTCGTCGAGACCTCGGTCGTCGACGAGGGCATGATCCTGCGCGAGATCGGCAGCCGCCAGGAAGGGCGCGCAAAGCTCGCGCTGCACCTGCTCGGCCAGCGCTTCGGGGTGCTCGCCGAATCGCCCGGCCTGGAGTCCGAACGCATTCCGCTGGGCCCGCAGGCGCTGTGCCGCTCGATCCGCATGGCCGCCAACGCGCTTGAACTGGAGTACGAATCGCGCCTGCTGCTGTACGGGATCTTCGACCGGATCGTCATGGCCAACTACGCCAGCACGCTGGAACGGCTGGACCAGCGCCTGGCGGCGACCGGCATCCTGCCGGGGCTGACCTACGTGCCGTTGCGCCTGCGCCCCACGGCGATCGCACCGGACGATGCCGGACGCGACGCCAGCAGCGCCGGCGCACGCGCAGTCGGTTCACGCCCAGCGGCACGCACTGCGGGCGGCCAGGAAAGTGGCGGCGGCGAACTCGACAACGACGCATCCACAGCAGCCAACGGAGCAGATGAAGACGCCTCCGGCGACGCGCCGACAGGCGCCCGCACCGGCCGGCCCGGCGGTCCCCTGGGTCGTGGCCTTGGCATCGCCAAGCGCCTGGGCGAACACGAAGGCCTGCTGCCGCCGGGCGCGTCCTTCCCGGCGTCGGCAGATGCCTGGGGACAGGAGCCGAACCGACCACACACGGCCTGGATGGGCGAACCCATCCAGGGCATCGACCAGAACGAACTCGCGGCAATCGAGACACTGCAGCACCTGCTGTCGGGCCGACGCGACCTGCTCGACAAGCTGCGTGTCGGCAACACTCAGGCCCCGCCACAGCCGCTGCCGACGGTCGAACTGCTGAAGGCGCTGGGCAGCCTGCAGGCGCAGCCGGCCGGCACGCCGGGCACGCCGCAGACGCTGACCGACGTCAAGCAGGTCCTGCTGGCGCAGGCGCGCCAGCAGATGGGCCATGGCGCCAACCTGAGCCAGCAGGACAGCGACACGTTCGAACTGCTGTCGATGCTGTACGCCAATCTCGAAGAAGAGATCCGCGTCGACATGCCCGCGGCCGGACTGGTCAAGCGGCTGCAGGTGCCGCTGCTGCGCGCGGCGCTGAAGGACCAGTCGTTCTTCGTCCGCCAGCGCCATCCGGCGCGCCAGCTGTTGAACACCGTGGCCGAAAACGCCGCGCGCTGGCTCGACGATGCCGATTTCGATCCGCAATTGCTGGTCCCGCTGCAGAAGGCCGTCGAATACGTCATCGAACATTACGAGGGCGATGCCAAGGTCTTTTCCGATGGCAACGCACTGCTGCAGAAGCACCTGGCCGACCAGGTCCGCAAGGCCGAACTGCTCGAGAAGCGCCATACCGAGGCCGCGAAGGGCCGTGAAAAACTCGAGATCGCCAAGCTGCGCGCCAGCGAGGTCGTGGACGCGGTCGTCGGCGAGACCCGCCTTCCCAAGTTCACCCGCGCCCTGCTCAACCAGGCCTGGGCCGACGTCCTGACGCTGACCCTGCTGCGTCACGACGAAAGCTCCGAGGAATGGAACAAGCAGCTCGACGCCACCCGCCGCATCGTCGCAACCTGCGCGCGCGACGAGCCCGGCGATGATCCGGCGCTGCAGGCCCACGTCGAGGCCTCGCTGGCGCTGGTCGGCTACCACGGCGAAGAAGCGACCGTCATCGCCCAGCGACTGACCAGCAACAAGATCGACGACGACAACGACCCGGCCTCGCGCACCGAGCTGGCGATGAAGCTCAAGACGCGCACGCGCCTGGGCGAGGACGCCGCCAAGGCCAGGCCCCGGTTGCCGCCGAGGACACCCGAGGAACAGGCGCGTTACGACCAGTTGCGGGTCTCGCCGTTCGGCATCTGGATCGAGTTCGTGACCACCGAACGCGGCGACGTGGTCCGTCGCCGGTTGTCGTGGTTCAGTCCGATCACGGGCAACGCGCTGTTCCTGAATCAGCGCGGCCAGCGCGCCGGCGAATATTCGCTCGACACCCTGGCGCGGATGATGGCGGCCGGCCAGGCGCGCATCGTCAATGCCGATCGCGGCCGCCTCGTCGATCGCGCCTGGCAGGCCACGATGAACGCCCTGCGCAGCTTCGCCGGCCGCAGCGATACCGGCGGCAGCGGCAGCAGCGGCACGGCACAGGAGAACGCGTGATGATCCAGGAATTCCGGCGCGCACGCCGCCGCAAGGCCCTCGACACGATCCTGGTCACCGACACCATGACCGAGCGCGTGCTCGGTCGCGTGGGCAACCTGTCGGAGACCGGCATGCTGCTGATCGCCAGCCAGCCGCTGGTCGAAGACGCGCTGTACCAGATCAGGTTCACGCTGTCCGATGAGGTCGCCGAGGAGCGCGCCATCGATGTCGGCGCACACCTGCTGTGGCTGGAGCACGCCAACGCCCCGGGGCGGGCCTGGGCCGGCTTCCGCTTCATCGCCAAGACCGACGGCGACGCCGAGCGCCTGCGCGCCTGGATCGACGCGCCCGGCAGCCAGTACGAGTAGGCGCGGCGGCAGGCCTGCCGCGATTGCGGCAGAATGCCGTTTTCAGCACTGGTGCATCGCCGATGTCCCTCGCCGCAGCCAATCTCTACGCCGACCATGTCGCGACCCTGCTCGCACGCACCGCTACCGCGCTCGAGCGCGGCGGACTCGACCACCTGGTCGTGCCCAGCGGCACCCTGCATTACCAGGTCTTTGACGACCGCGACTATCCGTATGCGGTCAACCCGCACTTCAAGGCCTGGTTGCCGCTGACGCGCAATCCCGGCTCATGGCTGGTCGTCACTCCCGGCCGCAAACCCAAACTGATCTACCTGCAGCCGCGCGACTACTGGCATGTCGTTCCCGAGACGCCCAGCGGATGGTGGGTCGACCAGTTCGACATCGTGGTGATCCGCAAACCAGAAGACGCCACCCAGCACCTGCCGGGCAATGCCTCGCGTTGCGCGATTCTGGGCGAAGACCTCAGCGCCCTCGGTAACTACGGCGCGTTCAAGCCCAACAACCCGCGCCCGGTGCTGGACTACCTGGACTATCACCGCGCCTTCAAGACGCCTTACGAAATCGAGATGATTCGCGAAGCATCGCGTCGCGGCATCCGCGCGCACCGGGCTGCGGAACGCGCGTTCCGTGCCGGCGCCAGCGAGTTCGGCATCCACCTGGCCTACTGCCAGGCGGCCGGCCAGGATGCCAATGAACTGCCGTACGGCAATATCGTTGCGCTCAACGAACATGGCGCGGTGCTGCACTACACCGAACTGGGTCGCGTCCCGCCCGTTCCTGCGCACAGCTTCCTGATCGACGCCGGCGCCAGCCACGGCGGTTACGCCTGCGACATCACGCGCACCTATGCCAGCGATACCTCCGGCGAATTCCAGGCGATGATCGATGCCGTCGACGCCGCGCAGCAACGCATGTGCGCACAGGTCCAGGCCGGTACGGACTACAGGCAGCTGCACCTCGACGCGCATCTCGCGCTGTCGGAGATCCTCCGTGATGTCGGCATCCTCAAGGTCTCGCCCGACACCGCGGTCGAGACCGGTGTCAGCAGCACGTTCTTCCCGCATGGCCTGGGCCATGGCATCGGCCTGCAGGTGCACGACGTCGCCGGCTTCGCCGCATCCGACAGCGGCGGCACGATCGCCAAGCCCGATGGCCATCCCTACCTGCGCCTGACCCGCGTGCTGGAACCGGGCATGGTGGTGACGATCGAACCCGGGCTCTATTTCGTCGACATGCTGCTCGAAGACCTGCAGGCCGGCGCGCATGCCGACAGCGTCGACTGGAACCGCGTCGACGCGTTCCGCCGCTACGGCGGCATCCGCATCGAGGACAACGTGGTCTGCACCGGCAGCGACGCGATCAACCTGACGCGCGAGGCGTTCGCGGAGCACTGAGCCGCAAGCCAGCACCTGCGCGCGCCTTGCCGCGCAGGCCACCGCGCAGCAATCAACGCACAGGCTGCGCCATCAACGCTTCGATCTCGTCCGCACTGCGCGCGAGCTTGCCGGTCAGCACGTGGTGGCCATCCCTGGTGATCGCCACATCATCTTCGGTACGGATGCCGATGCCACGCCATTTCGCATCGACGCTGGTGTCGTCCGGCGACACGTAAAGACCGGGCTCGATGGTGAACACCATGCCCGGTTCCAGCAGGCGTGACTCGCCGTCGATGCGGTAGTCGCCGACGTCGTGCACGTCCAGGCCCAGCCAGTGCCCGGTCTTGTGGCGATAGAAGCGCTTGTAGCTGCCATCGTCGATGTTCTTGCGCAGCTTGCCCTTCAGCAGCCCCAACGACAGCAGGCCATCGGTCAGGGTTTCCACGGCCACATGGTGGCCGGCTTCGTAGGCGATGCCCGGACGCGCCAGCGCCAGCGCAGCGGCATGCGCGGCGCCGACCAGGTCATACAGCGCGCGCTGCGCAGGCGTGAAGCGGCCGTTGGCCGGGAACGTGCGGGTAATGTCGGACGCATAGCCGCGATGCTCGGCACCGGCATCGATCAGCACCAGGTCGCCATCGCGCGCGGTCGCGGCATTGGCGCGGTAGTGCAGCACGCAGGCGTTGGCGCCCGCACCGACGATGCTCTCGTAGGCCGGCACCGCGTCGTGGCGGCGGAACACGTACTCCAACTCGGCCTGCAACTGGTATTCGTGGATCCCAGGCCGCGCCGCCCGCATCGCCGCCTCGTGCGCCAGCACGCTGATGTCGGCGGCACGCTGCATCAGCTTCAACTCGTCGCGCGACTTGAACAGCCGCATCTCGTCGAGCAGATGCCCCAGCTCCAGGAACTCGTGCGGCGGCTGCGCCCCCATGCGCACCTGCGAGCGCACACGGTTGAGCCAGCCGATCAGCTTGAGGTCGAAATCGGTGTCGCGCCCGAAGTGGTAATAGACGCGGCTCCGTCCTTCCAGCAGGCCGGGCAGGATCTCGTCGAGATCGTCGATCGGATAGGCATCGTCCATGCCGTAGTCGTCGACCGCGCCCTCCGGGCCGGTGCGCGGGCCATCCCAGGCTTCGCGCTCGGGATCGCGCTCCCGGCAGAACAGCAGCGCCTCGCCATGCTTGCGTCCCGGCACCAGGACCAGCACGGCGTCCGGCTCGAGGAAACCCGACAGGTACCAGAGATCGGAATCCTGGCGATACGGGTAATGGGTGTCGTGGCTACGGATGCGCTCGGGCGCCGACGGCACGACGACGATCGCGTCCTCACCGGCCATCCGCATCAACTGCTGCCGGCGGCGCGCATGGCCCTGCCGCGAGGTGCCGGTCTGCGGGCCCATGTCGGTCCGGACCACGTCAGTTCAGGCGCCGGCGATGGCTGGGCCCCGCGACGCAGTCGCCGTACAGCAGCAGCGCCGCGACGCGGACGAACTCCTCGATCTCCGCGAACGCCGCCTCGTCCTCGTCGTCGCCACCCGGCTGCGCCGTGCCGGCACCGAGCTTGACCAGGTCGGCCAGCGCCTCCAGACCCTCCTCCGACAACGGCGGCTCGCCGCCGGCCGCCAGGCCGAACGCGCCGACAAAGCCGCGGCACCACGCGAACAGCGCTTCGCTACGCTCGTACAGCGACGCATCCTCATCGGGCAGCAGCAGCGAGAAGCCGAAATCCTCGTCCGCCAGTTGCCCGGCCGTGGCCACGCACAACTGGTCCAGCACGCTGTCCTCGGTCACGACCGGCAGGCTGTCGTCGGCCAGCACCGCGGCCAGCCACTGGCGCCGGTCGTCGCCGCCTCCGGCCAGCCAGCCACTGAGGCCACCATGCAGCTCACTGGCCTCCATGCCGAGTTGGAGGCGTTGGCATTCGGCATCGACATCGGACAACAGCGGAAGGGCTTCGGACACGGGCATCTGCGGGAAAAGGGACCGCCCACAAGTCTAGGGCCTGCTCTGCGGCAGGGGTAGCCGGGGTCGGCCGGCAGGTCCCTCCCAACGACGACCGCCGCACCGTGCCTCGCGCCTGAACGGGGGATCGGCCCCCTCAAAACCGAGTCTCACGACCGCTTGTTGCGGCGGCCCGCGCACGCCTACACTGCGTTCAGCGACTTCCGCGATGAGGGTCACACTTTTGCCAGCCGATGCCGACCTGCCGATGTGGGCCGCGATAGCGCTCCTGGCTGCGCTGACGGCGACCTTCATGGTGCTGGCCCTGCGACGCCGGCGGATCGAGCGTGGGCACATCAACCAGCTGCGCGATCGCGAAGAGCGCCTGAAGCTCGCGTTGTGGGCCACCGGCGAGCGTTACTGGGACTGCGACCTGTCGACCGGAAAGCTGCACCGTCTGGTCGTCGAATCGCGTAACCGTGGCGCCGATGGCGACATGGCCGAAGACATCGTCGAACTGACCAACCTGCTGCACCCGGACGACATGCCCCTGGCGCTTGAGCGCCTGGACGCCTACACCAAGGGCAAGAGCGCCAACTTCCTCGCCGAAGTGCGCATCCAGGACGGCAAGGGCGACTGGATCTGGGTGCGTGCACGCGGCCGCGCGGTCGCGCATGACGGCAATGGCCGGATGATCCGCATCGCCGGCACTGCACTGAACATCACCGCCACCCGCGCCGCCGAGCGCGAGCGCCTGATCGCCAGCGAAGTGCTGCACAGCATGAACGAGGCGGTCTCGGTGCTGGACCGCAACTTCAATTTCATCTCGGTCAATCCCGCGTTCCTGCGCATGACCGGTTACGAGGAAGCCGACATCATCGGCCGTAACAACAGCCTGCTCGACAGCCTCCAGCACGACAGCGCCTTCTACCAGCACATCCGCGACATGATCAGCCGCAGCGGGCGCTGGAGCGGCGAGATCTGGCAGCGCCGCAAGGACGGTGAAGAATTCCTGTGCGCGATCGAGACCAGCACCATCGCCGGCGACAAGGGCGAGCCGCAGCTGCATGTCACCGTGCTCAGCGACATCACCCAGCAAAAGCGCGCCGAGCAGGAACTGCGCTACCTGGCCAACTTCGACACCCTGACCAATCTGCCCAACCGCGCCCTGCTGTCGGAGCGGCTGTCGCGCGCGATCGTCCGCGCCCATCGCGAGAACAACCGGGTGGCGGTGCTGTTCCTCGACCTCGACCGCTTCAAGGACGTCAACGATTCGCTGGGGCATGCCGCCGGCGACCGCATCCTGCGCGCCGCCGCCAACCGGCTGCAGCAGACCGTCGGCCTGCACCACACCGTGGCCCGGCTCGGCGGCGACGAGTTCACGGTGATCCTGGAAAACCTGGATGTGCCCGAGGACGCCGACAACATCGCCGAGGAAATCCTGACCGCGTTCGAGGCGCCCCTGCTGCTCGACGACCGCCGCGAGATCGCGATCTCGCCGTCGATCGGCGTCAGCCTGTACCCCGACCATGCGCAGGTGCCGACCGAACTGCTCAAGCACGCCGACACCGCGATGTACCAGGCCAAGGCCGCCGGTCGCCGGACTTTCGTGCGCTACGACGACGCCATGGATGTTGCGGTGCGCCAGCGCGCGACGATTTCCGGCGCGCTGCGCAAGGTACTCGACCGCGGCGAGCTGCGCCTGGTGTACCAGCCGCGGCTGGCCCTGACCGAATCCCGGATCACCGGCGTCGAGGTGCTGTTGCGCTGGACCAACAGCGAGCATGGCGAGATCCACCCGGCCGACTTCATCCCGATGGCCGAGGAAAGCGGCCTGATCATGGAAATCGGCGAGTGGGTGCTGCGCGAGGCCTGCGTGACCCTGCATCGCTGGCGCCAGCACGGCCTGGACGACCTGCGGATCTCGGTCAACGTCTCGCTGCTGCAGCTGCTGCGCGGCGACTTCCCCGACGTGGTCGGCCGCATCCTCGACGAGATCGGCATCCCCGCCAGCGCCTTGGAGCTGGAGCTGACCGAAAGCGTGCTGATGGCCAACGCCGAGCTCACCGCCTCCAAGCTGCATGCGTTCCAGAAACTCGGGGTGTCGGTGGCCATCGACGACTTCGGCACCGGCTACTCGTCGCTGGCCTACCTGAAGCGGCTGCCGATCAACACCATCAAGATCGACAAGGCCTTCATCTCCGACCTGACCCAGGACCCGGAAGACGCCGCGATCACCACGACCGTCATCACGATGGCGCATTCGTTGGGGCTCAGCGTGGTCGCCGAAGGCGTCGAGACCGAGGCCCAGATGCAGTTCCTGGCCAACCACCGCTGCGACGAGATCCAGGGTTTCTGGCTGGCCCAGCCGATGGACGCCCATGCCGCGCTGGCCTTCATCCGCAACTGGTCGCCCGCCACGACCGCCCCGACAGCGATCCCGGCCGCATCCTGATCTTGACCACCCCCCGCCGCGTCCCTATCGTGCCGTCATGGACAGCCCGGACGTGATCTCCCAACTACGCGCCCTGACCGCTCGCGTCGACGGTCTCGTCGAGCGGCTGCAGCGGCTGTCGGACGAGAACCGCAGCCTGCGCCAGCAGTACGAGCACATCACCACCGAACGCTCGCAGCTGCTGGCCAAGAACGAACAGGCGCGCTCGCGGGTCGAGGCGATGATCGCGCGCCTGAAATCGCTTGAACAACACACCTGACCCGGCGGCCATGAGCACATCCACCCAAGCCGTCACCATCCGCATCCTCGACCGCGAGTACACCATCGGTGTCGTGCCCGAGGAGCAGGACAGCCTGCGCGAAGCCGCCCGGTTGCTCGACGGCAAGATGCGCGAAGTGCGCGGCGCCAACCGCATGGCCGCCGTCGACCGCGTCGCCGTGCTGGCGGCGCTCAACCTGGCGCATGAGCTGCAGCAGTTGCGCGACGGCAACGAACAGCGCGAACGCGACATCGCACGCGCGGTCGACGAGATGCAGCGCAAGTTCGACAGCCTGGACCAGCCTCCGCGCTGAGCGGACGCGCACGCATTCGCCAGCAGGACGCATTCATCGCAACCGGACGACGCAGACGCGTGGACGGCACCGCCGCAGGCGGTTTTCCAGGGCGCCCGGATGAATGCGCCACAGCCGAATCCGTGCATGTCCGCGGCCCGATGCCGGCCGCGATTGGACTTGGCACCCGCGCTGATCGGTCTATACTGGCCCTGCGTTCTCTGCCATGTTCGACAGCGCATAAAACATTCGCCTTGTCCCTTAATAACGACACCGGGGATGTTAGGAAACCGGGAGTGCAGATCCGCCCTCGAGCGGGAAGCCCGAAGGAATCCAGACGTTCCCACTTGAACCCCGGGTTCAAGGTCGTTTCGTGTGCATCGCCATGGCGGAGAACGTATTCCCATCCGGGCAACGCCGCGCAGGCATCCGTCATCCCGGGCCTGCCCCCAGGCATCGTGCCCGGACCGCGCGCCGCTGCCATCGCAGCCGCCATATCCACCGCGACGCTCTCCTTTGCTGGAACCTCCGCATGACCGATCCGCGCGCGCCCGCGCTCAAAGCCCTGCGCGCAACACTGCGCGCCGCCCGTCGCGCGATCCCTGCCGCCACGCGCATCGCCGCCGCCGACACGCTGGCCGCGCAATTGCTGGCCTTGCCGTTCGCGCCGCGTCGCGGCCCGGTGGCCGGCTACTGGGCCATGGATGGCGAGATCGCCCTGCATGCCTGGCAACTCAAACTGTCACCGGACACACCGTACTGCCTGCCGGTCCTGCACGACGGCAACCTGTTGCGTTTCGCGCCATGGCGCCCCGGCGCGCCGCTGGTGACCAATCGCTTCGGCATTCCCGAACCCGATGTCGCCGACGACAGCCTGCTGTCGCCGCAGGAGATGGCGATGGTGGTGATGCCGCTGGTCGGCTTCGACGCCTCCGGGCAGCGTCTGGGCATGGGCGGCGGCTGGTACGACCGCAGCTTCGCATTCCGGCAGACCGCGCCCGCGCCGCCGTACCTGGTCGGCGCGGCCTTCTCCACGCAAGGCGTCGAGCGCATCGAAGCGGCCGCCTGGGACGTGCGCGTGGATGCGATCTGTTGTGAAGACCGCACCGTGCTGGTTGAATATCCGGCATGAGTACACGCAAACGCTATTGGCTGATGAAATCCGAGCCCGAGGATTTCTCGATCGACGATCTCGAACGGGTCCAGGTCGAGCCTTGGACAGGTGTCCGCAACTACCAGGCGCGCAACTTCATGCGCGACGGCATGCAGCTGGGCGATGGCGTGCTGTTCTACCACTCCAATACCGCCGTCCCCGGCATCTACGGCCTCGCCGAGGTCGCCAGTGCGGCCTATCCGGACCCGACCCAGTTCGAGCGCAAGTCCAAGTATTTCGACGAGACGTCCAGCCGCGAGGAACCCCGCTGGCAACTGGTCGACGTGCGCTTCGTGCGCAAGCTCAAGCAGCCGGTCGCACTGGACACCATCCGTGCGCATGCCGCGATCCTGGGCGAGGATTTCGCGCTGATCCGCAAGGGCACGCGTCTGTCGGTGCTGCCGGTCACCGCATCGCAGTGGAAGCACCTGCTGTCGCTGGAATAGCGCTTCCGGGTCCCGCTACCCGGTCCGCAGGCACACACAACACCGGCCACGCCGCCGCAAGCCGGGTATCCTTCCCGCTCTCCCCAGACCCACCCAGACCCTGACCATGTCCGAAGCAAAGCGCCTGGCCGGCGAAAAGGCCATCGAGTTCGTCGAGGACGGCAGCATCGTCGGCGTCGGCACCGGTTCCACGGTGGCGTACTTCATCGACGCGCTGGCCAGGATCAAGGACCGCATCGAAGGCGCCGTCTCGAGCTCCGAGCAGAGCAGCGCACGCCTGCGCAGCCATGGCATCGAAGTCATCGAGCTCAACCATGCCGGCACCCTGCAGCTCTATGTCGATGGCGCCGACGAATGCGACGGCCACAAGCGCCTGATCAAGGGAGGTGGCGCGGCACTGACGCGCGAGAAGATCATCGCCGAGGCCAGCAAGCAGTTCGTCTGCATCATCGACCCGAGCAAGCAGGTCGACGTGCTGGGCCGGTTCCCGTTGCCGATCGAAGTCATCCCGATGGCGCGCAGCATGGTCGCGCGCGAACTGCTCGCGCGCACGGGCGGCCAGCCGGTTTGGCGCGAGGGCGTGGTGACCGACAACGGCAACTGGGTGCTCGACGTGCACAACCTGTCGATCACCGATCCTGTCGCCATGGAACGCGATCTCAACCAGATCCCCGGGGTCGTCAGCGTCGGCCTGTTCGCACGCCGTCCGGCCGACATCGTCATCGTCGGTGGCGAGCCGCCGATCGTGCTGCGCTGATCACTGTGTGCTGATCGCGGCCCGCAGCGCAGCGCGAGCCGCCGCCAGACGATTGTCCTACATGCAACAAGCCGGCCCCGCTGACGCGGGACCGGCTTTTTTTTGCCTTACAGCCTCGTGCCCCCCCGGTGCAGCAGGCCCAGTCGGGCCGGCTGCAGAATCAGGCCCTTCTGTCAGTGCTGCCTGCTCAGTGCTGCCTGCTCAGTGCTGCCTGCTCAGTGCTGCTTGATCAGTCCTGCTTGATCAGGTTGTCGATCAGGAAGCTCATCCGCAGCGCCATCAGTTCCGGATTACGGAACGCATCGCTGACGCCATGGCCGCCTTCCTCGTCCTCATAGAAGAACGTGGTCGCGCCGGCCTCCTGCAGACGGCGGGCGAACTTGCGCGCATGCCCCGGACCGACGCGGTTGTCCTCGGTCGAGATCGTCACCAGAAACGGCGGATACGTCGTGCCCTTGCGTACGTTCTGGTAAGGCGAATACGCCAGGATCGCCTTGGCCTGCGCCAGGTCGTCGGGATTGCCGTACTCGTTCATCCAGGCCGCCCCCATGCCCATGTCGCGCATGCGGATCAGATCGGTCAGCGGGACGTCGGTGACGACCGCGCCGAACAGGTCGGGACGCTGCGTGCCGAGCGTCGCGGTCAGCAGGCCGCCATTGGACATGCCGAAGATGCCCAGGCGGTCCGCACGCGTGACGCCGGTCTTGATCAGATGCTCGGTGACGGCAATGAAGTCGTCGTACGAGCGCTGGCGCTTCTCGCGGATCGCGGCCATGTGCCAGGCCGAGCCGCGCTCTCCGCCACCACGGATCGCCGGGATCGCAACCGCGCCGCCGCGATCGAGCCACAGCTTCAGTGCGGGACCGCCGACCATCGCATCGAAATAGCCCGGTCGGAAGGAGATGCCGAACGCGCCATACCCGGTCATCAGCAACGGCTGCGGCTGCGAACCGGCCGCCTTGGACCGCAACAGGAAGTAGTCGATCGACGTGCCATCCTGGGATGTCGCCGAGCCGATTTCAGTGGTGAAGCCACTGCCGTCGATCATCGACGGATCCTGCGCCAGCAGCTGCCGGCTGCCATCGCCGTGCACCAGGTACTGGCTGCGCGGCGTCACGAAGCCCGCGATCGAGGCCACGAACTCATCGCGATCGCGCTCGTCGGCACGCAGCGTGACGGTGTTGCCGGGCTCGATCTGCATCACGTCGCGCTGCGTCCAGCCAGTCGACGAGAACGTCGCGGCCAGCACGCGCTGCCGGAGACTCTTGTTCGCGATCAGCAACAGCTCGTCGCGGTTCGCAGCCAGTCCACCATAGGCCGGATCCACGAACTCGCCGTCGGCAGGCACGTAGGCGGCAGAGACACGCTGCGCATCGGGCACGCCATCGGTGATGTCGTAGGCGAGCAGGGTTTCGGCCGCATACGGCTTGCCGTCGATCACGGCGTCCTGCGCCAGCTGCACGAATACGTGCCGCGCAGACGCACCCTGCACACCGAACGATTTCAGCGCCTGCGGGAACGGCAGCTTGCGGAGCTTGCCGCTGGGATCGAGCAGATGCACCTCGAACGTCGAGTAGTCGATCGCGCGGGTGATGACGCCATGCGTCTGCTTGCCGACGCCCGCCGTCGACAACTGCACGATCGCATCGCTGGACGGGGCCTTGAAGACAGACTTGGCCGCGTTCAACGGCTGTCCGCGCGACCACAGGCTGACGGTCGCCGGCCAGCCCGCAAGGGTCTTGTCCGAGTCTCCCAGCGTATGCGCGACCAGCAGGGTGTCCGCCCCCATCCATTCGGCGAACGCACGCGACTTGTCGACCTTGAAGCCACCCTCGACGAAGGCCCCGCGTGCGAGATCGAACTCACGGATCTCGACTTCATCGCCGCCGCCCGGCGACAGCCGCAGCAGGCAACGCGCGTACTCGGGCGCCAGGCAGCTGCTGGCAAGCGCATAGGCCTGCAGCTCGAATGCCACGCCCTCGCGCTCGCGCAACTGCGCGACGTCGAGGACGGTCTTCCAGCCGGACGCCTGCCCCTGCTTGACCCGCGGCGCCGTCTGTAACAGGCCGTAGGGATGCGCGCCATCGCGCAGGAAGCGGACGACGCGCTCGCCCAGCAGATACTGGTCGGGTTCGGCCGGCGCCTGGTCGAGCAGCGTCGTCAGTTCCTTCGCCAGCGTCGCACGCGACGGCGATGCACCCAGCCGCTCACGCGTCTGCTGGGTCGCGGCACGCGCCCATGCCAATGCCTCCGCACCATGCGGGTCTTCCATCCATTGCAGATCGTCCGCGGCCTGCACCGGGGCGATGCCGCCGGTGGTCAGTGCCAATGCGAGCATTGCACACGCCATGCCCGAAACCTTGTTCCTGATCATGATTCTTGTCCTGTGATGTCGTAAGAAGGCACGAAGCGGCTCAGTAGTCGTAGCGGAACAGCACGCCATAGGTGCGTGGCTGGTAACGGTTGGCGGCGCCAAGGCGCAACAGATCGCCGTCGGCATCGAACTGGCTCGCGCTTCTGGCGTTGATCGCACCGTCTTCGTTGGTCAGGTTCTCGCCATACAGGTACACCGCCCAACCCGCCGGCGACTCCAGCCCAAGGCGGGCGCCGACGCGGGTCAAGGCATCGCCAGGCGTGCCCGACGTCAAGGCCGTCTTGCGTGCGGACTCGTACTGGGCCAGGCCAGAGGCGACGGCGCGCAGGTTCTCGCCGATGTCCCAGCCATAGGACGCGGACGCATTGAACGTCGCCGCCGGCACGTTGTAGACCGGCGTCCCCTTGAACAGCGGCGTCCCCGGCACGTCTGCGGAATACCGGGCGTCGATGTAGCTGCCGCCGGCCTGCAACGTCAGGTTGCTGTTCGGCATGTAGACGACATTGAGCTCGACGCCCTTGTTCCTGGTGCCATCGGAATTAGCCAGGCCGTTGATCTGCGGCGTGATCGGCACGCGGACCGCGACACCTTCCCAGTCGCTGTAGAAGATCGCGCCTTCCAGCAGCAGCTTGCCATCGGCCAGGATCGACTTGGCACCCAGCTCATAGGTCCAGATCGTGTCCGGGTCGATAGTGGAGGGAAGTTCGACACCGAACAGTTCCGCCAGCAGGATCGAGCCGATCGGCTGCAACTGGCCGGAGCGGAAGCCCTTTGCGGCACTGGCATAGAACGTGACGTCTTCGGAAGGTTTGAAGGACAGGCTGACGCGCGGATTCCAGCTGTCGAACGTGGCATCCAGCGTCGACGTGCTGCCATCGCTCGCCAGATCGGACCCGTCCACTTCATCCTTGAAGTAGCGCAGTCCACCGGTCAACGCCCATTGCTGGGTGAGGTTCAGCGTCGCCTCGCCGAAGAAGGCATAGGCGTCGTTCACCTGTTCGGAGGTGCTGGTCAGGATCCCGGGAATGTCCACAACATCGTTGCGCACGGCCTTACGCAGGTAATAGCCAGCGGTCCAGTCCAGCTTGCGTTCACCGGTCGACGCCCAGCGCAACTCGTGCGTGCGCACGCCGATGTCGATGACCGCCGTCAACGGAATCCCCGGGGCCAGGTCGCCGAACTGGCCATAGGTCAGGCCCGCGTCCGAAAACACATAGACCAGTTGCGAATTCTCGAAGTCATAGGTGCTGGTCAGGCTGGTGGAGTCCCATTCGTTCTCGTTAGACAGGAACGAGTCGTTGGTCATGTCGTCGTAGGCAGCATTGGACGCGGCCTTGCTGTCGGACTTGTACTTCCAGTACGCCAGGTCGATGTTCCAGTTGTCCGTCGGTGCGAAGCGCAGCTTGGCACGGTGGGTCCGGATGTCGTTCTCGTTGACGTTGTCCTCGCCGGTCACCGTGTTGCGAATCCAGCCGGGCGTGGTTTCGTCGGTGGCCGCCACGCGCAGGGCAAGCTTGTCGTCGATCAGCGGAATGTTCGCGTAGACCTTCGCCCCCCAGCCGTCGCCACCATCGCTGACGGTCGACGCATCGAGTTCGACGCCGGCCGCGAAACGTTCGAAATCGGGTTTTCGGGTGATGATGCGCACCGTACCGCCCATCGAGCCCTCGCCGAACAGCGTGCCCTGGGGACCCTTCAGGATCTCGACGCGATCGATGTCGAAAGAGCGTGCGTCCGGATACCACGGCACGGTCACGCCGGTGAACGGGGTCTCATCGATGTAGTAGCCGTTGTCGTTGCCACCCAGCGAGCTCGAGACGCCGCGGATCTGCACCTGAGTGAAGCCGCCGCCTGTGTCGATCGAGGATGCACCGGGCGTAATGTTGATGACATCGGTGATGTTGAGCAGGCCCATCGCATCGATCTGCTCGCCGGTGATGGCACTCATCGCGATCGGGACGTCGATCTGGCGCTCGTCGCGCTTGCGTGCGGTCACCACCACCGAGCCCAGGGTGATCGGCTCGTTCTGGCTGCTGGCGGGGGAGACGACGGTGGTTGCGGCGGCCGGCGTCTGCGCTTGCACGGCCGATGTCGCCATCAAGGCGACGAGGATGCCTGCGGACAGGCGACTGAACGACAGTGGGGCGACGCGTGCGGAGACGGGGGCTGGCAGGGAAGACGACACGGGCTGGACTCCTGGTGGATTTAGGAAGAGGTCGCCACCGCGCACCGGCCTGTCTCGCCGTCCGTTGCCGGGCTACCTGATGCCAAGACGAACCAGGGTCGTAAAAGTGAAATGAAATCGTTAAGCCATGGTCGGACAGGGCGCTTGCCTCACGGCCAGGCCTGGGCGCGTCCGAGCCAGGTGGGCGCTGACTGATTGCCGTAAGGCCGGCCCCCCCGCCGCTCAGTAGGCGTAACGGAATTCCAGCCCGTAGGTCCGCGGACGCATCCGGGTCGCATTGAAGAATGCGTTGCGGCCATCGATGGCCCCCTGCGTATTGCCGACGTTGTCGCAATACAGATACCACCCCCAGCCCTGCGCGGACTCCAGCCCGAGGCGAACGTTCGCCGCCAGGATCGGGTCGCCGGACTCACCGACCACCAGGGTGGTTTCGCGCCGCGAGTGATAGCTGACGCTTGTGGTGGCGACGCCCTTCCACTGATCGCGTATCGGCCACGCGTATCGCGCCGAGCCGCCCAGCGTGAACTTGGGAACGTTATAGACCGGTGTGCCTTCCCGCAACTCGGTCTCTGGAACGTCGGCACTGTAGACCGCGTGCACCAGCGTCCCACCGAGCTCCAGTTTCAGTTCGTTGATGGGCGCGTAACTGACGCCGAACTCGACGCCGATCATGTTCGCGCCGGTCGCATTCGCCAGGCCATTGGTCGTGTCGGTGAGCGGAACGCGTACCGGAAGATCGCGCCAGCGGCTGTGGAACAACGCGCCCTGCACCAGCAACTGGCCCTCGAGCAGCATCTGCTTGATGCCCACCTCGTGCGAGATGATGGTGTCGGGTACGACGACGCGCGCCAGCTCGACGCCCGCCTCGCCCGCGGCCAGCATCGACTCCGCCGGCTGCAGTTGCCCCGAGCGGAACCCGGTCGAACTGCTGGCATACAGCATGCGGTCGCCGGACAGGCGACGGGTCACGCCAAGTTTC
The DNA here is from genome assembly GCF_054902115.1 of Luteimonas sp. RIT-PG2_3. Lineage (NCBI taxonomy): Bacteria > Pseudomonadati > Pseudomonadota > Gammaproteobacteria > Lysobacterales > Lysobacteraceae > Luteimonas > Luteimonas sp. RIT-PG2_3. The sequence continues at coordinate 3,831 of NZ_JBUBPF010000004.1, read as the reverse complement.
GGATTGAAGCGCGGGAATGTCGCGCGCGACTGGAACACCTCGTCGCGGGCACGCGCCAGCGCGTCGACATCATCGCGGAAGTAGCGCAACCCGGCCGTCACCGACCAGGCACGGTCGGGCGCCGTCCACGTCGCCTCTCCGAACAGGGCATTCGAGCGATTGGACTGTCGCCCCCCCAGGCTGAGCTCTTCCAGTTGCAGTGCATCGCGACGTCCCGTGCGACGATGCGCATAGCCCGCGACCCACGTCCAGGGTCCATCGCCACTGGACGACCAGCGCAGCTCGGCGGTCCGGACATCGATCAGGATGTCGGCGACCAAGCGCTTGTCCGGCGTGATCATCCCGTCGTTGAGGTACGACAGCTGCGCATCCGACCATACCAGCAGCCAGCGCGATCCCTCCATGTCCAGGCTGCTGGTCACGCTGTCCGACTGCCAACGCGCGAGCGTGCGCAGATAGATGTCCGAACGCAGGTCGTCGTCGGCGCCGTAGCCGCCGCCATCGGCATCGGTGCGCGAACGCATGTGGCTGAAGTCCGTTGTCCATCGATCGCTGGCCGACCAGCGCAGGCGGGCGCGGGTCGTACGCACCACCTGCGTGTTGATGTTGCGCGTACCGTCGACGTCGTCGACCCAGCCCGGCAGCGATTCGTCGGTGTTGACCAGCCGCAGCGCGATGCGATCCTGCACCAGCGGCACGTTCGCCATCACCTTGCTGCTCCAGCCCTGGGCACCGCCTTCGGTCGAGGCAATCCCCAGTTCGGTCGCCGCAGCGAACCTGCCCAGCTCGGGCGCACGCGTCAGGATGCGGACCGTGCCGCCCATCGAGCCTTCGCCGAACAGCGTGCCCTGCGGGCCCTTGAGAATCTCGACGCGGTCGAGATCGAACGAGCGCGTGTCGGGATGCCAGGGCACGGTGACGCCGGTGAAGGGCACATCATCGATGTAGTAACCGTTGTCGTTGCCGCCCAACGAACTCGACACGCCACGGATCTGGACCTGGGTGAAGGCCGCGCCGGAGTCCACGCTGGCAACGCCGGGCGACAGCCGCAGGACGTCGCTGACGTTGTCCAGCCCAAGCGCGTCGATCTGCTCCCCGGTGGTGACCGACAATCCCATCGGCACATCGATCCAGCGCTCGTCGCGCCTGCGGGCGGTGACCACGATCGTCGACAGGGTGCTGGTCTCGATCTGCCGGGACAGGGTCCGCGCCGCGGCAGGGTCGGCGGCGGCTGCGCCAGGCCGTCCTGCAGACACGATCGCCATGTCGCCGACGATCTCGAACCGGAACGGGTTGTTTGCCATCAGCCTGAGCAGTGCATCGCGCGGATGCATGACGCCGGCAACCGCGGCACTGCGACGGTCGCCACCGAAGTCGCCGACGGCGGCCAACTGCAGTCCGGACTGGCGGGAGAACGCCAGCAGGGCCTCCCCCAGCGGCTGCGCCGGGATCCGGAATTCCATCCGGTGCGAGCCTGCGGCCGCTCCGGTACCGGTCGCCTGCGCCTGCACACGGCCGGGAACGACGGCAAGGGCAGGCATGCAGGCCAGCAGCAATGCCAGATGCAGACGTTTTGGCGATCGCGATGACCATGAAGAATGCACGTCCGCATCTTCCGGCCGTGGACGATGCCGATGCAATGGCCATGCAGCGCGTGGCACTCCCTCTGGCGGCGCCACCATCTGCTGCTAACCGGCATCCTGCGCGACGGGCGCACGCAACAGGATCTGGTCCCGCTGACGCTCCAGCCGCAGCCCCAGGGCACGCGCGAGCCCTTCGACCCAACGGTCGACACTGGCACTGTCCCAGCGACCGGTGACCAGCAGCCTGCCCAGCGCCGGATCCTGCAGCCTGATCGGAAGGGACGAATAACGGTTGAGATCCTCGATGACATTGGCCAGGGATTCGGCCTGGTAGGTCATGCTGCCCTGACGCCAGGACACCACAGCCTCGGCATCGATGCGGCGCGGCCCCTGCAACCCGCCGTCGACGCGATAGCTGACCTGCTGGTCGACGCCAGCCTCGACCATCCGGGCCTGGCCCGCAATCGCGCGCCCCCCATCGGAGTCCGACAGGCGCACCTGTACACGCCCCTGCCCGACCGCGACTGCCACTTCCTGCTGGGCACGATGCGACACCGAGAACCGGGTGCCCACGGCACGGCTGACCACGCGATCCGCCAGCACCTCGAACGGTCGCGATGCGTCGTGGGCGACATCGAAGTACGCTCGTCCTTTCGTCAGGGCGATGTCGCGGCGCTGCACACCGAACCGCAGCACGACCTCGCTGGACGCATCCAGGTCCATCGTGGAGCCATCAGGCAGACGCACATGCCGGCGCTCGCCCGCTTCGGTCGCGATCCGGACCGGGGCCGCCTCGGAGGTCGTCGGTCCGGAGGGGAGGAATCCGCCCGCGAAGAATCCGATCGCAAGGATCCCCAACGTGGCCGCGATCCCCGCCGCAAGCCAGCCGCTGCGACGACGCGGTCTCTGCGCCCCACGCCGTGGCGCCTGGAAGGCGTTCGCCTGCGAGGCGGTCGGGTGGGTTGCGGCGGTGGTGTGCGCGACCTCGGGCTGCGACGCAGCGGATTGCGAAGGGGGGGCTGGTGATGCGCTAGCTGGCGCCTGCCTCAGTGGCGCGGGCTGCGCCGACGCGTCCCGTTCGGCCTCGGCTCGGGCGCGCTGCATCATCTCCGAGCTCAGCCCGGCCGATACCTCCCACAAGGCGCTGAGATCATCGAAGGCTCGGGCGTGCGCCGGAGATGCCGCCATCCAGCGGCTCCAGGTCTCGATGTCGGCATCGGCCAGCGATTCTTCCTGCAGGCGCAGCAGCCATTCGCTGGCCTCGCCCAGGGCGCGTTTCCTGTCGTCCATGTGGTTCCTATCCATTGCGGCCACCCGCATTGCCTTCGTCAAGTCGCTCTTGGCAATGTGCCAGAGCGCGTGCCACGTGAATTCTGACCATCCGTTCGGTCAATCCCAAGCGTTCTGCGGCTTCGGGATAGCCGAGTTGCTCCACACGGATCAGTCGGAACGATTCCGCGCACTTGATCGGCAACTCGGCAAGGATCGCAGGCAGCCGATCCATGACCTGCGCCGCCGCGGTGGATCGCTCGGGATCGGCCTCCGGATCCGGCCAGACATCGAGATCGTCCGGCACCCGCACATCGGTATGGGCACGACGTCGCAATAGGTCGGTGGCCAGGTTCTGCGCGATGCGGAACAGATACGCGCGGTGGTAGCTGACAACCTGGGTACCGCCAAGGTTGAGCAGCTTGGCGTAGGCCTCCTGCGCCACCTCACGTGCGTCCTCGTACGAGCCCAGCCGCAACTGCAGCATGCGAACCAGGGACTGATTGAAGTCACGGACCAACGACTCCGCAGACCCGACGGCATCCGACGCTGTCGCGTCGGGGGATGGACTCTCCCGCTTGTCTTCGATGCCTGCCATGACCCATTAAACGAACGACGGCACCAAAATGGAAATCCGTCCGTCGGCGCGTGGCTCGCAAGACGAAACCGGCAAAACCGGCTTCAACCTCGAGCTCCCCGCGGGCCAAACCTGGATCCAGGGCCAGGATGGCCTGGCGTACTCCTGTCTCAGCTTCGGGCGATCGCAGAAGGCGCGATGGATCTGCCAGCCACGCGGGGCCGCACCGGCCATCGCGGCTCAGGTTCCGCGCAGTCGCACCGACATTGAAAGTCGTTTCCCTGGATTGTTGAGCGCGATACTGGCGCAGCCGGCGCGGCCCGTTAACCGGCCCGTTAACCGGCCCGTTCATCGGTCTGTTAATCGGCCCGTTGATTGACCTGTTAACCAGCCTGTTAATCG